>NZ_CM147855.1:2754000-3060000 GCF_055808145.1 Pseudoalteromonas sp. KJ63-1 | reverse complement strand
TATTTTGTAGCGAGGTTAACCGATTAGGGTAGCCGTAGGGAAACCGAGTCTTAACTGGGCGAATAGTTGCAAGGTATAGACCCGAAACCCGGTGATCTAGCCATGGGCAGGTTGAAGGTTGAGTAACATCAACTGGAGGACCGAACCCACTAACGTTGAAAAGTTAGGGGATGACCTGTGGTTAGGAGTGAAAGGCTAATCAAACCGGGAGATAGCTGGTTCTCCCCGAAATCTATTTAGGTAGAGCCTCGGACGAATACTTACGGGGGTAGAGCACTGTTAAGGCTAGGGGGTCATCCCGACTTACCAACCCTTTGCAAACTCCGAATACCGTAAAGTAATATCCGGGAGACACACGGCGGGTGCTAACGTCCGTCGTGAAGAGGGAAACAACCCAGACCGCCAGCTAAGGTCCCAAAGTCATAGTTAAGTGGGAAACGATGTGGAAAGGCCCAGACAGCCAGGAGGTTGGCTTAGAAGCAGCCATCCTTTAAAGAAAGCGTAATAGCTCACTGGTCGAGTCGGTCTGCGCGGAAGATGTAACGGGGCTAAACTATGCACCGAAGCTGCGGATTCAGAATTTATTCTGAGTGGTAGGGGAGCGTTCTGTAAGCGGTTGAAGGTGTACCGGGAGGTATGCTGGACGTATCAGAAGTGCGAATGCTGACATGAGTAACGATAATGCGGGTGAAAAACCCGCACGCCGGAAGACCAAGGGTTCCTATCCCATGTTAATCAGGGTAGGGTAAGTCGACCCCTAAGGCGAGGCCGAAAGGCGTAGTCGATGGGAAACGGATTAATATTTCCGTACTTGGTATAATTGCGATGGGGGGACGGAGCAGGCTAAGCAAGCATGGCGATGGTAGTCCATGTGAAAGTGTGTAGGCTAGCGACTTAGGTAAATCCGGGTTGCTGTTAGGCTGAGACACGAGACGAGTCACCACGGTGATGAAGTTGCTGATGCCATACTTCCAGGAAAAGCCTCTAAGCTTCAGATTATACCGAATCGTACCCCAAACCGACACAGGTGGTCAGGTAGAGAATACTAAGGCGCTTGAGAGAACTCGGGTGAAGGAACTAGGCAAAATCGTACCGTAACTTCGGGAGAAGGTACGCTCCGATTGGTGATGAGACTTGCTCTCTAAGCTGATTGGAGCCGCAGTGACCAGGTGGCTGGGACTGTTTATTAAAAACACAGCACTGTGCAAAATCGCAAGATGACGTATACGGTGTGACACCTGCCCGGTGCCGGAAGGTTAATTGATGGGGTTATCTTCGGAGAAGCTCTTGATCGAAGCCCCGGTAAACGGCGGCCGTAACTATAACGGTCCTAAGGTAGCGAAATTCCTTGTCGGGTAAGTTCCGACCTGCACGAATGGTGTAACCATGGCCACGCTGTCTCCACCCGAGACTCAGTGAAATTGAAATCGCAGTGAAGATGCTGTGTACCCGCGGCTAGACGGAAAGACCCCGTGAACCTTTACTACAGCTTGGCACTGAACATTGAACCTACATGTGTAGGATAGGTGGGAGACTTTGAAGCAGAGACGCTAGTTTTTGTGGAGTCGTCCTTGAAATACCACCCTTGTAGTTTTGATGTTCTAACGTTGGCCCCTGAATCGGGGTTACGGACAGTGCCTGGTGGGTAGTTTGACTGGGGCGGTCTCCTCCCAAAGAGTAACGGAGGAGCACGAAGGTTGGCTAAGTACGGTCGGACATCGTACGGTTAGTGTAATGGTAGAAGCCAGCTTAACTGCGAGACAGACACGTCGAGCAGGTACGAAAGTAGGTCATAGTGATCCGGTGGTTCTGAATGGAAGGGCCATCGCTCAACGGATAAAAGGTACTCCGGGGATAACAGGCTGATACCGCCCAAGAGTTCATATCGACGGCGGTGTTTGGCACCTCGATGTCGGCTCATCACATCCTGGGGCTGAAGTCGGTCCCAAGGGTATGGCTGTTCGCCATTTAAAGTGGTACGCGAGCTGGGTTTAGAACGTCGTGAGACAGTTCGGTCCCTATCTGCCGTGGGCGTTTGAGAATTGAGAGGGGTTGCTCCTAGTACGAGAGGACCGGAGTGAACGAACCGCTGGTGTTCGGGTTGTCATGCCAATGGCATTGCCCGGTAGCTACGTTCGGAACTGATAAGCGCTGAAAGCATCTAAGCGCGAAGCAGGCCTCGAGATGAGTTCTCACTAGACTTTTAAAGTCTCTGAAGGGCCGTTGAAGACTACAACGTTGATAGGCAAGATGTGGAAGTGGTGTGAGCCATTAAGCTAACTTGTACTAATTACCCGTGAGGCTTAACCATACAACGCCAAACGCGTTTTATGTGATAGTGAAACAAGCGAAGAAGTTAATAGACTAAAGTAGATTACTGAAAACTTTTATTATCAGAATTCCAAATTTTAGTTAGTGCGTAGTAATACGGACTGACAACCAAATTTGCTTGGTGACAATAGCGTTTTGGACCCACCTGACCCCATGCCGAACTCAGTAGTGAAACGAAACAGCGCCGATGATAGTGTAGCATTTGTTATGTGAAAGTAGGTCATTACCAGGCTCCAATTAAGAGAAACCCGTTACAGCAATGTAGCGGGTTTTTTGCTGTTTGGGATTTAATAAAAATAGCCAAGACCCCATGCCGAACTCAGTAGTGGCCGCTCTTGCACATCCTGTGCTCCACGGCATTCGTATTCCTATACATCAAGTGAAACAGCTCGAAGGCGAGCCCCGCGGAAGGCCGCCCCGACACAATGATAGTATCCCATTTGATACTCATTGAGCCTCCTCCCCAGCATCGCGATTATTCGCTACGCTGAAAAGGCAACCAACCTTACAGGAGAAAGCTCAATGAACTTTTACAATAACATGCATCCATATTATTGTGGAATCGATTTACACGCGCGATTACTTTACGTCTGTATCATTGATAATACAGGACTTATCCTTGTTCACAAGAAAATTAAAGATGACCCAGAAGCACTACTAAAACTACTTAAACCGTATACCGGTGACATTGTGGTTGGCGTAGAATGCATGCATTGCTGGTATTGGGTCGCTGACTTTTGTAAAGAACACACTATCGACTTTATTCTCGGTCATGCGTTATATATGAAGGCGATTCATGGCGGTAAAGCCAAAAACGATAAAATAGATTCATATAAAATTGCCAAACTCATCCGAGGGGGAAACTTCCCACTTGCTTATGTGTATGACAAAGATATGCGTGCTACGCGCGACTTATTACGCCGAAGAACTAAAATTGTTCGCCACGGGGCTGATTTAAAAGCCCATGTCGCCAATACCGCCAGCCAGTACAATTTACCTGCCCACAACGTGAATTTAAAGAACGTCTGCGACAGAGAAAAGATGCGCTATTACTTCCCTGACCCCGTTGTGCAACGATCTATTAATTTAAATATGGCCATACTCGATTGCTATCACAATGAGCTTAAGCCTTTAGAGCATTATATTGAACAAATGGCCAAGCAACACAACCCTGTCCACCTTAATATCTTGCAAACAATTAGTGGTATAGGCCGCATTCTCGCACTTACCATTATCTATGAAATTGGTGACATCAATCGTTTTTCAAGCGTACAAAAGTTCGCTTCATATAGTCGGTTAGTCAAATGTAAAGCAGAGTCTGCCGGCAAAACCTATGGCACCCAAGGTAACAAAATTGGCAATGCACATCTAAAATGGGCGTTCTCCGAAGCCGCTGTATTGCTGCTGCGTCACAATCATAACGCCAACAAATACCTCGAAAAACTACAAAAACGAATGAGCAAAGCCAAAGCACTGTCAGCGCTTGCGCATAAGCTTGGTCGCTGTGTTTATTATATGCTTAAAAAAGAGACGGTATTCGATGAAGCAAAATTCTTAAAGAGTTAGTCACGGTACTGAGTGAGCTGAACATCTAACTGGATATAAGGCTGAGCATCAATCAATTGGGTGAGTTAATAACCAAAAAGGTTTAACCTAATTATATGCCTACAGACCGAAGCCACTTGTCTTGATTAGACGCTCAGTACGCGTGCATTAATACAATAAACAAAGTCGCTTACACCTGACTTGAGCCTGAAACTAACTGGATCATAATGATGCAACCAGCCGCCTTGAATAGTGCCATGATGAGGTTAACCGATGAATGTCTAGTGCCCCAGCAACCCCAAAAGGATATGGGAAAAACCTGGCTGCGATGAGATCGCAATAAGAGAGCCTCTATATGTGTTTGCCGTAAGCTACTTGCTTAACAGCCGTATCGACAGACGAAGTAAACGAATTTGTTTATTGATTTAGAATTGACCGTCAATTTATAAAAACGGTCAAAAAGAACACTAATGCCTATTGACAGAGTTAAGGCTCATATGTGTTATGTGAAAGTAGGTCATTCTACTGCGTAGCGCACCGACTCCAAATACAAGAAAGCCCGATTCGAAAGAGTCGGGCTTTTTTACGTCTGCAGGAAAGTGAAAATGTAGCTATCAGCCGACAGCTATCAGTTGTATAGCGTTAACTTGAACACCGTAGCCTGGGTTGAGTATCTCGAAAATCACGGGCAAAAGACCGCAGCGACTCCAAATACAAGCAAGCACAGCTCGAATGACTTGAGCCTTCTGGTGCTCGTAGGAGTTTACCAGTAATAGCTTGTGTTGCTTGATGTGCTCTGTCAGGGTAGAAAGTGAGGTGTTGGGCAGGTTTACCCTGCAGCATTGTTTCATTGCTGATGACAACGCATAGTAGCACTATTCAACATAGTTAAATGGCGTTTAATTTTAGATACACGAAATGGAATACAGTGTTTATACAAATCAGTAACTGCTATTTAAAGCTTAATAGGCTCTCGATGTGTATTTATTTAGAAATGCACAAAAGCATAGAGAAAACGTCTTTAGACATTAGGTAACTCATCAGCAATTAGCAAAGAAACCACGTTGCTAAATTAAAATAGGTAGGATCAAAAACGCCAACTCAAAGTTGGCGTTTTAAATATGAGGCTAAAGGTGATTACTAAACTTTAGGGCCTGCATTTTTAATTTCGTCAGAAACGTCGTATTTAGCAAAATTTTCTGTGAAATCCGCGGCCAGTTTAGACGCATATTCTGCGTATTTAGCTTTGTCTTCCCATGTATTGATTGGGTTAAGAAGCTTGCTGTCTACGCCTGGTACTGCAACTGGTACGTCTAGATTTAGCACGTCAATGTGTTGAGTTTCAACACCGGCTAATTTTCCAGATACAATTGCATCAACAACAGCACGTGTTGTTGGAATATCAAAGCGCTTACCAATACCGTAAGGACCACCTGTCCACCCAGTATTAACTAGGTAAACTTTAGCGCCGAATTCACGTACACGCTTCATTAGAAGCTCTGCGTACACACCTGCAGGACGTGGGAAGAAAGGAGCACCAAAACACGTTGAGAATGTTGATTCAATATCACTAGTAGAACCAATCTCTGTAGAACCTACTTTTGCTGTGTAGCCACTTAGGAAATGAAACGCTGCAGCTTCTTCGGTTAGTACAGACACTGGCGGAAGTACACCGCTTACATCACATGTTAAGAATACAACAGCTTTTGGCTCGCCTGCACGGTTTTCAACTTTGCGTTTCTCAACATGCTCTAATGGGTATGCTGCACGGCTATTTTGAGTTAGGCTAGTATCGTTGAAATCAGGAACACGGTTTTCATCAAGTACCACGTTCTCTAAAATAGTGCCAAATCGAATAGCGTCCCAGATAACTGGTTCGTTTTTCTGAGAAAGGTCGATACATTTAGCATAACAACCACCTTCGATATTAAATACACTACCTGGTGCCCAGCCGTGCTCATCGTCACCGATTAAGAAGCGAGTTGGATCTGCTGATAATGTTGTTTTACCTGTACCTGATAGACCAAAGAATAATGCGGTATCACCTGCTTCACCTACGTTAGCAGAACAGTGCATTGGTAACACACCTTTCGCTGGTAGTAGGAAGTTTTGCACAGAGAACATCGATTTTTTCATTTCACCCGCGTAGCGCATGCCAGCAAGTAACACTTTACGTTGTGCAAAGTTAATAATAACTGTGCCATCGCTATTTGTACCATCGCGCTCTGGATCACATACAAACGAAGGTACGTTCATTACTTGCCACTGAGGAAAGTCGGCTTTGTTGTATGACTGTGGTTCGATGAACATGTTTTTAGCGAAGATATGGTGCCAAGCAGTTTCTGTTGTTACAACCACTGGAAGGTAGTGCTCTGGATCAGCGCCTACTTCAAGGTGAGAGATAAAGTGGTCATTACTTTGCACATGTGCTTCTACACGTGCCCATAAGGCATCAAACTTATCTGCATCGAATGGGCGGTTTACATTGCCCCATTGGATTTCATTTTCAGTACTTGATTCTTGAACAATAAAACGATCTTTTGGAGAACGACCGGTACGACGACCAGTGTTAGCTACAAAAGCACCATTGGCGGCTAAAGTCCCTTCGCCACGGCTGATAGCGTGTTCGACAAGTTCAGCTGCAGTTAGATCGACAAAACGGGTAGCGCTTGAAGTCATGTTTATACCTAAATTGTGTGAGATTGAACGGGATAGCTCTGGGTCTTAGTAACCTTTAAGCTGCAAATATAGTAACAGATGGATTAAGGATATTCGAGCTTATAAACGCCGTAAAAACATATAAATTAAGGGAAAAACATGAATAATTTCAATGATACCGGTGTCATGAAAAATGCTCAGCTTGTGATACCGGTGTCATTTTTTGGACATAAAAAAGCCATAAAAAATTATGGCTATTTTATAGTGTGCTTTAAAAAATCTAGATTAGTTAAATATATTTTTTATATCTTGTTCGTTAAACACATAATCTTTTAAACAGTAATGGCAGCTCATTTTAATCTCACCATTTTTTTCGACATCATCCATAAGCGCTTGTTGACCAACATTAACTAAAGCAGCCATCGTTTTTTCGCGATTACAACCACATTTAAATTGAATTGGTTGAGGGTCAAATACGCGTGGGTTATCTTCATGATAAAGGCGCGTTAAAATAGTATTGGCATCAAGCTCTAGTAGTTCTTCATCTTTAATAGTATTGCTGAGTGCTTCTAAGTGAGCAAAATCTTCAATCGATTTTTGTTTATCTACAGGTAGCACTTGTAAAAATAGCCCACATGCTTTGGCGCTGCCTTCTTCAGTATCGGTTGCAAACCAAAGGCGTGTTTTTAATTGCTCAGACTGCTCAAAATAGCTTTCTATACATTCACTTAATGTATCATGCTCTAAAGGTACTATACCTTGGTAACGCTCACCTTGAGTTGGAGTAATCGTAATAATCATGTAGCCTTGGCCAATAAGCTCTTTTACCGTTGAGCCAGTAACTTCACGTTGTAATCGCGCAATGCCACGCATATTTTGTTGATCATCACCATTGATCACCGCATATTTTACGGGTCCATCACCTTGTAGTTGAACCGCAATTTCGCCTTCAAACTTTAACGTTGCTGTTAATAAACAGGTTGCAACAAGCAGCTCACCTAATAATGCTTTAACGGGCTCTGGATAATTGTGTTTCGCAATCATTTCATTGTAAGCGTTGTCTATTTGTACGAGTTCGCCACGAACATCGAGGTTGTCAAATAAATAGCGGTGAAGTAAATCTTGTTGCATGAGCGGCTATACCTAACTTGATTTCATTTTTAAAAGTTCGCGTCTTTGCTTCTTATCTGGCTTTTTATCCGGATGTGGGGCAAAGAAACTGTTATTTTTGCGTGCAATACTATTTTCTTCACGCTTAGCAATACTAGCATCAGATTCTTGATACATGGACTGTGCAATGGGGGCGCTTTGGCGCTTTTCAAGTATATTTAATACTGTGATAGTTTTTTCGTCAACGCCTTGGGCTAGCTTTATAATTGCGCCAATTTCTACAATTTTACTAGCCTTACTGCGTTGGCCATTATAATGTACTTTGCCGCCTTGTACCATTTCTCGTGCTATTGCACGCGTTTTATAAAATCGAGCCGCCCATAACCATTTGTCCAACCTCACTTTAAGTGCGTCAGCGCTTTCTGAGCTGTCATTGAGTTTAGTTTTCTTTGTCATAAAACATCCCTAGTAAATTTACTACTAGGTAAATTATCACGAAACCGTTACCGCATGTAGCTATTGCTTGATAGCTGATACGATAAATAAATCAATCTGTTTACAAAGTTTAATATTAGCGTGCTTGTTGAATGAAAAATGAAAAGGTACTATGGCTGAGTGATTTCGTTATAAATTAAAATAAGAATACTACCTATGGAACAGCACGTTCAACAATTTAAACATTTATTAAGCCGTTTACCGCACGCGAGATTAAGTGCAATGGTTATGGTTTTAGTTGTTGTTTATATTGCATTTTTATTATCAAAATTGATGTGGCTATTATGGCCGCAGCCAATAACATCGCCTCTTGTTCCTATTAGCCACTCTAGCCAAGCAACGGGCGGTAATAACCAGTCTGTAGATTCGATCATTGAGCAATTTTTATTTGGTAAAGTAAATGTAACAAAAAATACCAATACTGCTTCGCAAACTAAAGTTATCAATAATGCCCCTGAAACGCGTCTTAGTATTAACTTAACCGGTATTGTTGCTGTGAGTAATGATGATAAGGCGGGAATGGCTATTATTGAGTCACAAGGTCGCCAGACAAGTTATTTAGTGGAGGATGTGGTGCAAGGTACACGTGCGAAAGTATCGCAAATACTCCCAGATCGTGTGATTTTAGATGTAAGTGGCCGCTTTGAAACCTTAATGCTTGATGGACTCGACTTTACTAAAACAGTATCAATGCCAGTACTCGCTGCACGAGATGAGTCTGAAATGGGACCTTTAGCGCCTTCAGCACAAAGCGATGAACAAATTGATGCCACTGCCAACCTTGAGGTGAAAGAAGCATTAATAGAAACTCGCGAAGAGCTTTTAGAAGGTCCTGGCAAGCTATTTGATTATATACGTGTTTCTCAAGCGATGAATGACGGGGAACTTATAGGTTATCGTTTGAGTCCAGGTAAAGAGCCCGAACTATTTAAACAAATGGGATTACAAAATAACGATTTAGCCGTGGCAATTAACGGTTATCAATTAACAGATTTAAAACAGGCAATGGCAGCAATGAATGAGCTGCGAAACAGTACAGATGCAACTATCACAATAGAGCGTGATGGTGAGCAAATAGATGTACTATTTAGTCTGTAATAACTTAGCTTTGGAGTTTTAACATAATGGTTCAGGTGCTACACCTCACAAAAATTAAAAAAGGGTTAGCTAAGTATGCGGCACTTTTTTTAGCGGCAAGTCTTTCTATGTCGGTTGCTGCTGTTGAATACGCTGCTAACTTTAAGGGCACAGATATTAATGAGTTTATTAATATTGTTGGCAAAAACCTTAATAAAACCATCATTATTGATCCTAACGTGCGTGGCAAAGTAAATGTACGCAGTTATGAATTAATGGATGAGGCGCTTTACTATCAGTTCTTTTTAAATGTTTTAGAAGTTTACGGTTATTCAGCCGTTGAAATGGATAACAACATAATCAAAATAGAAAAAAGCTCAGATGCTAAAAAATCAAACGTGCCATTAATTACTGCTGATAGCCAAGCGCTTGGCGATATGATGATTACACGGGTTGTGCGAGTTAAAAATGTAAGCGTACAAGAGTTAGGCCCTTTAGTTCGCCAATTTAGCGACCAAAAAGACGGTGGTCACGTTGCTAACTTTAACGCGGCTAACGTCATGATGCTAACTGGTCATGCAGCCTCGGTTAACCGCTTAGTAGAAATTATTCGCTCAGTTGATCAAGCGGGTGATAAGCGAGTCGATATCGTTAAGCTCAAGTTTGCAACGGCTGATGATGTTGTCTCAGTAGTTGAAAATATTTATAAAGATAGTGGTAAGGGTAGCGTACCTGAGTTTTTAATTCCTAAAGTTGTAGCTGATGGTCGTACTAATAGTGTGATTGTCAGTGGTGAAGGCCAAGCACGCACACGTGCCATTGAGCTCATTAAACGTTTAGATGGAGAGCTGGAAAGCCAAGGTAATACCAAAGTGTTTTACCTCAACTACGCAAAGGCCGAAGATTTAGTAAAAGTACTCCAAGGTGTGAGCAAATCGCTGGCAGAGGACTCAAAAGGTGGGGCAACCAAAACTCGCAGTAGTAATAAGAATGACACTAGCATTGAAGCTCATCCAGATTCTAATTCATTAGTTATTACCGCTCAGCCAGATACAATGCGTTCACTAGAATCTGTTATTGCGCGCTTAGATATTCGCCGCGCACAAGTACTAGTGGAAGCCATTATAATTGAAGTAATGGAAGGCGATGGCGTTAACTTTGGTCTGCAATGGATTTCAGAAGAAGGCGGCATGCTGCAATTTAATAATGGTACCACTGTGCCTGTCGGTGCTTTAGCCGTAGCTGCTGAGCAAGCTCGTGATAAAACAATAACTAAAACAATTATTGGAACAGAGACGGGTACTCCAACTGAATATGATGAAACTTCTGAGGGTGACTACGGCCCGCTTGCATCATTACTTGGTGGTATTAATGGTTTAGCTATGGGAGTGATAAAAAACGACTGGGGTGCAATCGTACAAGCGGTTTCTACCGATACTAATTCTAATATTCTAGCGACTCCGTCTATTACCACTATGGATAACGAAGAAGCGTCTATTTTAGTTGGCCAAGAAGTGCCAATTATTACTGGCTCGCAAACAGGTAGTAATAATACGAACCCATTCCAGACGGTTGAGCGCCAAGAAGTGGGCATAAAGCTTAAAGTGACACCGCAAATTAATGATGGTTCAGCGGTACAGTTGACTATAGAACAAGAAGTTTCCAGTGTTAGTGGTGCAACAGCAGTCGATATTTCGGTGAATAAGCGCGCAATTAAAACAACCGTGATGGCCGATGATGGCGGCATGGTGGTATTAGGCGGCTTGATAGATGAAGATGTACAAGAAAGCGTGTCAAAAGTGCCATTACTAGGCGACATCCCTATTTTAGGGCACTTATTTAAGTCAACTAATACAACAAAGCGTAAGCGTAATCTTATTGTATTTATAAGACCGACCATTATTCGCGATGGCGTTAGTATGAATAAACTTAGCTTTAATAAATATAACTTTATCCGCGGCGAACAATTTAAAAAACGTGAAGATGGTATTAATTTAATGCCAATGTCAGACACACCTATTTTACCTGAGTGGAATGACGAATTGTTGTTACCACCAACGTATGAAGAGCATTTACGCAAACAAAATGCACAAGAGCGTAATGATGACTAATGCGATAGAAGATATTAATCAAGATGTTGTTCATCCAATTACTCATAGTAGTGATGAACAGCTTGCTCAAGATGACTTAATTGAACTGCCTGCAAAACGTTTGCCGTTTTCATATGCCAGACGTGTTGGCGCGTTACTCAGTAAGCATAAAGATAACCAAATTGTGTATTACCGTGGTGAGCTTGATGTTGATGTATTATTAGAAGTGCGTCGTATTGCAGGACATGGCTTTACACTTGAGCAACTAGAAGATGATAAGTTTGAGCTATTACTAGAAGCATCGTATCAACGTGATAGCTCAGAAACTCAGCAAATGATGGAAGATATTGGTAATGAGGTTGATTTATTCTCACTAGCTGATGAGCTCCCTCAAACAGAAGACTTGCTTGCCGGTGACGACGATGCACCTATTATAAAACTGATTAATGCCATGCTCAGTGAGGCAATTAAAGAAGGCGCTTCTGATATTCACATCGAAACGTTTGAGCAAGAGCTGGTTATTCGTTTTCGAGTAGATGGCGTACTCAAAGAAGTTTTAAAACCTAATCGTAAACTAGCCTCTTTGTTGGTATCGCGTATTAAAGTAATGGCCAAACTCGATATTGCAGAAAAACGCATACCGCAAGATGGCCGTATTAGTTTACGTATAGCTGGGCGCGCTGTAGATGTGCGTGTGTCGACTATGCCATCGAGCTTTGGTGAGCGAGTGGTACTACGTCTGCTTGATAAAAACAATGCACGTTTAAACTTAGAAGACTTAGGTATGACAGCTCGAAACCGAGAGCTGTTTGCCGACTTAATTAGCAAGCCGCACGGTATAATCTTAGTAACAGGCCCTACAGGTTCAGGTAAAAGTACCACGCTATATGCAGGTATGAGCCAAATTAACTCCCGGGATCGCAATATTTTAACGGTTGAAGATCCAATCGAGTACGAAATTCCTGGTATTGGTCAAACACAGGTTAATACCAAGGTTGATATGACTTTTGCCCGTGGCCTGCGCGCCATTTTACGTCAAGATCCTGATGTAGTTATGGTCGGTGAAATACGAGATTTAGAAACAGCCCAAATTGGTGTGCAAGCATCACTCACTGGCCACTTAGTTATGTCTACGTTACATACTAATACCGCCTCAGGTGCAATCACCCGTATGGAAGATATGGGCGTTGAGCCATTTTTATTATCGTCTTCATTACTGGGGGTATTATCTCAGCGCTTGGTACGTACTTTATGTAATAGCTGTAAAGAAGGTCACGTTGCAGATGAGCGTGAATGTGAATTACTCGGCGTATCGTTTGACAATGCACCGACGATTTATCGCGCGGTAGGATGTGAAGAGTGTAACTTTAACGGCTACCGAGGTCGTACTGGTATTCATGAGTTATTAGTTGTCGACGAAACCATTCGTGAAATGATCCACAGCGGTAAAGGTGAGCAAAGCGTAGAGAAATACATTCGTAAGCACAGCCCAAGCATTCGTCAAGATGGCTGCAGCCGTGTGCTTGCAGGTAAAACAACGCTTGAAGAAGTACTGCGCGTAACGCGTGAGGAAGGCTAACTATGGCAGCGTTTGAATACCGCGCATTAGATGGCCGGGGAAAAGAAAAAAGGTATTTTAGAAGCCGATACAGCTAAGCAAGTTCGCCAGCTTCTGCGCGATCAAAAGCTCACGCCGCTTGAGGTTGTGCCTGCTGCGCAAGATGACAAACAAGTTAAAGGTCAAAAAGCTCCCTTACTCGGCTCTTTATTTAAACCAACCATATCAACTGCCGATCTCGCTTTGATCACTCGTCAGCTTGCAACCCTAATTCAGTCTGCCCTACCTGTAGAGGGGGCGGTAATGGCGGTTGCTGAGCAGTGTGAAAAACCACGGCTAAAACGTATGTTGATGTCGGTGCGATCGAAAGTAGTGGAAGGTTATACCCTGGCTGATGGTATGAGTGAATTTCCGCATGTTTTTGACGATTTGTACCGCGCTATGGTGGCGGCAGGTGAAAAGTCAGGTCACTTAGATCAAGTGCTCAACAGGCTAGCTGATTATACTGAGCAGCGCCAACATATGCGCAGTCAAATTACGCAGGCTATGGTGTATCCGATTATTTTGGTGGTGTTTGCCATTGGTATTGTTTCGGTATTATTAGGTACTGTGGTACCTAAAATATTAAAGACTTTCGAAAAAACTAAACAAGTTTTACCTTGGACCACCGAGTGGGTTATGGCAGGTAGTCATTTTGTGCAAAATTACTGGTTTATAAGTTTACTAGCGATCACCGCTACTGCGGTTGGAATCAAGTATGCGCTTAAAAAACCTAAGGTACGGTTTTGGTGGGATGCAAAAGTATTACATATGCCAGGCATAGGTAAAGTTGCTAGAGGGATTAATACCGCGCGCTTTGCTCGTACTTTAAGTATTTTATCGTCAAGTTCAGTACCGCTACTAGAAGGAATGCGTATTTCTGGTGGGGTATTAGTTAACGAAAAAATCAAACAAGCTGTGGCTGATGCCGCAGAAAGAGTAAGTGAAGGAGCAAGTCTGCGTGCTTCACTGCAGCAAACTAAGTTGTTTCCACCAATGATGCTGCATATGATAGCCAGTGGTGAAAAGTCCGGTGAACTTGAGCAAATGTTAGAGCGAGCCGCTAACAATCAAGATCGCGAGTTTGAAAGTATGGTCAATGTGTCATTAAAATTATTAGAACCTGCAATGATTGCCTCCATGGCAGTCATTGTATTGTTTATAGTAATGGCAATTTTGCAGCCAATTATGGCAATGAATAAGGCTGTTGGCCTTTAATTATTTTTTATATTAGTGATTTACTTAAATCATTTTTGCTTAGTGTTTTTAGAATAACGAGGTAATAACGTGAATAAACAATCAGGTTTTTCTTTATTAGAAGTGATGGTGGTACTGGTTATCATCGGGATGATCATGTCGATTGTGGCACCTAATATTATGGGTCAGCAAGAAGAAGCGGCTATTGATAAAGCGCATTTAGATATTCAGCAGTTAGAAGATGCTATGAGTTTGTACAAGCTTAAAAATAAGAGCTACCCAAGTACAGAGCAAGGTTTAGAGGCATTAGTCACAAAAACCAGTATTGAGCCTATTCCAAAGCGCTTCCCTGATGGTGGCTTTATTAGCAAATTACCAGAAGATCCGTGGGGGAATAATTACCAATTAATTAGCCCTGGAGAGATTGGTAAGTTTGACATTTTTTCTATGGGACCCGATGGCGAACCGGCTACCGATGATGATATTGGTAACTGGGATGAAGATAAGCAGTAATGGGTATCAACTTTATCATACGCTTAAACTTAGTTGATAGGGGTTTACCATGCGGGTAAACCTTAAGCACTTGAGCGCAAAGCAATATGGTTTTAGTTTAATAGAAATTTTAGTGGTATTGGTGATCATCGCCTTTGCCACCAAAATGGTGGTATACAGCTTAGATGGCGGCGCAGAGGAAGAGCTAGATAAGCAAGCAAGTAGGCTGCATACCACCATTAATGCCGCATCAGAATTTGCCGTACTTAACCAGATAGAGTTAGGCTTATTAGTTGATCAAAATACGCTTGAATTTTTAGTGTTTGATGGCGAAAAGTGGATCAGTTTTGAGCGGGAAGAGTTATTTAAACCAATTGAGTTTGATCAGCAATTCAAAGTAACACTTAATCTAGAAGACCTACCTTGGGCACAAGATAACTTATTAGAGCAGTCTAACTGGCGTGAGTTAATGAGTGGCAATAATGAAGACAGCTTATTAGAACTTAAAAAATTAAAAGTTCCCCAAGTACTTATTTTATCCTCTGCTGATGTAAGTGCATTTCAGCTCATGCTTGAGTTAAAAGATCAGGCGGAGCCGGTATATTTTATTGAAGGCAAATTTGCAGCGCCAGTAGATTTTCGTCGAGAGCCCCAATAATGAAAAGATACCAAGGCTTTACCTTATTAGAAGTCTTAGTTGCGCTAAGTATTTGTGCCATGGCAGGTATTGCTGCAATGCAAGCAACCGGTGAGCATATTCATCACTTATCTAGCATTGAAGAGCAAACGTATGGCTCATGGGTAGCCGAAAATGTATTAGTAGAACAACGAACGAAAGGCGAAAAATGGCAAGGTAAAAATGGTACCCGCGGCACTGAGATGATGGCGGGGATTGAATGGTTTTGGCGCCAAGATGTTGTGCCCACTGCTGATAAAAGCTTTGTAAAGGTCACTATTAATGTGTTTACAGATGATAAGTATGAAAATTCAATTTATGAGTTAAGTACTTACTTAAATAAAGGTAAGCCATAAGTGAAGCAGCGCGGTTTTACATTATTAGAAGTGATAGTGGCGCTGGGGGTGTTGGTGTTTGTTATTATGGCCACCCACCAAATACTTGATACCACCACGCGTGCCAAACAAGCATCAGATGAAAAAATTGCTGAGCTAAATGGGTTACAAACAGCCTTTAGGCTAATGGATCAAGACTTTAGCCAAATGACTAAACGCCAAGTGCGTAATGAAGCTGGGGATTTTCAAGAGAGTTACTTACTTGCAGGGCGCTATATTTTAGAAAGCCAGCTTGATGGCATTGCCTTTGTGCGTGATGGGTGGATGAATCCCATTAATTTGCTTCCTCGCTCAGAGTTACAAGCTGTTGGTTATCGAGTAATTGATGACAACTTAGAACGAGTGTATCGCATTTATGTTGATCAACTCGATAATTTGGAGCCTCGTAGCCAAGTTGTTTTAGCTGATGTAGAAGAGCTTAAATTCGAGTTTTTAGATGGTAACGGTGAGTGGCAAGAAGACTGGCAAATTAAAGCGTTACCTAAAGCGGTCGCTGTAACGTTAAAGCACATGGACGCAGAACCCATTAGGCGTGTTTTTTTAGTGCCAGGACTCGGTAAAGAGTTACCAAAACCGGTTAATGATGGTACTAACCAATCGCAACCAAATGGCCGAGGAACGCCTTGATGAATCAAAAAACATCACGCGGCGCGGCGTTAGTTATTGTGTTATTTATTGTCGCGCTGGCTGCTATTTTAGCCGTAGAAATGAGTGCGAACTTAATGCTACAGGTACAAAGAAGTACTAACTTGCAAAGTCAGCAACAGGCTAAATGGTATGCTTATGGCGCTGAAGAATTAGCTATTAAAGGCTTAATTCAAAGTAAAAAAGACGATCCAGAAAAAACCACCTTAGCGCAGCCGTGGGCAAAGCAAGGTGATGTTAAGTATCCAGTTGATAACGGCACGTTAAGCGGTCAGTTAACTGATTTACAAGCCTGTTTAAACTTAAATGCGCTTGGTGCTGAGCCTGACCCAAACAGTACTAATAAAACGAACCCTGCGCATAAAGCGTTGTTTGCCATATTAGAAAATATAGAAGACTTACCCAGTGATGAGTCTGAAGAAGGTATGGCTGATAGTGTTTTTGACTGGTTAGATAAAAATAGTATTACGTATCGCTCAGGAGCTGAAGAAGGCGAGTATTTATCGCGTCAGTTTCCGTATATGACAGCAAATAGCCTATTTGCTTCGGTATCTGAACTGCGTTTAATTAAAGGCTTTAACCCTTTAGTGATGGAAAAGGTGCTGCCTTTTGTCTGTGTGATCCCAGGTAGTACGTTACTTTCAATTAATGTTAATACAGTCACTGAAGAGCAAGCTTTATTGCTCAGTGGCCTAATAGACGAACTGAGTGTTTCGGGTGCTCAAGCGGTAATTGCAGCGCGACCTGAAAATGGCTTTGATAATATTGAAGAGTTTTTTGAGTCTGTTAAACAACAAGGCGGCAAAAATATCAAAGCAGTAGAAAAGCTTTTTAGTTTAAAAAGTGAATATTTTAAATTACAAACGCAGGCAAAATTTGTTGATTTGCGTTTTTCGATGACCACATTACTTTATGCCAGCAATGGCGAGGTAACGATACTGGCGCGAAAATTTGGAGGCGTACAGTGACAGAGATACTGTTGATCCGCACGGGTCAAACCGAGCAAGATTTACTTAACTGGTTAATATACTCACCACAAGAACAAGAAATAATAGCCAGTGGCGAGCTACAAAATGCCAATCAGTTAAGTGAACTAACTGAAAAAGCATTAACTCGAGAACTTGTGGTACTTTTACCATGTGACCAAGTGCAATTAAAAACGGTGACACTGCCAACAAAGTGGAACCGTAAATTAGAGCAAGCATTGCCCTATATGCTCGAAGAAGATCTTGCATGCGATATAGACGACATTTATATCGCGCTTGGAGAGCCAACTATGGTTGATGAGCAGCATGCAATTAAGATTGCGCTAACGAACCGTGATTGGTTTGAGCACTGGTTAGAAGTATTTGAACAACATCAACTCACTCCGTATCAAATAGTACCGGATGCATTACTATTGCCAAGCGCTGAAGAGTCATGTGTTACTGCCATCGAACTTAATAAGCAGTGGCTCTTTAAACAAGGTGACTGGCACATTAGCGCGGTTGAAAGCAGTTGGCTAAAAGAGTATTTAGTAGCATTAGGCAACCCAGATATCAAACATTACAGCCCCGCTGATCAGTTTCCTGAAGCACTTAACTTATATCCGCAAACAAGTGACTATGAGTTACCGTTAGCATTATTTGCTAAACAACTTGATAAACTTAAGTTTAATTTGCGTCAAGGACCTTACACCCTTAAAAAGAAAACTGCGTTATGGTGGGGTTACTGGAAAAGTGCTGCCATTATTAGTGTGGTTGCCTTGGTATCAAGTGTGACTATTAAAGCGGTTGAATTGCATCAGCTTAATTCGCAGCTAGAAGTAGCTAAATCGCAAGTAGTAGCGCGATATCAAAAAGCCTTTCCCGGCACACGAGTACGCCCTCATTTAATTAAAAATCAAATACAGGGTGCATTGAATAAAGTACAAGGTGTTAGCGATGCTGGCTTTTTAGATTTAACCAGTAAATTGGTGAGCGTGTTTTCGCAAGTGAATGAGTTTACGCCACAAACATTACGCTTTGACAAACGCCGTAATGAATTGCGCATTCGAGCCCGTGGTAAAGACTTTCAAACTTTTGGTAAGGTTAAAGCCATTCTCGAGCAGCAAGGGGTCACAGTTGAGCAGGGCTCGTTAAATAATGATGGCGATTTTATCGTCGGTGAAATCAGACTGCGAGGTGCACAATGAAGCAGCAGTTCATGCAATATTGGCGTTCATTAAAAGATCAAGAGCAACAACTAATTATGGTTGCAGGCGGTGTATTTATCATTTTTGTTTTGGTGATGGGGGTTTTTAGGCCTTTAAATACTGCGATAGAGCGAGCACAGCAATCACAAATAAAACAGCAAGAATTGTTAGCCTGGGTAGATGAGAGTATTGTTAAGCTCAAAGCTGCAGGTAAAACGCAAGCTGTGAGTAATCAAAATCTCAGCCAAATAGTTAATAATACGCGCGGCCGTTACAGCATTAACATTAGTAAAATGCAGCCTAATGATAATTCACTTCGTTTAACGCTCGACTCAGTAGAGTTTAATCTATTAATCCAATGGATTGACGAGCTCGTTAATCAGCATGGTTTAAGCGTAGAAAATCTAGATTTAAGCCAAGATGATAAATCCGGTTATGTACGCGTAAGCCGTTTAGTATTAGAGAAGTAGTTAATGAAAAAAATAATAATATTATCCATCGTTTTTTTAATGAGCTTTATTGTTTTTAGCGTTATTAAATTACCGGCTGCGGTTGCTTTAAATTTAGCTAAACCGTATTTTCCACCGCAGCTAGAAATAGGTCAAACTGTTGGCACTATATGGAAGGGACAAGTTATGCAGCTGCGCTTTGAAGGTGAGCAATTAAATAATGTACGCTGGGATATATCTGGCTGGTCATTATTTAAAGCTCAAGTGAATACTAACTTACGCTTTGGTAATCCTCGCGAACGCAGTGACATATCGGGCTATGCAGATATTAGTTATTCACTAGCAAATGATGAACTTAAAATAAGTGATACCGTAGTGCGTTCAACGGTTGAGCGAGCAATGCAGCGAATTGATTTGCCGTTACCGGTTACCGCTAAAGGACGTGTAATTTTAGAGCTCGATGAATACGTTTCTGGGGCGCCATATTGTCAATCACTCCAAGGTGAAATAGCCAGCCCTGATATTGACGTACAAGGTTTAACTGGTTGGTTCAATATCGGTGATCTCAGTGGCAAATTAAGTTGTAAGTCGGGCGATGTTGCTATACTCATCGAGCCAGACAATAGATTAGGGTTAGAGGCAGATGCTACACTAAAGGCTAATTTTGACTTTAAAGTTGCGGGATATGTTAAGCCTGATCTAACTTTACCCAAAGAGGTACATGACGCGGTGAAGTTTTTAGGTAGACCAGATAACCAAGGTCGTTACCCACTTAAATTTTAATATTTTATATAAAGAGTTTTAATGCAAATACCTCAGTTTACTGAGCAGCATGCTAAGCTGCTCAGCGAGTTTTTAAATACCCAATCAGGCGCAATGAGCCTTACTCAAAGCCAAGGTTATTTATTTGGCGTTATATGTTCACCTGAGCCATTAGAAGTTCACCAATGGTTAGAGAATATCCTCCCTAATACAGCAAACGACCTTGATGAAGACATATTGTTTTTATTTATGGCGTTACATCATCAAGTGAGTGAGCAAGTATTTGAGCTGGGTTATAAGTTACCCGCTGAGTTTGAATATGACTTTTGCCAGCACTGGTCAGCGGGTTTTTTAACCGCAAGCCAAGCGTATACCCATAAGTTACTAGCAAGTGAGCAACTTGATATTCAATACAAGCAAGCGCTTGAAAGCGCACAGGCGACGCTCAGCTTTTTTGCACTCGATAAACAAGTTATTGTGCAAATTGCACAACAAAATAATATTGATGAATTACACTTATGTGAGCAGCAGTACGAGTTAATGGGCGACTTTGCGATAGGTTTTGCTGAACTTATCGAAATTGTAGCGCTTAACAGTGGCTTGTATACTGATGAAGAGTGGGAAGAGTAAGTTTTCTAGCGCTTAAACCTTGTTCTTAACACTTAACCGCCAATTTCTAATTCAATATCAGTGCAACCTTGTTTGCACTGTATTACTCCCTTACTAGACTCGCTGGTGGCTAAATTAAGGGTTAACACGCTATTACAATGTTCGCATTTTAACGTTTTACCCTGTGCTAATTGCTTAAGCATGGTGCGATGTTTGTGAAATGAGTTGCTTGCTTTTTTATTTAAACCAGAAAAATCCATTACTTTACTCTCGCCTGCGCTAATGACTCTTTGATAATACGGCATACAGTAAGTAATCGCTCTTCGTAAAAATAAAGGTTTAGATCACCTTGGCGACAATAGCGTAGTTCAAATAACTTGACTGATTCATCCGTAGTAAATGTTTTAGCAACATAGTCTTGCTCAGAGCGAGAAAGTGCTAATTGCTGATTCACTTTGTTTCTGATCATGGTTGCTACAGGAAAGCGATCTACTTTAGTTGAGCTGCTTAACAAGCCGATACCATCACCGAGCAACCGTTCGCGCGGTTCTTTTACCAAAGGATGATCAACGGTAAAAAATGCTAGGATCACAACCACTAGTATAAAAAATTTCTTCATAAATATACAAACCTTGATCCAAACAACACTTTAGTAGCCGGCAAGTGTAATAAAATACACCTTAAAAGCAAGTCACAAATTGAATAAATTATTAGCAATCTAGTCAGTAATTTTAGCTAATATGCGTATAATAAGAGGCAGTAGTTAGATATTTCTGAAATATCTGAAAGTACACAAGTGCGACTTAAAGCGTATTATGTTTAGCATGCAAGTTGCTACACTTAGACGAAAAGTACAAAAAGATTGCTGAATTTTTATTTCCTAGCGGCGTTGAGGAACTTCAATGGATAAGCAAATTAAAGTAAAAAACATACCAACAGAGGTTAAGATCCAAAAACCTGATCTGAGCCGTCAAGAAGATAGATTTAATCCTCGCAATCGTATTTATGTACGTGCGGTTACTGGGCTTCATCAATTACTAAGACAACGTATCGGCTTTTTAGGCATGCTAGCGTTTATGTTATTGCCTTGGATCAACTTTAATGGTCAGCAAGCTGTGTTGTTTGAGCTAATGGAGCAAAAGTTTAATATTTTTGGTTTAACCCTGTGGCCACAAGACTTCACTATTCTTGCATTTATTTTTATGCTTGCGGCGTTTGCTCTATTTTTAGTGACTACTTTTTATGGCCGAGTATGGTGTGGCTATACCTGTCCGCAAACAGTATGGACCTTCATTTTTATTTGGTTTGAAGAAAAATTTGAGGGCAGTGCTAATCAACGTAAAAAGTTAGATCAGCGGCCAATGGATTTTGATAAATTCTGGAGAAAAACCGCAAAGCACACTAGTTGGGCGCTATTTTCTCTATATACAGCGTTAACTTTTGTTGGTTATTTTACGCCTATTCGCGAACTACTCCCTGAATTTGTTACCTTTAATGTGGGCGGTTATGCCTTAGTTAGTAT
The DNA here is from genome assembly GCF_055808145.1 of Pseudoalteromonas sp. KJ63-1. The sequence goes on along the minus strand of NZ_CM147855.1, from coordinate 3,038,177 downwards.
TATTGTATTTACTATTTGTACTTATGGTAATGCGGGTTGGATGCGCGAAATTATGTGTTTACATATATGCCCATACTCACGTTTTCAGTCAGCAATGTTTGATAAAGACACCTTTACTGTAAGCTACGATGAAGCGCGTGGTGAAAACCGCGGGCCACGTTCGCGTAAACAAGACCCAAAAGAGCTGGGGTTAGGTGATTGTATTGACTGTAACTTGTGTGTGCAGGTTTGCCCAACTGGGATTGATATTCGTAATGGTCTGCAATACGAGTGTATAAACTGTGGCGCGTGTATTGACGCCTGTGACGGCGTAATGGACAAAATGAATTATCCTCGAGGCCTAATCTCTTATACCACCGAGCGTAACTTGGAAACCCCAGAGAATAAAACTCATCCGCTGCGTCCTAAACTGATTGGTTACAGTATTATTTTAGTCTTACTTACCGGTGCGTTGGTAGCCAATATAGCTATGCGTAAACCTATGGACTTTGATATTATCCGTGATCGCAATCAGTTGTATCGTGTAGATTTTAATGGCTTAGTTGAAAACACCTACACCTTAAAAGTGATTAATAAGGCACAGTACGAGCAAACATTCTCTATTGATGTTAAAGGGTTAGATAACTATAAATACATAGGTGATACCACCTTTACGGTGAACGCTGGTGAATCGCATAATGTGCCGTTATCATTAGTAATGGACCCTTATGATTTAAAAGCGCCAATGACCGAGTTTAACTTTGTACTGTCGCCAATAAACGAACCCGATAACCAAATATCGCAGCAAAGTAACTTTTTTAAAGCGCGATAAAGAGTCTGTATTAAAAAACGAACACTGTTATTAACAAAAAAGCGGGATATTCCCGCTTTTCTTTTATATAAGAAGTATATGAGTAAATTTAGCTTTATTGACTTAACCCCAGATCTTATTTTGGATGCCATCGAAAGCGTTGATATTTACGCTGAGTCAGGGTTGTTAGCGCTAAATAGCTACGAAAATCGAGTGTATCAATTTGTAGCTGAGGGTGGAAAACGTTACGTTGTTAAGTTTTATCGCCCTGAGCGCTGGAGCAAAGCACAAATTCAAGAGGAGCATGATTTTGCTTTTGAACTGGCAGCCGCAGAAGTACCGGTCGTTGCGCCAATAAAGCATAATGGGCAAAGCTTATTTGAACACCAAGGGTATTTATTTACTTTATTCCCAAGTGTAGGCGGGCGTTTATTTGAAGTCGATAATTTAGATCAGCTTGACGTACTAGGGCGTTTAATTGGTCGCATGCACCAAGTAGCGAAAACGCAGCCCTTTACCCAAAGACCAATCGTTAGCTGCGATGAATACCTGCATACAGCTAAAGTTCATTTACAAAAAAGTAATTTAGTCCCTATGGGGCTAGAGACTTCTTTCTACACTATTTTAGATTTAGTTATCGCCCAAGCGCAGCTGCAATATAAAAATGTAGACAGTATTCGCTTACACGGAGACTGTCATGCTGGTAATATTTTATGGGCTGGGGACGCGCTGATGTTTGTTGATTTAGACGATAGCCGCCAAGGACCTGCAATTCAAGATTTATGGATGATGCTCAGTGGCGATCGACAAACACAGCTGTTACAGTTAGACACTTTAGTGAATGCGTATGAGGAGTTTTGCGATTTTGATCACTCACAACTGAAGCTGATCGAACCGCTTCGCGCCATGCGTATGATTCATTACATGGGGTGGGTTGCAAAACGTTGGAGCGATCCTGCTTTTGTACGGAACTTTTCATGGTTTGCAGATGACAAATACTGGGAGCAACAAATTTTAGCGCTTAAAGAACAGCTTGCAGCTTTGCAAGAAGCCCCGTTAAAATTATTGCCATAATATTTTTATTTAAAAAAGAAGTATAACGAGATATTCATGCTTAAAAAATTAAAACTAAGTTTACTGATCCTATGTTTACCTTTCGCAGCACTAGCTGCCAACTTTGAAGCAGGTAATCAATATACTGTGATTGACGTTGAAAAGAGTAAAACGCCAAACGTAACCGAATTCTTCTCTTTCTATTGCCCGCACTGTTTTAAGTTTGAGCCGGTAGCAAAAGGGATTGCAGAAAACTTACCTGAAGGGGCTGAGTTTGTAAAAAATCATGTTAACTTTTTAGGGGGCGTTTCACCACAAGCACAAAGTAACCTGAGCTTTGCTTACTTAATTGCAAAAAAGCATGGTCAAGCCGAAGCGGTAACAGCGCAAATTTTTAAAAGCATCCATATTCAGCGTGCACCATTAACAGAAATTAAAGACGTTAAGAAGTTATTGGAGCTTAACGCAATTGATAACAGCACATTTGATAATGATATTGCTAGTTTGCCTATCATAGCAGCTGAACGTGCCATGCAAGATAAGCAGAATAAATATTCTGAGCTTGGCGCATTAACTGGCGTACCTACATTTATCGTAAATGACAAATATAAAATCAATATTAATACAATCAAGAGCCAACAAGAACTTGATGAGTTAATTAGCTTTTTACTAGAACTATAATTTTTGGAGCACCATAATAATGATCAAATTAGTTAAAGCAGGGTTGCTTGCTGTAATACTCCCTTTAGCTGCAACCAGTTTTGCTGCCACTTACGAAGAGGGCGTACATTATGATGTCGTCTCTGATCGTGCAACCAGAAAGCCAGAAGTAAAAGAGTTTTTCTCTTTTTACTGCCCTGCATGTAATAACATGGAGCCACTGCTTGCTGAGATCAAACCTAAGCTAGACAAAAACGTAAAGTTCAAGAAAAGCCATGTGGATTTCGTGGGCGTTCGTGACCCAGAACATCAAACCATGATCAGCCAAGCACTAGCTACTGCTGAAGTACTACCGCAAAAAGATAAAATTATTTCAGCAATGTTTGACCACATTCACGCAAAGCGTGCTCGTTTTAATGAGCTTGCAGATGTAAAAGATGTATTTTTAGCGCAAGGTGTAGATGGCGACAAATTTGATAAATTATTTGAAAGCTTCTCGGTACGTACACTGAGCTCTAAAATGAAGCGCGACCAAGATTACTTTAAAGGAAAAGGGGCACTGCGTGGCGTTCCAACATTTATTGTTAATGGTAAATATAAGCTTAACTTAGGTGGCGAGTCAGGTATTTCATCGCCAGAAGATGTAAGTTCACTTATTAACTACTTAGCAAATAAATAAGTAGTTTAGTGAAATAAAAAAGCTCCGAAAGGAGCTTTTTTATTTGGAGAAGAAAATTCATCATGGAAAAAATTTTAATCTCAAGTTGTTTGTTAGGTTTGCCAGTTCGTTATGATGGTAAAGGCCAAATAATATTGCACCCTCAACTTAATTTGTGGCAAAAGCAAAATAGATTAATCGTATTTTGTCCTGAGATTGCTGGTGGTTTACTCGTGCCTAGTGCGCCCGCTGAGATAAAGCAAAATCGAGTTATTACAAATACTGCTGAGGATGTAACAAGTGCATTTGAAGATGGCGCTAATAAAGCATTAGCCCTTTGTAATAAGCATAATATTCGCTTTGCTTTACTAAAAGAGTCTAGTCCTTCGTGTGGCCGTAATACAATTTATGATGGAAGCCATAGTGGGGTGAAAGTAAAAGGCATGGGGCTCACCGCTAAGTTATTGGTAAAGAATCAAGTTAAAGTATTTAGTGAAGAGCAAATACCAGCACTTATCAAGGCGCTGGTATCATAGTATTAGATTTTATTTTTTCTGTAAAAATACACCAGATTCAATATGGTGTGTGTATGGGAATTGATCAAATATTGCAAAGCGCTTAACCTCATGGGTTTGGCATAAGTGATCAAGGTCACGCTCTAACGTATCTGGGTTACATGATATATAAATAATATTCTCATAGTTAGCCACTAAATCACACGTTAGGGTATCCATGCCGGCACGAGGTGGGTCGACTAGAATGGTTTGGCAGTTGTAACTACTAAGGTCAATACCATCTAAGCGAGAGAAAGTACGCTCGCCTTTCATTGCCTGAGTAAACTCTTCGCTCGACATGCGAATAATATCTAAGTTAGTTACTTTGTTTTGAGCAATATTATATTGCGCTGAATGCACAGACGATTTTGATATTTCTGTTGCCAGCACTTTATTAAATGAGCCCGCAAGTGCAATTGAAAAGTTTCCGTTACCACAATACAGCTCTAGTAAATCATTGTTTAGTGGTTTACATAACTCTTGTGCCCACTCTAACATTTTAATATTCACCTTCGCATTAGGCTGAGTAAAGCTATTTTCCACCTGTTGATAGATTAGCTCTTGGCCATTCACCATTAAGCGCTCAGTGACAAAGTCATCGCCCAATTTTTCTTTTTGCTTACGTGCACGGCCAATAAAGTCAATTTTGTACTGGCTACTTAGCTTTTCCTTTAAGGCGTTGATCTCAGTTAACCAGTGTTCATCAAGTGGCTTGTGATAAAGCAAGCTCACTAAAATCTCACCGCTGATGGTCGATAAATAATCTATTTGAAATAATTTACGACGCAGTACTTCACAGCCTTTTAAGTTATCAATCATTACCTGCATAACTTCACCTACTAAAGGAGCAGCAGGGTCAAAGGTATCGACACGTATTTTATCTTTCGTTTGTTGATCAAACATAATATGAAACAGATCGTCGCCATCGTGCCATACTCTAAATTCTGCGCGTTGACGGTAGTTAATAGGCTCAGAGCTAAATACTTCTAACTGTTTTACACCGAAACGTTGAAACTGCTCTGTAATACGCTGCTCTTTTTCATTTAATTGTGCATCGTACTGCGTGGTATCTATATTTATAACTGCCATTAACGGTATAACCTTATCGTTGAGATCTGTTTATCGGCGCTATTGTAGGGAGCGAAGCGTATTTGTCTAGTTTTGATCAAATATAGTGAGCTTTTTTAAGCATTTTACTACAGTATAGGCTTACTTGGCCGATAAAATAGTAAGTCTAAATAGGAGTCTTCTCATGAAAATAGGTAACTTTAGTTTTGTTCCAAACAGCAATGCCAATAAATACAATACTAAGCAAGCAATGCCACAGCCTAAAATAGACTCCCCACCAACTAGCTATCAGCAACGCGGAAAAGAATTGGCAGCGGCCGTATTGGGTGACAAAATGGCAAAAGAATTAGGCTTGCCGGTTGCTGAAGCGAAAAAAGACAAACCATTGTTTGATTTTAATGAAGTAGTCAAAAATGTTTTAGACTTTGTGACCAGCTCAGTAAAAAAAGCCAAAGCCAATGGTGCCGATGATGACAAGCTACAAGATATACTTAACCAGGCACGTAAAGGCGTGCAAACAGGTGTTGATGAAGCTGTAGATGAATTAAAAGGTATGGGCGTATTTAATCAAGAGCTTGAAGAGGGTATTGATAAATCAAAAGAGGGCATCTTCAATGGCCTCGATAAATTTGAGCAGAACTTATTTAATCCTCAGCCGGCAAGCGTAACGGTTAGTCAATCACAATATGTGAGCCTTAGTAACAGCGCTGATTACACTTTTACTACCGCAGAAGGTGATGAAGTGAGTATCAGTTTTGCAGATGCTTACCAATCTCAGTCATCTAGTCGCTATCAGCAAACTGAAAGCTCACAAGCATTTAGTACGCAATTTTCTGAATCTCGCGAGTTATCATTTTCTATGTCAGTAAATGGAGAGCTTAATGAAGACGAGCAGCAAGCTATCAATGATTTAATGACAGAGTTACAAGATGTAAGTAAAACCTTTTTCAGTGGCGATTTAGATAAAGCATTTGAACAAGCCCAAGAACTCAGTTTAGGAAATGAACAGCTGGTGGCATTTTCAATGGACTTACGTCAAAGCAAAACTGTGGCAGCAATTAAAGAGTATGAACAAATTAAGCCAACATCAGAAAAAGCCATTGCCGAAAATGTAGCCCCTTTTAATGATGATCTAAAATCTGCTTACTCGAAAGCGCAAGCACTAGGATTAGAAAGCCAGCTATCAGGTATCATTCAATGGCTAAATCAAGATCAACAAGAAATAGATAAACTGGTTGATTACACTAACACCATGTTTGAAAGCTTAGATAAATTAAACACAGCTACTGCAAAACTAGACGCTGAGTAAAACTACTTTCTTTTATAAAAGCCTCATGGCAAACTGCCGTTCAAAGTAAAGAGTAGGAATGGTAGTTTGTCAGCGCACATCATGGTCTTTGATTCAGGTATTGGTGGAACCACAGTACTTGAGCATATTCAGCAAAGCATTCCTCACGCTCAATACAGTTACTTCATGGATAATGCATTATTGCCCTATGGCGCGCAATCGCAGCAAACTATTATTAATCGTTTGTGTGGACTAATCCAATTTATCAAAGATGAGTCACTCAATGTCGACTTAATTGTTATAGCCTGCAATACCGCCTCAACATCTGCATTAAGTGCGGTACGAAAAATAACAGATATTCCAATTGTAGGAGTTGTACCCGCAGTTAAGCCCGCTGCACAAATAACACAATCAAAACATATCGGATTATTGGCAACCCCTGCTACAGTATCAAGCTCATATATAGATGTACTGATTAAAGAGCATGCCTCATCTATAACCACAAGCTTATATAGTAGTGTTGAATTGGTCACCTTGGCAGAAACATTCTTTTTTACCCAGCGCTTAGACATTGAAAAGCTGCATGCAGAGTTAAGCCGATTAAATATTAATAACGATATAGATGTGCTGGTATTAGGTTGTACTCACTTTCCTATTCTAGCTAAGCCAATAAGTGATTACTTTAAAGCGCGTATAGAGTTGTTAGACTCTGGAGCAGCTATTGCTAAGCGAGTTAGTTCTTTATTAAATTTCAGCGATAATCAAGCAGGCATAAAAAAGCCGCTGCAGTATTATGCAACGGCTGATATATGTAGTGATAAACTAGCCGTTAAGCAAGTTACACTGTTTGATCCGACTCTGAGCGATAAGAGTTAGAATCATCTTCTTGTTTTTGTTTTGCTTCACGTACTTTTAAAGTACGTTGTTGGAACTCACTATCATTTAACTTAGCAATTGCGTTATCCGCGTCAGCTTGGGCCATTTCAACAAAGCCAAAGCCGCGACGTTTGCCAGTATTCTTATCTTTCAATAAACGAACATTAAATACTTTGCCTTGCTCTTCGAACAAAGCACGTACAACACCTTCATTTGCGCGATAAGGAAGATTGCCAACATAAAGTGTTTTTGTTTTTACTTCGGCTTCTTCTGCACTTACTGATGACATTGCAGCAATAACAAGTCCACCAATTAATAAACCAGCACCAAATACTAGTGCAGGGTCTAATGCTAGGCTTGCAAGTGCAAACTTAACGATAACAAAACCAACAACAGCAAGAATAACTGCAAAGATAAAAGATTTTTGATCGGGTAATTTCATTTTGATCTACCAATAAACAGGAAATAAACATTAATTTAACATTGTGAACTTGCTATCTTAACGTCTTAATTGAACATAGCAATGAAATTTATAGTAAATAGTTAATAAGAGTGCAAAAAACGACCTAAAGTAAGCTCTTTCCATACCATTTCAATAGTATTTGCTTGAAAGTTGAGCAAACAGTAAAAAGATCTAAAAAAAGGTTGATCTGTTTTCGGATCTCCCTATAATGCGACCCCACTGAGACGGGGAACGCCAACGCATAGCGAGGCACGAACTGCTCAGAGAGTTAAATAAAACTTAAGTTTAAATCATCGTAAGAAAGTTTAAAATTAAGTGTTGACTCGAAAAATAAAGGGTGTATTATACGCATCCCTAGCGACAACGTCGCAACGTTCTTTAACAATATAAAGCAATCATCTGTGTGGGCACTCGTACAGATTGAGTTCTAACAGCCAAGCTTAGTTTACTAAGTGAGGCAAACAAATTTAGAGTCTCAATTGAAACTGAGTGACCAACAGCAATAACTACTTAGGTAGGAATTGCAGCACAGTCAATTCAATATCGAAAGATATTAAATAAATTCAGAATTCATTGAGCTGTCGAAAGACAAAAAACTTTTTAATTGAAGAGTTTGATCATGGCTCAGATTGAACGCTGGCGGCAGGCCTAACACATGCAAGTCGAGCGGTAACAGAGAGGTGCTTGCACCTTTGCTGACGAGCGGCGGACGGGTGAGTAATGCTTGGGAACATGCCTTGAGGTGGGGGACAACAGTTGGAAACGACTGCTAATACCGCATAATGTCTACGGACCAAAGGGGGCTTCGGCTCTCGCCTTTAGATTGGCCCAAGTGGGATTAGCTAGTTGGTGAGGTAATGGCTCACCAAGGCGACGATCCCTAGCTGGTTTGAGAGGATGATCAGCCACACTGGGACTGAGACACGGCCCAGACTCCTACGGGAGGCAGCAGTGGGGAATATTGCACAATGGGCGCAAGCCTGATGCAGCCATGCCGCGTGTGTGAAGAAGGCCTTCGGGTTGTAAAGCACTTTCAGTCAGGAGGAAAGGTTAGTAGTTAATACCTGCTAGCTGTGACGTTACTGACAGAAGAAGCACCGGCTAACTCCGTGCCAGCAGCCGCGGTAATACGGAGGGTGCGAGCGTTAATCGGAATTACTGGGCGTAAAGCGTACGCAGGCGGTTTGTTAAGCGAGATGTGAAAGCCCCGGGCTCAACCTGGGAACTGCATTTCGAACTGGCAAACTAGAGTGTGATAGAGGGTGGTAGAATTTCAGGTGTAGCGGTGAAATGCGTAGAGATCTGAAGGAATACCGATGGCGAAGGCAGCCACCTGGGTCAACACTGACGCTCATGTACGAAAGCGTGGGGAGCAAACAGGATTAGATACCCTGGTAGTCCACGCCGTAAACGATGTCTACTAGAAGCTCGGAGCCTCGGTTCTGTTTTTCAAAGCTAACGCATTAAGTAGACCGCCTGGGGAGTACGGCCGCAAGGTTAAAACTCAAATGAATTGACGGGGGCCCGCACAAGCGGTGGAGCATGTGGTTTAATTCGATGCAACGCGAAGAACCTTACCTACACTTGACATACAGAGAACTTACCAGAGATGGTTTGGTGCCTTCGGGAACTCTGATACAGGTGCTGCATGGCTGTCGTCAGCTCGTGTTGTGAGATGTTGGGTTAAGTCCCGCAACGAGCGCAACCCCTATCCTTAGTTGCTAGCAGGTAATGCTGAGAACTCTAAGGAGACTGCCGGTGATAAACCGGAGGAAGGTGGGGACGACGTCAAGTCATCATGGCCCTTACGTGTAGGGCTACACACGTGCTACAATGGCGCATACAGAGTGCTGCGAACTCGCGAGAGTAAGCGAATCACTTAAAGTGCGTCGTAGTCCGGATTGGAGTCTGCAACTCGACTCCATGAAGTCGGAATCGCTAGTAATCGCGTATCAGAATGACGCGGTGAATACGTTCCCGGGCCTTGTACACACCGCCCGTCACACCATGGGAGTGGGTTGCTCCAGAAGTAGATAGTCTAACCCTCGGGAGGACGTTTACCACGGAGTGATTCATGACTGGGGTGAAGTCGTAACAAGGTAGCCCTAGGGGAACCTGGGGCTGGATCACCTCCTTATACGATTTAGAACTTATTTGTTCGTAGTGTCCACACAGATGATTGTTAATTGTAAAGAGAACAACACTTATTGTTTGGGTCTGTAGCTCAGCTGGTTAGAGCGCACCCCTGATAAGGGTGAGGTCGGTAGTTCAAATCTACTCAGACCCACCACTTCTTCTTAATACTTCGTTGTAAGCTTCGTTGTTTAGTGAACTAAACGGCCTCAACTTACGCTTTGTCTTAAAAAGAAGTCGGTATACAAACAGTAAGACCAGCATATGTGGGGCTATAGCTCAGCTGGGAGAGCGCCTGCCTTGCACGCAGGAGGTCAGCAGTTCGATCCTGCTTAGCTCCACCACTTTACTTCTTAAAAATAAATATTCTTTTATCGGGTAGCACAATCACCTGAGAATAGAGTGTGTTTAATTTTGAGAAGTTTTTGATTCTCTGCTCTTTAAAAATTTGGAAAAGCTGATAATAAAATTCGTATGAATAACAATGTTATTTGTACAGAGTTTTCAAAAGTAAAAAAGAATGATAGCAGTATCATTCAGTGCCAATTTAATCTTCGGATTAATTGGTATCTACTTTAGTATTCAATATTAACTTCTGGCGAAGTTAAACTGTAACGAAACAAAGACCCGTTTGGGTTGTATGGTTAAGTGACTAAGCGTACACGGTGGATGCCTTGGCAGTTGGAGGCGATGAAGGACGTATTAACTTGCGATAAGCCTAGTCAAGCTAGTAAAAAGCACTTGAGACTAGGATTTCCGAATGGGGAAACCCACCTGCTTGCAGGTATCGTTAACTGAATACATAGGTTAACGAGGCGAACGCGGAGAACTGAAACATCTAAGTACCCGTAGGAAAAGAAATCAACCGAGATTCCGATAGTAGCGGCGAGCGAAATCGGAACAGCCCTTAAGCTTATTATGTGTTAATGGAAGGCTCTGGAAAGTGCCACGATACAGGGTGATAGTCCCGTACATGAAAACGCATTTTAAGTGAAATCGAGTAGGTCGGAGCACGTGAAACTTTGACTGAATATAGGTGGACCATCATCTAAGGCTAAATACTCCCAACTGACCGATAGTGAACCAGTACCGTGAGGGAAAGGCGAAAAGAACCCCTGTGAGGGGAGTGAAATAGAACCTGAAACCGTGTACGTACAAGCAGTAGGAGCCCCTCGAGGGTGACTGCGTACCTTTTGTATAATGGGTCAGCGACTTATATTTTGTAGCGAGGTTAACCGATTAGGGTAGCCGTAGGGAAACCGAGTCTTAACTGGGCGAATAGTTGCAAGGTATAGACCCGAAACCCGGTGATCTAGCCATGGGCAGGTTGAAGGTTGAGTAACATCAACTGGAGGACCGAACCCACTAACGTTGAAAAGTTAGGGGATGACCTGTGGTTAGGAGTGAAAGGCTAATCAAACCGGGAGATAGCTGGTTCTCCCCGAAATCTATTTAGGTAGAGCCTCGGACGAATACTTACGGGGGTAGAGCACTGTTAAGGCTAGGGGGTCATCCCGACTTACCAACCCTTTGCAAACTCCGAATACCGTAAAGTAATATCCGGGAGACACACGGCGGGTGCTAACGTCCGTCGTGAAGAGGGAAACAACCCAGACCGCCAGCTAAGGTCCCAAAGTCATAGTTAAGTGGGAAACGATGTGGAAAGGCCCAGACAGCCAGGAGGTTGGCTTAGAAGCAGCCATCCTTTAAAGAAAGCGTAATAGCTCACTGGTCGAGTCGGTCTGCGCGGAAGATGTAACGGGGCTAAACTATGCACCGAAGCTGCGGATTCAGAATTTATTCTGAGTGGTAGGGGAGCGTTCTGTAAGCGGTTGAAGGTGTACCGGGAGGTATGCTGGACGTATCAGAAGTGCGAATGCTGACATGAGTAACGATAATGCGGGTGAAAAACCCGCACGCCGGAAGACCAAGGGTTCCTATCCCATGTTAATCAGGGTAGGGTAAGTCGACCCCTAAGGCGAGGCCGAAAGGCGTAGTCGATGGGAAACGGATTAATATTTCCGTACTTGGTATAATTGCGATGGGGGGACGGAGCAGGCTAAGCAAGCATGGCGATGGTAGTCCATGTGAAAGTGTGTAGGCTAGCGACTTAGGTAAATCCGGGTTGCTGTTAGGCTGAGACACGAGACGAGTCACCACGGTGATGAAGTTGCTGATGCCATACTTCCAGGAAAAGCCTCTAAGCTTCAGATTATACCGAATCGTACCCCAAACCGACACAGGTGGTCAGGTAGAGAATACTAAGGCGCTTGAGAGAACTCGGGTGAAGGAACTAGGCAAAATCGTACCGTAACTTCGGGAGAAGGTACGCTCCGATTGGTGATGAGACTTGCTCTCTAAGCTGATTGGAGCCGCAGTGACCAGGTGGCTGGGACTGTTTATTAAAAACACAGCACTGTGCAAAATCGCAAGATGACGTATACGGTGTGACACCTGCCCGGTGCCGGAAGGTTAATTGATGGGGTTATCTTCGGAGAAGCTCTTGATCGAAGCCCCGGTAAACGGCGGCCGTAACTATAACGGTCCTAAGGTAGCGAAATTCCTTGTCGGGTAAGTTCCGACCTGCACGAATGGTGTAACCATGGCCACGCTGTCTCCACCCGAGACTCAGTGAAATTGAAATCGCAGTGAAGATGCTGTGTACCCGCGGCTAGACGGAAAGACCCCGTGAACCTTTACTACAGCTTGGCACTGAACATTGAACCTACATGTGTAGGATAGGTGGGAGACTTTGAAGCAGAGACGCTAGTTTTTGTGGAGTCGTCCTTGAAATACCACCCTTGTAGTTTTGATGTTCTAACGTTGGCCCCTGAATCGGGGTTACGGACAGTGCCTGGTGGGTAGTTTGACTGGGGCGGTCTCCTCCCAAAGAGTAACGGAGGAGCACGAAGGTTGGCTAAGTACGGTCGGACATCGTACGGTTAGTGTAATGGTAGAAGCCAGCTTAACTGCGAGACAGACACGTCGAGCAGGTACGAAAGTAGGTCATAGTGATCCGGTGGTTCTGAATGGAAGGGCCATCGCTCAACGGATAAAAGGTACTCCGGGGATAACAGGCTGATACCGCCCAAGAGTTCATATCGACGGCGGTGTTTGGCACCTCGATGTCGGCTCATCACATCCTGGGGCTGAAGTCGGTCCCAAGGGTATGGCTGTTCGCCATTTAAAGTGGTACGCGAGCTGGGTTTAGAACGTCGTGAGACAGTTCGGTCCCTATCTGCCGTGGGCGTTTGAGAATTGAGAGGGGTTGCTCCTAGTACGAGAGGACCGGAGTGAACGAACCGCTGGTGTTCGGGTTGTCATGCCAATGGCATTGCCCGGTAGCTACGTTCGGAACTGATAAGCGCTGAAAGCATCTAAGCGCGAAGCAGGCCTCGAGATGAGTTCTCACTAGACTTTTAAAGTCTCTGAAGGGCCGTTGAAGACTACAACGTTGATAGGCAAGATGTGGAAGTGGTGTGAGCCATTAAGCTAACTTGTACTAATTACCCGTGAGGCTTAACCATACAACGCCAAACGCGTTTTATGTGATAGTGAAACAAGCGAAGAAGTTAATAGACTAAAGTAGATACCTGAAAACTTTTATTATCAGAAATTCCAAATTTTAGTTAGTACGTAGTGATACGGACTGACACCAAATTTGCTTGGTGACAATAGCGTTTTGGACCCACCTGACCCCATGCCGAACTCAGTAGTGAAACGAAACAGCGCCGATGATAGTGTAGCATTTGTTATGTGAAAGTAGGTCATTACCAGGCTCCAAATAAGAGAAAGCCCGATTCGAAAGAGTCGGGCTTTTTTACGTCTGCAGGAAAGTGAAAATATCAGCCGTCAGCTATCAGTTGCACAGCGTTAACCTGACCATCGTAGCGTGGGTTGAATATCTCGAAACCCACGGATAAAAGAACACGACAGAGGATGAGAGTGTAGCATTTGTTATGTGGCTTTCCATCGCTGTGGACACTACGACATTCTGGGCATTGTCGCTCGACTCCAAATACAAGAAAGCCCGATTCGAAAGAGTTGGGCTTTTTTACGTCTGTAGGAGAGTGAAAACATAGGTGTAAGTTTATGGGCATGAAGTTACGGTATAAGGAAATAACTAGTTGGGAAAATTAAGATGTCGCTTTATGTGAATGTACAATCAAGCTTGTGCGTAATTTGATTTATTGCCTAACCAACGTTGAATGAGTGGATCTACATACTGAGGATATTGCTTCAACATCTGTTGCGCTATGGGTCTAACTTGATTTAAGGTTTGTTTATCTCTTGTTAAGTCTGCAATTTTAAATTCTGCTAAGCCGGTTTGTTTGGTGCCAAGAACTTCACCTGGGCCGCGTATTTCTAAGTCACGCTCTGCGATAACAAATCCGTCGTTACTATCGCGCAGTACTCCCAATCGTTTCTGTGCGGTATGTGAAAGCGGTGCATGATATAAAAGCACGCAGTGAGATGCCGTAGCTCCACGGCCTACGCGGCCACGTAGTTGGTGAAGCTGTGCTAAACCTAGGCGCTCAGGGTTTTCGATAATAATTAAACTCGCATTAGGCACATCAACCCCAACTTCGATCACGGTAGTTGCCACAAGTACATGAATGTTACCCGCTTTAAAGTCGCTCATAATGGCTTGCTTTTCAGTGGCTTTCATTCGCCCGTGGACTAAGCCAATATTAAGCTCAGGTAATGCTTCTTTTAATTGTAATGCACTGTCTTCAGCTGCTTGGCATTGTAGTACTTCAGACTCGTCTATCAGTGTACATACCCAGTAAACTTGCCGGCCTTGCTCGTTACAGGCAAGTTTTACGCGACTAATAATGTCATCTCGACGAGTATCTGGAATAGCAACTGTAGTGATAGGAGTTCGCCCAGGCGGTAATTCGTCAATCACCGAGGTTTCTAAGTCTGCATAGGCGGTCATTGCGAGCGTACGCGGTATTGGCGTTGCTGTCATTACTAGTTGATGTGGGTAACACTCAGCAAAGCGGCCTTTTTCACGCAGTGATAAACGTTGATGAACTCCAAAGCGGTGTTGTTCATCAATAATGATAAGTACAAGATTATTAAATTTTACTTCATCTTGAAATAACGCATGAGTGCCAATAATCATTTGCGCTTCACCAGAGGCGATCATTGCAAGTGTACTTACGCGCTCTTTACCTTTTGTTTTACCACCTAACCAAGCAACCGTTATTCCAAGGCTTTCAAACCAGCTAGAAAAGTTGATTCCGTGTTGCTCTGACAATATCTCAGTTGGCGCCATTAATGCAACTTGATAGCCTCGTGCTATTGCGGTTAAAGCGCTCAGGGCCGCAACTAATGTTTTACCCGAGCCAACATCGCCTTGAACTAATCGCATCATAGGGTACGCATTTTGTAAATCCGCTTTAATTTCTGATACCACACGACTTTGTGCGTTGGTTGGCGCAAAGGGTAATTGCGCCAAAAACTGTCCCTCTAATGAATTGGTAGGCTCAAGTGCAACGGCTTTAACTTGCTGCCCCTGTTCTCTTACTTTTAATAAACTGAGATTTTGAGCCAGTAATTCTTCAAATACGAGTCGCTGCTGTGCTGGGTGAGTCCCTTGTTCAAGCGCAATGATATCAACGTCATTAGGGGGGCGGTGTAGTAATAATAACGCATCGCTTAACCCAAGTTGTGATGGTTGCCATTGTTGGGGAAGTAGCTCTTCTACTGCATATTTTTGAAGTAATTCTATTGCCTGTTCACTCAAAGCCCTAATAGAGAGTTGCTTTAACCCCTCGGTTGTTGAATAGACTGGCGTAAGTGTTGATGATGTTGGTTGTTGTTCAAAAGTGTCGCTAATACTGTATTCAGGATGACTCATTTCAAAGCCAATACGTACGCGACGTATTTCGCCAAAGCAACGAATTATTTTGCCTGTGCTAAATGCATTTTTTTGTGCTGCGGTAAAATTAAAAAATCGTAGTGTTAACCTACCTGTACCATCATTTATTTGGCAAACCAGCATGCGCCGCTTTCCAAAGGTTATTTGACTGGTTTCAATGGTTGCTTGAACAGTTACGTGGCTATGAGGGGTCAACTCACTAATTGTATAAATACGGGTTCTGTCTTCATACCTAAGCGGCAAATGAAATAGCATGTCCTGTACTGTACTAATACCTAGCTTTAAAAGCCGTTCAGCCATTTTAGGACCAACGCCTTTAAGTTCTGTGATTGGGTATTGGCTTAAGCTAGGTTTAGACAATGTAGGCTCAATTATTATTAGTTAATAAGTTAAGTGTACTGATACACTGTATATGCATCAAGTATGTTTTAACGCCTGCCAAAACTGTTCATCAGCAACAATTTCGCCGTTTTCATCAAGCGCTGGGTAAGGTAGGTTTTTTTGTTTGCATTGCCTTGCAATAATTGGGTGGCAGCCTTCAAAGTACATTGGGTGCTTAATTTCTTCACTCAGCATATTTCTATTGTATAAACCAGCTAGATCACGTTGACGCTGCGCCTCAAATAAAATTAGGGCTGCTGCAACGGATACGTTTAACGATTGCACCATGCCTTGCATTGGAATAATAATGTTTTGATCTGCATACTCTAAGGCTTGTGGAGAAATCCCCGTTTTTTCTTGGCCGACAATAATTGCAGTCGGTTTGGTGTAATCAATTTCTCTAAAGTCGACAGCATCTTCACTTAAATGCGTCGCTAAAATTTGTACATCAGGATTATGAGTACGCATACTCGCAACGGCATCATCTATATTTCTGTGAAGATGTGTGTCTAACCAGTTTTTACTGCCACCTGAGGTATTATTGGTTAACCACTTTTGTTTTTCTGGCCACACGGCATGCACATGATGGCAACCAACGGCATCGGCCGTTCTAACAATAGCTGATAAGTTATGGTGTTTGTGTACGTCTTCTAAGCACACGGTAAGGTCGGTTTGACGACGTGAAAGTACACTTTCAATTCTTTGGTAACGAGTTTGCTGCATGGGAGTCCTCTTTTTCGGCAAATTATACGAGATTTTTCACCTTAAGGCACCACTGTTCGACTAATCGGGTTTTGTAATGAGATCAGGGTTTCGGTTGATTGAATGGCTTCTATTGCCTGTATTTTATTGATTAATACATCTTGTAAATGATCGATAGAGCGAGTCATTACTTTAATAAAAATACTGTAATTACCAGTGGTGTAATATGCTTCGACCACTTCCTCTAATGATTCTAATTTTATAAGTGTTTGCGGATAATCGCGCGCGTTGTTCAAATTAATACCAATAAAACAACACACATCGTAACCTAATTGCTTTGTATTAATGGTTAGTTGAGTACCTGTGATGATCCCTGCATGTTTCATTTTTTCGATTCGCACATGAATTGTTCCTGCGCTTACACTAAAGCGTTTTGCTAATTCAGCATAAGGTGTACGCGCATTATCCATTAATGCATGCAGAATCTGTTTATCAAGATTATCGATTTGATAATTTTCCATAGATTTAACCGTCTTTAATTATGGTATTAATTATTTTTATACCATTTTTTTAATGGTTTTAATATCGTAAAGCTATTTTTATTATGGGATATTGAATTAAATGGTTTAATTGTTACGATAACCTCATTGAAGCGTAATTGTGCGCTAAGTAGTAAATACAATAACTGGGAATGAGGCCAATTATTATGAGTTCACATTATGTGCAGCAGCAGCAGCAAATAAGTAAAGTTAAGCAGTTCTTTTCGCAGCAATTAGAACAAAAGCTGGGCTTAATTGAAGTTCAAGCGCCTATTTTAGCTAAAGTAGGCGACGGTACACAGGATAACTTAAGTGGGCACGAGAACGCCGTGGCTGTAAATATTAAAGCAATTGCAGATAGCCGTTACGAAGTGGTGCATTCTCTTGCTAAGTGGAAGCGTAAAACCTTGGGTGAATATGGCTTTTTACAAGGTGAGGGGATTTATACGCAAATGAAAGCGTTGCGACCTGATGAAGATTCATTAAGCCCAATCCATTCTGTTTATGTTGATCAATGGGATTGGGAGCAAGTTATTTGTGAAAGTACGCAGCGTTCTTTATCTACCCTTAAACAAACGGTTGAAACAATTTACCAAGGTATTAAAGCCACTGAGCAATATGTTAGTGACAGCTTTGGCTTAAGCGCATTTTTACCAACTCAAATTACTTTTGTACACAGTGAAGAACTACGTAAAATGTACCCTGATTTTAGCGCTAAGCAACGTGAGAAAGCGATTGCTCAAGAATATGGTGCTGTGTTTTTAATTGGTATTGGCGGAGCATTAAGTGATGGTAAAATTCATGATGTGAGAGCGCCAGATTACGACGATTGGTCAACACCAACATGTGATCAGTATATGGGATTAAATGGCGATATTTTAGTATGGAATCCAATTCTTGAAGATGCTTTCGAAATATCATCTATGGGAATTCGAGTGAGTCCTGAAGTTTTGCAAGCTCAATTGGGAATTACCGGTGACGAAGACCGTTTAGAGTTTGATTGGCATAAAGCATTGTTAGAAAGTAAATTTCCTCAAACAATTGGTGGTGGTATTGGTCAGTCTCGCTTGGCTATGCTGTTATTACAAAAACAACACATAGGGCAAGTGCAGGTAGGTGTGTGGCCAGCACAAACCTATGACAGTGTAGACGGCTTACTATAAAGAATAAGGGGCTGTTACTAACAGCTCCTTATAATTAAGTTTTAAATTCAATTTCTATTTTATTGTTTTCTAACTTAACATTACTTGGTGGAAAGTTACGAGTTGTTTTAAGTAACTTGTTGAATATATGGATTTCCACTCCAGAATGTAAAACGGTATTTACGGTTAAAATGGCTTCATCGAGCATGGTATTTAGTTTTTGCTCTAAACTCGCTATCTGCTTTTCTAGTTGTTCAGCTTGTTGACTATGATGTATCTGAGTTGATCCAATTTTATTCATGAGCTCGCTTTTTTTATCAGCATCTTTAATTAAATCTGCTTTTTCTAATGCAGCTTGTAAGCTATCAACCTGTTCATTTGCAGCTGTTAATTCACTAAAATATTTATCAATATCTTTGGTCATTTGAGTAGCTGAAGCGGCTAAATTAATTGCCATTTTAGCCCCTGATTCGTTACCAATTTCTCCGGCAATTAGTTTGGTGGCATCTAAAATTTCACCTCCAAATAACTTTCCTTTAGGTAGTTCTGATTGACCAATTTGAATTATATTTTTTGCTTTCATTGAGCTGTGGCTGGCTTGGCGGTCAAGCAATATGCTGTTAGCTTCAATGTAGCAATATTGAGAGTGTGAGGCATGCACATCACCTGCACAAATTATTCTGCAAGACAGTGATTTATCTTCAGGCTTTTGATGGCCAATCACCCCTTGTTTTACAACTATATCGCCACCGGCGGTTAACTCTCCAGATTCTACTGTACCAAAAACGGTAATGTCGCCTGTTGTATTTATCCTCATTCCTGGCTCTACATTTTTACTAACTATTACACTACCTTCAAAGTCGATATGGCCTGTTTTTACAGACACATCGTTAACAGTGAAAATATCGTCAACACGCATTCCGTTATTTATTTCAACAGGCACGCCGGCAATAGTTGAGAGTAATTCCATCGGGTTATTTTTTGATATTTCAGTACCCTCACCTGCAATTAGGGCATGAACTTGCCCTGGTTTGGCTGGTAAAACATCACCTATCACGGTAAACCCTTCTTGACCAGGAGTCGCAGGTTGCTGCTGGATTAGTAATTCACCCGGTTTAACACTTGCCAATTTACCAAAATCACGCATATCAACACTACCATCTTCTTTTAATTTGGGTGCTTTAAGGCGGTCTTTTAAGGTTTTAACCATGGCTTTAAATTTACTATCTTGGCCGTCAGTAGGTAAACGTCCTTTAGCAAGTGGCCCGCTAACTACAGAGCCAGGTGGAAGCTCAAATTGCTTTTGTAAAAGCTGCTCTAAAAATGCTTGTTTATAACCTCTAGCAACATGCGCTTTCACTAATTCTTTTTTAGCTTCATCAAAACTGAGTGTTGCGCCACCTTTGGCGAGAGTCAGCGTGCCGGTGGCTAGCATTTTATCATCACTGATCTCAACGCTTAAGGTTGCATCGTGGCGTGTTGCAACAACTAAGATTCGTTCAGGTGTTTCACTGTTGAAATAGTTATTTATGGCGTCATGATCGATTTCACACTCGCTGTAAGGCGATTGTTCAATTGCATCAATGATAAAAGCAGCACTGGTGGGTGCAGATTTACTCGTATCGAGTAATACATTGCCATTATGAGCAAGCTTAAACACAAGTTATCCTTTTCTACTACAAAAGTAAGGTTTAATAAAATAACGTGATTACAGAGTGCTAGAAATTTAGTTTTGAGTCAAGAAAACATCAAAGTGTAGTTACAGGATGGAATAAAAGCTATGAGCGCCGCTCATAGCTTGTAGAAATTAGTTTGTTGAAGGTAGTTCCATAATGCCGTCAATTTCTACTTGAACGCCTTTAGGAAGTGCACGAACGCCAATAGCAGCACGCGCAGGATAAGGTTGTTTAAAATATTGGCTCATGACTTCGTTCACAATAGCAAAGTTTGAAAGATCAGTAAGATAAATATTCACTTTTACTAAGTCTTGAATAGAACCGCCTGCTTCTTCACATACTGCGCTAATATTTTTAAATACTTGGTGTGTTTGCTCGCTAAAGTCTTCAGAAATAACGTCCATTGTTTCTGGGACAAGTGGAATTTGCCCTGATAAATATACAGCTGTACCCACTTTTACTGCTTGGCTATATGTGCCAATTGCTGCAGGAGCTTTATCCGTTGATATAAATGCTTTATTCATGATGTTCCTATTTTATTTTTTACGATAGACTTTTTGTACATCGGGCATAACACGTATACGGCGCATAATATTGGCGACATGAATACGGTTTTTAACTGTGATCCCTAAGTCTATCACGTATAAATTACTTTCTTTTTCATCGGTAGCTATTTCTACGATATTGGCCTGTGTAGTGGCGACCACATTAGTTAATTTAGCCAACGCACCTTGGTGGTTAATGATTTCTACTCTTAAAGCCGCAATGTATTCTTTTTCTGGATTATCATCCCATTTTACGACTAGGTATTTTGAACGATCATTTTCCCAGCCACGAATGTTCTTACACTCTTGGCGGTGAACTGTTAAACCTTTACCTTGGCTAACATGGGCAGTAATAGCGTCTCCAGGCACTGGACGACAACACTTAGAATAATTAACCAACATGCCTTCGGTACCAATAATGGTTGCTTTGGCACGCTTAGCAATGTCGTTTAAATCATCATTGTCATTTTGTAATAAGCGCTTAGCAATTAACATGCTCATTAAATTACCTGAACCAATTTCGACTAATAATTCTAAAGTAGAGGAAAGCTCATGCTCTTCGAGCACTCGTGTAATATTTTCAGCTGGGAGATTATCAAATTTGTTTTCACCCAGCGCTGAGTCAAGTAAGCGACGGCCGAGTAATAATGCCTCCTCATGCTGTTGACTCTTAAGGTAGTTGCGTACGCCTAATCGCGCTTTGCCAGTAACAATAAAGTTAAGCCATGTTGCGTTAGGGTGAGCGCCTGAACTGGTAATAATTTCTATTGTTTGCCCTGTATCAATGGCTTTACTTAAAGGGTAAGGCTTACGGTTAACACGCGCACCGACACAGGTATTACCTACATCAGTATGAACGGCATAAGCAAAATCGACCGCTGTTGCACCCATAGGAAGTTCAATAATCCGACCATCTGGGGTAAAGACATAAATTTCTTCTGGGAATAGCTCTGTTTTTACATTCTCTACAAATTCAAACGAGGAACCTGCGCTTTGTTGTAATTCCAATAAGCTTTGCATCCACTGGCGTGCGCGCTGTTGTGCAGTGTGGCCCGCATTGTCACCTGATTTTTTATACATCCAGTGAGCCGCAACCCCTTTATCAGCCATATGATCCATATCCAAAGTACGGATTTGAATTTCTACTGGAATACCATGCGGGCCAACTAAAGAAGTATGTAATGATTGGTAACCATTAGTTTTTGGTACAGCAATATAGTCTTTAAAGCGGGTTTCAATTGGCTTATATAAGTTATGAGCTACACCAAGTACGCGATAACAGGTATCCATAGAGTCTACTGCAATACGAAATGCGTAAATATCCATGACTTCGTTAAACAGCAGCTCTTTGTTGAGCATTTTTTTATAAATACTGTATAGATGCTTTTCACGGCCTGATACGGTCGCTTTTATGCCAGATTCTTCAAGGCGAGCTTCAATTTCAGTTTGAATATTTGAAATAACTTCTTTGCGATTACCACGCGCTTTAGCCACTTCCGATTTAAGTGCACGATGACGCATAGGGTACAGTGCTTGAAAACCTAAATCTTCTAGCTCATTTTTTATATCATGAATACCTAAGCGATTAGCAATTGGTGCATAAATCTCAAGGGTTTCACGAGCAATACGGCGGCGTTTATCAGGACGAAGTGCGCCTAATGTGCGCATGTTGTGTGTTCTATCAGCTAGCTTGATTAAAATAACCCGAATATCTTGGGTCATTGCCATAATCATTTTTCGATAGTTTTCAGCTTGGAACTCTTTTTTATCTTTGAAGCTCAATTTATCAAGCTTGCTCACACCCTCTACGAGTTCTGCCACCGTTTCACCAAATATTTCAGCTAAATCTTGTTGGCTAAAATCGGTATCTTCAATCACATCATGCATGAGTGCTGCCATGAGCGTTTCATGGTCAAGATGCATGCTTGCTAATATTTGAGTGACTTCAACGGGATGAGTAATGTAAGGCTCGCCACTTGAACGAGTTTGACCCTCATGAGCCTCTCGGGCTACCACGTAGGCTTTTTGAACTAGCTCAACATCGTCTGCTGGCAAGTATTTTGAGATTTTCTTTTTAAGACCTTCAAAAAGATACATTCACACTCCAATGTTCTCGTGAAGCAAATAAGTTAGGATAAGTTACGAATATACGATGAAAACTAAGGATTGCCAACGGCTATAGTTGAAAAACTATGCCGTTAGCTAAATCAGACCGGGCGGTTGATTATTGGTTGCCACCAACAATGGCAGCAACAGCAGCTAGTTCTGCCGCTTCTTGATGTTGTTGTTCTTCACGGTCAATAACATCCATTGAAGAATTATCAACTAAACCAAGTTCGATTTCACGTAAAGCAACAACTGTTGGCTTATCGTTCTCAGGATCTACTAGTGGATCTTTACCACCAACAGCAATTTGGCGGGCACGACGGGCCGCAACTAAAATTAAGTCAAAACGATTACCAATTGCATCTACTGCATCTTCAACTGTTACGCGAGCCATCTTAGCACTCCAAAATAATTTAAAAGCAAAGGCGTAGTTTACTGCACGCAGCAAGTTTCGCCAATAGCCAGTGGTTAATTTTTATCTATTTTAAGGCATGATCCGACAATTAATCGTAATTTAGATTACTTGAGCAGCTCATTAATTAAAGTTTGATGACGTGTTGTTTGTGCTTTTAGCGTTAATCGCTGTGCAATTACTATGGTTTCTAAATCGCGTAGAGCAGTATCAAAATCATCATTCACTACAACATAGTCGTATTCGTTGTAATGAGAGGTTTCTGATTGAGCTTGCGCCATTCGACCTGCAATAATTTCAGCAGAGTCTTGGCCGCGATTATTTAAACGTTGTTCTAGCTCTTGTTTTGATGGCGGTAAAATAAAGATAGTTTTTACGTCGTCCATTATTTCTCGAACTTGGCGAGCGCCTTGCCAGTCAATATCTAAAAATACATCAATGCCTGCGGCGAGTTGCTCTTCAATCGCTTGCTTAGAAGTACCATAATAGTTATCAAATACTTGTGCCCATTCAAAAAAATCATCTTTGGCAATCAGCGCTTTAAACTCATCAACTGATACAAAGTGATAATGTTCTGCATTATTTTCACCAGGGCGCGGTGCGCGAGTGGTGTGCGATACCGATACTTTCATATCAGCATGCTTTTTAAGTAGTGCATTTATTAAGCTAGATTTACCTGCCCCAGAAGGTGCCGATAGAATGAATAAGTTTCCGCGAGAGTGTGCCATGATTTTCTCTATCTAAAAATAAACAGGCTTGAGTTATAAATAACTCAAGCCTTTAATGACTACATTGTACTGTATTTCGCTAAGCTTACTCAAGTGAGTGGTAAAGCCAAAAAAGTTACTCGATATTTTGGATCTGCTCACGCATTTGCTCTATCAATACTTTTAGTTCAACTGCAGCATTGGTGATGTCGCTGTTGATTGATTTAGAAGCTAGGGTATTTGCTTCACGGTTAAACTCTTGCATCATAAAATCTAAACGACGACCACAAGCACCACCTTTACTCAAAATTTTACGTGTTTCTTTAACGTGCGATTTTAAACGATCAAGTTCTTCTGCTACATCTTGCTTTTGTGCAAGGTAAATCAGTTCTTGCTCAAGACGTGACTCATCAATATTTGTTGTTAAATCTTCAAGTTTTTGTATTAACTTTTCACGTTGCCATTTAGTAATTTCTGGCATGTGGGCTTCAACAATATCAACTTGCTCTAAAATGGCGGTTAATCGTGTAGTTATCATTTCTTCAAGGTTTGCACCTTCATCACCACGTGCCGATTTAAAGTCTTCAATTACTTGGTCAAGCCCAGTAATGAGCGCTGTATTTACACTATCCATATCAATTTCTTGCGCTTCCATCACGCCAGGCCAACGCAAAATGTCAACAGGATTAATATCACCATTGCTTTGTTGTTGTACCCACTTAGCACTATTAATTAGCTGCTCAGCAAGAGATTGATTAATTGATAATTCACCAACATGTGCAGGGTTTGCTACAAATTTTAAGAAAACTTCGACCTTACCACGCTGTAAGTGCTTACGCAGACGCTCGCGTATAACGGGCTCCATGCCACGAAATTGCTCTGGTGCACGAATAAAGGTTTCAAGATAACGTTGGTTCACTGAGCGAACTTCCCACGTGCCAGTGCCCCATTCGCCTTTTATTTCGCGACGCGCATAAGCTGTCATACTGTGGATCATGGATGTTTTCCTACATTTTTAAATACAATATTACGATTATTATACCGTAACACTGCCCAAGCTCTAAAGAAAATTTAACACTGCTGAGTGTTTTTTAAACACACTTTAATATAAATCAACATGGCATCTGTATTCACATCAACATATAATGTGGCAAATTCAGAATTAAGGGGATCGTCAATGCGTCCAAGCGAAAGAACACCTAATCAAATTAGACCGGTTACGTTTACACGTAACTACACTCTGCATGCTGAAGGTTCAGTATTGGTAGAGTTTGGCAACACTAAGGTACTTTGTACTGCGACAGTTGAGGCTGGCGTACCACGCTTTATGAAAGGCCAAGGTAAAGGTTGGGTAAACGCAGAATATGGCATGTTACCGCGCGCAACACACACACGTAATAGTCGTGAAGCAACGCGAGGTAAGCAGGGCGGTCGTACAATGGAAATTCAGCGTCTGATTGCTCGCTCTTTACGTGCAGCAATCGATCTAAAAGCACTCGGTGAAAACACAATTACTATTGATTGTGATGTAATCCAAGCTGATGGTGGTACACGTACAGCGTCTATCAGCGGTGCATGCGTTGCGCTAGTTGATGCACTAACGTATATGCGTGCAAAAGGGATGATTAACTCAAACCCACTTAAACATATGATCGCTGCTATTTCTGTTGGTATATATAAAGGCCAAGCGATTAGCGATTTAGAATACCTAGAAGATTCTGACGCTGAAACTGACATGAATGTAATTTTAACTGAAACCGGTAAAATTATTGAGGTACAAGGAACCGCTGAGGGTGAACCTTTCTCGTTTGACGAACTTGATGAGCTACTTACACTCGCTAAGCATTCAATTCGTGAAATTATTGATGTACAAAAGCAAGCACTAGCATAAATAGGTAACTGGCAATGAAAGAATATCAAAAAGAGTTTATTGAGTTTGCTTTAGAAAAGCAGGTATTAAAGTTTGGCGAGTTTACTTTAAAGTCTGGCCGTACTAGCCCTTACTTCTTTAATGCGGGTTTGTTTAATACAGGTCGTGACTTAGCGCGCTTAGGTCGCTTTTATGCAGCGGCACTTGAAGATGCAGCAATTGAATATGATGTACTATTTGGTCCTGCTTATAAAGGTATTCCAATTGCAACAACAACCGCAGTTGCGTTAGCTGATCATTATAATAAAGATGTACCTTATTGTTTTAACCGTAAAGAGAAAAAAGCACACGGTGAAGGTGGTAGCTTAGTTGGATCTGAGCTTAAAGGTAAGATCATGTTAGTTGATGATGTGATCACCGCCGGTACAGCTATTCGCGAGTCAATGGAAATTATTGCGGATAATGGCGCAGATTTAAGTGGTGTTTTAATTGCACTTGATCGTCAAGAAAAAGGTAAAGCAGAGCTTTCTGCTATACAAGAAGTAGAACGTGACTTTAATACTCAAGTTACTTCAATCGTTAAATTGGCTGATTTAATTAGTTACCTAGAGCTCCAAGGAACTATGGATGAGCATTTAGCCGCGGTAAAAGCTTACCGGGATCAATACGGTGTAGCATAAATAGTAGCCTCGCAAATGCGGGGCTTTATTTTGCCTAAAATAGAGCAATAGTAACTCCTACTTATATTAAGGCTTTGCTAATACATATACATAAAAGCCACCTTCAGGTAGGCACTATTAATAGCCGTGATTTTATTAATACTGTGGTATAGCTCTTATCGACTTCAATTCTCTGTAGTAACATTAACAGTATGCTAGCTGCAGCGTATTATTTTGCGAGCTTTGTCATATATAGGATCGATTCGGGTAGATTATTGCTAGTGATCATTATGATCATCTTAGTTGCGAGTGTTTTAATAGAGCTTATTCAAGTAGATATAACGGTTAAAAGCTTAAGTTACGTGTTTATTGTTAATAAATTGATAGTTATGTTGTGTTTTTAGCACCTATCGTTCAAATATCCAACGAACAGTCATTTATTTCAAGTTTTCTTCAAAAAAGGGTTGATCTGTTTTCGGATCTCCCTATAATGCGACCCCACTGAGACGGGGAACGCCAACGCATAGCGAGGCACGAGCTACTCAGTGAGTCGAGTAAAACTTAGTTTCGAAAAATTTCAAGTTTAACAAAATTAAGTGTTGACAAAAAAATAGGAAAGCGTAATATGCGCAGCCCTAGCGAGATAAAGTTTAACGCTTTAATCGCAACGTTCTTTAACAATATAAAGCAATCATCTGTGTGGGCACTCGTACAGATTGAGTTCTAACAGCCAAGCTACTTAGGTAGTGAGGCAAACAAATTTAGAGTCTCAATTTAAACTGAGTGACCAACAGCAATAACTACTTCGGTAGGAATTGCAGCACAGTCAATTCAATATCGAAAGATATTAAATAAATTCAGAATTCATTGAGCTGTCGAAAGACAAAAAACTTTTTAATTGAAGAGTTTGATCATGGCTCAGATTGAACGCTGGCGGCAGGCCTAACACATGCAAGTCGAGCGGTAACAGAGAGTAGCTTGCTACTTTGCTGACGAGCGGCGGACGGGTGAGTAATGCTTGGGAACATGCCTTGAGGTGGGGGACAACAGTTGGAAACGACTGCTAATACCGCATAATGTCTACGGACCAAAGGGGGCTTCGGCTCTCGCCTTTAGATTGGCCCAAGTGGGATTAGCTAGTTGGTGAGGTAATGGCTCACCAAGGCGACGATCCCTAGCTGGTTTGAGAGGATGATCAGCCACACTGGGACTGAGACACGGCCCAGACTCCTACGGGAGGCAGCAGTGGGGAATATTGCACAATGGGCGCAAGCCTGATGCAGCCATGCCGCGTGTGTGAAGAAGGCCTTCGGGTTGTAAAGCACTTTCAGTCAGGAGGAAAGGTTAGTAGTTAATACCTGCTAGCTGTGACGTTACTGACAGAAGAAGCACCGGCTAACTCCGTGCCAGCAGCCGCGGTAATACGGAGGGTGCGAGCGTTAATCGGAATTACTGGGCGTAAAGCGTACGCAGGCGGTTTGTTAAGCGAGATGTGAAAGCCCCGGGCTCAACCTGGGAACTGCATTTCGAACTGGCAAACTAGAGTGTGATAGAGGGTGGTAGAATTTCAGGTGTAGCGGTGAAATGCGTAGAGATCTGAAGGAATACCGATGGCGAAGGCAGCCACCTGGGTCAACACTGACGCTCATGTACGAAAGCGTGGGGAGCAAACAGGATTAGATACCCTGGTAGTCCACGCCGTAAACGATGTCTACTAGAAGCTCGGAGCCTCGGTTCTGTTTTTCAAAGCTAACGCATTAAGTAGACCGCCTGGGGAGTACGGCCGCAAGGTTAAAACTCAAATGAATTGACGGGGGCCCGCACAAGCGGTGGAGCATGTGGTTTAATTCGATGCAACGCGAAGAACCTTACCTACACTTGACATACAGAGAACTTACCAGAGATGGTTTGGTGCCTTCGGGAACTCTGATACAGGTGCTGCATGGCTGTCGTCAGCTCGTGTTGTGAGATGTTGGGTTAAGTCCCGCAACGAGCGCAACCCCTATCCTTAGTTGCTAGCAGGTAATGCTGAGAACTCTAAGGAGACTGCCGGTGATAAACCGGAGGAAGGTGGGGACGACGTCAAGTCATCATGGCCCTTACGTGTAGGGCTACACACGTGCTACAATGGCGCATACAGAGTGCTGCGAACTCGCGAGAGTAAGCGAATCACTTAAAGTGCGTCGTAGTCCGGATTGGAGTCTGCAACTCGACTCCATGAAGTCGGAATCGCTAGTAATCGCGTATCAGAATGACGCGGTGAATACGTTCCCGGGCCTTGTACACACCGCCCGTCACACCATGGGAGTGGGTTGCTCCAGAAGTAGATAGTCTAACCCTCGGGAGGACGTTTACCACGGAGTGATTCATGACTGGGGTGAAGTCGTAACAAGGTAGCCCTAGGGGAACCTGGGGCTGGATCACCTCCTTATACGATTTAGAACTTATTTGTTCGTAGTGTCCACACAGATGATTGTTAGTTAGTTTTACCCTTTGGGTTAACTAATTAATATGCTCTTTAAAAATTTGGAAAAGCTGATAATAAAATTCGTATGAATAACATTGTTATTTGTACAGAGTTTTCAAAAGTAAAAAAGAATGATAGCAGTATCATTCAGTGCCATTTAATGAACGTTTTACGTTTGTTGATTGGTATCTACTTTAGTATTCAATATTAACTTCTGGCGAAGTTAAACTGTCACGAAACAAAGACCCGTTTGGGTTGTATGGTTAAGTGACTAAGCGTACACGGTGGATGCCTTGGCAGTTGGAGGCGATGAAGGACGTATTAACTTGCGATAAGCCTAGTCAAGCTAGTAAAAAGCACTTGAGACTAGGATTTCCGAATGGGGAAACCCACCTGCTTGCAGGTATCGTTAACTGAATACATAGGTTAACGAGGCGAACGCGGAGAACTGAAACATCTAAGTACCCGTAGGAAAAGAAATCAACCGAGATTCCGATAGTAGCGGCGAGCGAAATCGGAACAGCCCTTAAGCTTATTATGTGTTAATGGAAGGCTCTGGAAAGTGCCACGATACAGGGTGATAGTCCCGTACATGAAAACGCATTTTAAGTGAAATCGAGTAGGTCGGAGCACGTGAAACTTTGACTGAATATAGGTGGACCATCATCTAAGGCTAAATACTCCCAACTGACCGATAGTGAACCAGTACCGTGAGGGAAAGGCGAAAAGAACCCCTGTGAGGGGAGTGAAATAGAACCTGAAACCGTGTACGTACAAGCAGTAGGAGCCCCTCGAGGGTGACTGCGTACCTTTTGTATAATGGGTCAGCGACTTATATTTTGTAGCGAGGTTAACCGATTAGGGTAGCCGTAGGGAAACCGAGTCTTAACTGGGCGAATAGTTGCAAGGTATAGACCCGAAACCCGGTGATCTAGCCATGGGCAGGTTGAAGGTTGAGTAACATCAACTGGAGGACCGAACCCACTAACGTTGAAAAGTTAGGGGATGACCTGTGGTTAGGAGTGAAAGGCTAATCAAACCGGGAGATAGCTGGTTCTCCCCGAAATCTATTTAGGTAGAGCCTCGGACGAATACTTACGGGGGTAGAGCACTGTTAAGGCTAGGGGGTCATCCCGACTTACCAACCCTTTGCAAACTCCGAATACCGTAAAGTAATATCCGGGAGACACACGGCGGGTGCTAACGTCCGTCGTGAAGAGGGAAACAACCCAGACCGCCAGCTAAGGTCCCAAAGTCATAGTTAAGTGGGAAACGATGTGGAAAGGCCCAGACAGCCAGGAGGTTGGCTTAGAAGCAGCCATCCTTTAAAGAAAGCGTAATAGCTCACTGGTCGAGTCGGTCTGCGCGGAAGATGTAACGGGGCTAAACTATGCACCGAAGCTGCGGATTCAGAATTTATTCTGAGTGGTAGGGGAGCGTTCTGTAAGCGGTTGAAGGTGTACCGGGAGGTATGCTGGACGTATCAGAAGTGCGAATGCTGACATGAGTAACGATAATGCGGGTGAAAAACCCGCACGCCGGAAGACCAAGGGTTCCTATCCCATGTTAATCAGGGTAGGGTAAGTCGACCCCTAAGGCGAGGCCGAAAGGCGTAGTCGATGGGAAACGGATTAATATTTCCGTACTTGGTATAATTGCGATGGGGGGACGGAGCAGGCTAAGCAAGCATGGCGATGGTAGTCCATGTGAAAGTGTGTAGGCTAGCGACTTAGGTAAATCCGGGTTGCTGTTAGGCTGAGACACGAGACGAGTCACCACGGTGATGAAGTTGCTGATGCCATACTTCCAGGAAAAGCCTCTAAGCTTCAGATTATACCGAATCGTACCCCAAACCGACACAGGTGGTCAGGTAGAGAATACTAAGGCGCTTGAGAGAACTCGGGTGAAGGAACTAGGCAAAATCGTACCGTAACTTCGGGAGAAGGTACGCTCCGATTGGTGATGAGACTTGCTCTCTAAGCTGATTGGAGCCGCAGTGACCAGGTGGCTGGGACTGTTTATTAAAAACACAGCACTGTGCAAAATCGCAAGATGACGTATACGGTGTGACACCTGCCCGGTGCCGGAAGGTTAATTGATGGGGTTATCTTCGGAGAAGCTCTTGATCGAAGCCCCGGTAAACGGCGGCCGTAACTATAACGGTCCTAAGGTAGCGAAATTCCTTGTCGGGTAAGTTCCGACCTGCACGAATGGTGTAACCATGGCCACGCTGTCTCCACCCGAGACTCAGTGAAATTGAAATCGCAGTGAAGATGCTGTGTACCCGCGGCTAGACGGAAAGACCCCGTGAACCTTTACTACAGCTTGGCACTGAACATTGAACCTACATGTGTAGGATAGGTGGGAGACTTTGAAGCAGAGACGCTAGTTTTTGTGGAGTCGTCCTTGAAATACCACCCTTGTAGTTTTGATGTTCTAACGTTGGCCCCTGAATCGGGGTTACGGACAGTGCCTGGTGGGTAGTTTGACTGGGGCGGTCTCCTCCCAAAGAGTAACGGAGGAGCACGAAGGTTGGCTAAGTACGGTCGGACATCGTACGGTTAGTGTAATGGTAGAAGCCAGCTTAACTGCGAGACAGACACGTCGAGCAGGTACGAAAGTAGGTCATAGTGATCCGGTGGTTCTGAATGGAAGGGCCATCGCTCAACGGATAAAAGGTACTCCGGGGATAACAGGCTGATACCGCCCAAGAGTTCATATCGACGGCGGTGTTTGGCACCTCGATGTCGGCTCATCACATCCTGGGGCTGAAGTCGGTCCCAAGGGTATGGCTGTTCGCCATTTAAAGTGGTACGCGAGCTGGGTTTAGAACGTCGTGAGACAGTTCGGTCCCTATCTGCCGTGGGCGTTTGAGAATTGAGAGGGGTTGCTCCTAGTACGAGAGGACCGGAGTGAACGAACCGCTGGTGTTCGGGTTGTCATGCCAATGGCATTGCCCGGTAGCTACGTTCGGAACTGATAAGCGCTGAAAGCATCTAAGCGCGAAGCAGGCCTCGAGATGAGTTCTCACTAGACTTTTAAAGTCTCTGAAGGGCCGTTGAAGACTACAACGTTGATAGGCAAGATGTGGAAGTGGTGTGAGCCATTAAGCTAACTTGTACTAATTACCCGTGAGGCTTAACCATACAACGCCAAACGCGTTTTATGTGATAGTGAAACAAGCGAAGAAGTTAATAGACTAAAGTAGATTACTGAAAACTTTTATTATCAGAATTCCAAATTTTAGTTAGTGCGTAGTAATACGGACTGACAACCAAATTTGCTTGGTGACAATAGCGTTTTGGACCCACCTGACCCCATGCCGAACTCAGTAGTGAAACGAAACAGCGCCGATGATAGTGTAGCATTTGTTATGTGAAAGTAGGTCATTACCAGGCTCCAAATTTAGTCGAAAGACTTTAAATTTAAAAATTAATAATAAGAAAATTGAAAAGAATTTTCTTGGTGACAATAGCGTTTTGGACCCACCTGAACCCATGCCGAACTCAGTAGTGAAACGAAACAGCGCCGATGATAGTGTAGCATTTGTTATGTGAAAGTAGGTCATTCTACTGCGTTGTCGCTACGAAGTAGCGCACCGACTCCAAATAGAAGAAAGCCCGATTCGAAAGAGTCGGGCTTTTTTACGTCTTCAGGAAAGTGAAAAATAAAGGCAAAAGGTTAAAGGCATTAGGTCAAAAGCAAAAGAATAACAGCGTAAAGTCACCTCCATGCCTTTATTATGACTCTCCAGGCTGTTCTGCCACAACATTCTAGGGCATTGTCGCTACGAATATTACTTGAAAAAAAGCCAATGAGCCCAAAGTCTACTTAATCAACACTTATTTTAATAGAGCCCCTCATGTCGTTATTATCTTCATCTTCCAATGTTAAGCAATTCGTATATTTAGCGCAGCAAATAAGAGAGCATGAGGGTAGTGCTGCAAAAGCCAGTGGCTGTGATTTATATAACCTAATGGAACGAGCTGGGCATACCGTTTTTTTAAACTGGAAATCATTTAATGCACAGCAAACGTTAGTCCTAGTAGGGAGTGGCAATAACGCTGGAGATGGCTATATTGCGGCTAGCCTTATTAAGCAAGCAGATAGACATGTAGTGGTATGTGCCGTTGATGAAAACAAAGAATTAACTGGCGATGCTGCAAAAGCACAAAAGCAATGGATTGATGCCGGTGGTGAAATTTGTAACTTTAGCGCAGATGCACTTGATGATTGTGATGTAATAATTGATGCATTACTCGGGACTGGTCTTAAAAATACGGTACGCGATAATGTTGCTACTATTATTAAAGCGGTGAATGAAAGCACTAAACCAATACTGAGCATTGATGTGCCATCAGGTATAAATGCTGATACTGGCCAACCTTTAGGCAATGCAATTAAAGCGACTAAAACAATTACTTTTGTAGGAGTAAAGCAAGGTCTAACAACAGCTGCGGGTAAAGAGTATGTTGGTGAACTTATCTTTGATGACTTGGCTGTTGGCGAGCCATTTTTAGAATTAGCGAGCCCATCAGGTGAGCTTATTAATATCAACAGTTTTAAGGGCTTAGGCCCTCGAGCTCTTAATAGTCATAAAGGTAGTTATGGAAAATTATTGTGTATTGGTGGGAATCAAGGAACGGCAGGTGCTATCAGGTTAACAAGCGAGGCAGCGCTTAGATCTGGTACTGGAATGGTCAGAGTGTATACCCATGAAAGCTCAATTATGCCAGTCAGTTTTGGCCGACCAGAGCTAATGGTAAGCAGTAACAACTTACAACACGCATTGGAGTGGGCGAGCTGTGCAGTTATTGGCCCAGGCCTTGGACAAGACGAATGGGCACAAAATACCTTTAATCAAGTCATTGAGTATTGTACCAGTAATAATATGCCCTTAGTTATAGATGCCGATGCACTTAATTTACTGGCTAAACAAGCTTTACCGATAATTCCCACGCGATGTTTACTTACACCTCACCCAGGCGAAGCCTCTCGATTATTAAAGGTGACGACTGGGGAGATAGAGTCTGATCGGTTCAGCTATGTTCAACAATGTGCTAAACATTACTCAGCAGTTTGTGTTTTAAAAGGCGCTGGTACTTTAATAGCCGATGGTAAGCATGCTTGGATTTGTGAAGAGGGAGGCCCTGCACTTGCCGTTGGCGGTAGCGGTGATGTTCTTACTGGCATTATAGGGGCATTACTTGCTCAAGGATTAGACCAAGCAGATGCGGCTTGCTATGGTGTTACACTGCATGCCAAAGCGGGTGATATTGCCAAACAAAAAAATGGAGAGCGAGGCATGCTGCCCAGCGATCTGTTTTGTATAGTAAGGCGGTTAATTAATAATATAAAATAATAAGTTAGCCAAAGGATTTAGCTATTTATACATAATAGATAAAAGCATTTATATTAATTTGTTCTTTTTTTGATAAATCCATTAACCTTCTTATACTTAGTTAGCGCTGTTTGAGTGTAACTGAGGTTAAAGATGTTAATACAGAAAAAAATGTATGCAGGAAGCTTATTACTTATCGTTTTTTCTTTGCTTGTTTTAACCGTAATAATGCAATGGATAATAACGCCAATTATAAAAAATGAAGCTATTTCTGCCGCTAAGTTACAGGCTAAAGTAATAGGTGAATCATTTGCTAAGGATTTAGGAAAAAGTGCAGCATTAACTAAAAGCTTATCTGTTGTTGCTCAAACACTTCCCCTTGATAAAGATCAATTTATTAAAAATTTAGCACCGTTAATCGCTAGTGGTTCAGGCATTGCCGGTGGTGGAATATGGCCAGAGCCAAATATGTTAGATGCATCAGCACAAAGGGCATCTTTGTTTTGGGCTAAGAGCGATAATGGTCAATACACTCTATTAGATGACTACAACCAAGCTGATAGCAGTCCATATCAACAAGAAAGCTGGTATACAAGTGCTGCTAATGCTCAATCAGGCGTATGTGTTTGGTCTGAGGCATATGTTGATGCAGTTTCTAATGTACCCATGGTAACTTGTTCCGTTAAAATTGAGCGTAATAATCGGTTTTGGGGGGTCGCTACTTTAGATATAGAGCTTTCTCATATAGAGAAGTCACTACTTGCTGAAAACCAAGCAACCGGTACCTACAGCTTTATTATTGATAGTGCGCAGCAGTTTGTTTCCATTCCGGCATTTAGAGATACGAATTTAGCTATGCTAAATTTTTCACAAGCTGTAAGTAAAGATAGCTCTTTACAGCCTTTAGTTAATGCCTTGAAAAATGATGATAGATCCGTAGCTGAGTTTAGTTCAGGTGTTATAAAGGGGGACAGCTCAATTCTAGTAACATTTTCACTGCCGGAGCAAAAGTGGCGCTCTGGCGTGATAATTCCAACAGCGATTGCAAAAAAAGCAGCTAATACGCTGACATATTATTTGTATGGCTCATTCATTTTACTCATTGTTATATTTATATCGACATTATTAGTCTTTGGTAAGCGATTAGTTGAGCAAATAGAGCAGACTTCGGCGCAAGTTAGATCATTAATACAAGGGCAAACAGATTCTAAATTACCGATATCAGGGGATGATGAAATGAGTCATCTTTGCGAAGCAATTAATGATTACGGTGATCATCTTATTAAAATTCTTGAGCTAATTAAAGAAGAGGCGACCTCAGTAAAAAACAATGCTGAATCTATAGATAATTTGAGTAACAATAGCCAGCAACGCGCGAATGAACTAATGCAAGAAAATGAACTGTTAGCCGCAGCTATTAATGAAATGTCGATAGCAGCTTCATCGGCCTCTGAAGATATTGGTGGCGTTGCAGATATCACCGCTAAGTCATCAGATCTTGTAAACTCTGGATTTAATGTTATTGAGCAAAACGCAGAATCTATCCAGTTGTTGTTTAATAAACTAACTGAGTCGTCAAATGCAATATCACAAATCTCTGACGACTCACAGCAGGTTGGTTCGGTTTTAGATGTGATTATGAATATCTCTGAGCAAACTAATTTACTTGCGCTTAATGCTGCTATTGAAGCTGCTCGTGCTGGTGATTCTGGTAGGGGTTTTGCGGTCGTTGCTGATGAAGTTAGAACACTTGCACAAAGAACGCAACAATCAGCTGCTGAAATTGAAACCATGATAAGTCAATTACAACAAGCGGCTGCAAAAGGAGTCAGTGTTATTCAAGAATGCCGGGAGTTCTCAGAAGTGGTAAATGATCGTTCAAATACAACACGCACACAATATGAAAATATAGTTGATGCATTTAACGACATTAAA
Organism: Pseudoalteromonas sp. KJ63-1; assembly: GCF_055808145.1. The sequence goes on along the minus strand of NZ_CM147855.1, from coordinate 3,002,265 downwards.
GGGCGTTCAGCGAGTATTGCCGTAGCCACTGAAGAGCAAGCTCAAGTAACCGTCAATGTTAAAAAACTAGCTGAACGGATCAGAGAAATATCAGGGCAAAATGCCGCCGATGCAGAAGACTTTAGAGACGTGAGTAAAGCCTCTAATAGCCAAGCACAAAGGCTATACGATATTAGCCAGCAGTAACTCAATAAAAAGATCCAAGCCTGCTTATATATTTTATATAAATTGGTTTATTAATTTAAAATTGGAGGGTTTAAAAGTTTATTGATGAAGATCGCCAGCTCTTTCTGTTTGATAGGTTATCACTTTAATAGTTACAGTTATTAACCCACCGTTTGGTTTTGGCCATTTAATTTTATCTCTCTTGCTAAAAACCCAGCCGAAGCTGGGTTTTTATTTGAGCTAAGTGTTTAGGGGATGATTACATCATGCCGCCCACTCACACCCTAAACGACTGATAATTAGTCAAAAAATAAAACCTACTAAATGGGATACCCCACATTATACCCCGACAGTTCAAGTAACTTAATTAAGCTATTGAAAAATAATAAAATATTTTTTGTTAAAAACAAACGTCGTGGTTCACTACTATGCCAACACAAATTCTAAAATTGTTACGACTCGTTGTCTGCATAGCCATGCATAACGGACATAGAGCCTTAAACCAATAAAATTACAAAACCTATGAAAAGAGAAAATTCAGGCCCATACGACAATTTATATTCACCTTACTATCAGTGCAATACCTGCGATCCCTTGTAAGTTTTGTTGTCAATAATACTGGTATTAGAAATGATCCACCATCTGTCACCATCAAATAATAACTGAAAGTGATTTAGCCCGCTCATTAAGGGTTTTTCATCGGTGGTTTTTAACTTCACCTCAAAGCTACTGTATACATTAGCCATGTTGCCGTATTGAACAACCTTCTTTGCTGTTTCAAATTCATGAAACCCTGTTTTGCCGTAAGCCGATTCGGTCTGCGCGATAATAGCTTCAATATCAGCTGCAATAATCCCTGAAAATTGTGATGATTGCATTGAAATTAACATCTCAGCATTGTCAAAAAATAAGTCTCTAAAGCGGTTCCAATTTCGTTTTTTATTTGGGCCAGCAGATATTGTGTTATACATGGCATCTATAATAGCTTCAGGACTTTTCCAGTCATTCGCATAAACGTTTCTATCAACTTCATTGGCATTGATAAAAGTGCTGGTCAATAGAGTGCATAACAAAACGACCACTAGATTGTGGGTTTTCTTTAAATTAATCATTCGCTTGCTCCTTGCTTGTTAATACATATTCAGGTTGGCTTAATTTTGCATCAATCAAGTTGCCTGCGAGAAACACTTGAGTAATTGTTTTTGTATTAGCGATTTTTTCCAACGGATTATTTTTAAGGAATACAACATTAGCGACTTTGCCTTGCTCGATAGAGCCGTGTTGATCAGAGATATTCAGTTGTTTGGCAGCATTGATAGTTGCCATTTTTAAGATGTCACTATTTGGAATGCCAGCATCTGCAAATATTTGCATTTCCTGATGCACACTAAAGCCAGGGATCACCCAAGGGTTACCTAAGTCTGTACCAATGGTAAGCGGTACTCCTTCTTTGTGTAAACGATTTACAAAACTCAGTACTTTTGGCCACACTTTTTTAGCGCGGCTGAAATCTTGCTCTTTCCAACCTATGTTAAATGTGAAAAATGATTGCCAATTATTGAGTAACTCTGGGTGAACGTATTCAAGGTTTGGGTGTGCGATAACTTGTTGGCTATCACCGTAAAAACTATTTTTAAACGCGATTAATGTCGGATCAATATGAACCTTGTTCTCACGTAAAGCTTGATAAAGTTCAAGCATAGGTTTTGAGTTTAAATCAGCATGTTCATACCACTCAAAATGAGCGAAAGGACCAGGGCGGCTGTTTTTCTGATATTCCTCTTTTGCTTCATTACTGAGTAATTTAGATGAAACTGGCATAGCATGAACTATCCCGTCTATTTGCCAGTTTGCAGCGTCTGTCCAGCTCACTTCTTCTAGGTGACCAATAACTTGCATGTCGAGTGCATGGCCAATGTTTATAGCATCCTGAATTTGTTGGTCAGTTAAGCCAGCGTAAAGCTTAATAATATCTATACCCGCAGCCTTTTGTTGCTCAATTGCCGTTTGCAGTGACATATTTTTATTGATATCAACGGTTAAACCTTCAAAGGCTCCTTGATTAATAATTTCACCAGCAATTATCGCCTCTGGCCCAATAAGGTTTCCAGTCGCTAAGTTGCTTTTGTATCGAAGGTTATGTTCACTGCTACCACCTGGGTTTCTAATGAAGGTAACCCCCCAACGCAGTAATTCCCTCGCATTCCATTCAGATATTGCATCACTACTATTGGCATAAATGCCTAGCTTTCCACGTGTTTTTTTAAAGGTTACTTCGCCTAGTGAGATATGAGCGTGAGTATCAATAAGACCAGGAAGAACGTACTGCCCCTGAGCATCAATAGTGTCAAGTTGTGAGTAACGCTTTGGCAATTCTTGGCCAACATACTCAATAGTGCCACCGTTGAGCACTAAAAAATTGTTTTCGAGAATTACGCCTTTGTTCACATCAACAATATTGGCATTTCTAAAAGATTTTATCGGGGGGTCTGTGTTTGATTGGCAAATGCTTGGTATGAAGAACATAGGCATATTGCTGCTGTAATCATTTTAAAAGTGTTCATAAAAACTCCACAAATTAACTTCAATTTAAGTTCAAACTAACAGTGGAGTATTTAAAAAAACCTTACAATTTATTGATTTTATTTTAATTTAGATAAAAAATTGTTGTGCTTTTTGATTTGATTAATATTAAAGAACCATACGATTATTAACCAAATGATGCCGAATAAATAACGTGAGGTGAGTTCACTTAACTGACTTCCAATATAGAAATGCTCATAGGTAAAAGAAGTTATGACCGCTCCAGAAAAAACGGCGATAAGGTATTTAGTATACTTTGCTCGTCGTAGCGCTTCGAGACTCATACGCTCTTCAAATTCAATGCATTCACTTGTTGAGTTTTTTATCATTTGGTAGCCTTTAAATCGGCTTTTTGACATGAGTATGAAGGTGAGTACACCGACGAATAGCGCAAAAATAAGCCCTGCTTTTAAATGAATAGCCCAAGACTCGCTAAATGCCATTATTAAAAACCAAGCAACCGCAAAAATAATACCTAATTCAACTGTCGTTACGGCGAATAAACTCAGTCGCTTTTTAATGAGCCGTTTTTTTATTTGCTCTTTTGTGAATTTGCTTGGGGTATTTTGAGCTTGCCAAGCTGCCGATAAAGACTCTATATCGAAATCATCGCTCATAATTTCTCTTCCCGTATATAAATTGATAACTAATCATTAGACATTAATTGCGCTAAAGATTTTTTTGTTCTGGTGATTTTGACCGCTATATTGTTTTCACTCATTCCGACGATCTCCGCGATGTCTTGCTGTTTTACACCATCAAGATATAGCGTAATTATTTGTCGCTGGATTAAAGGTAACTGCCAAATGGCGCTCATCAAACGGTCTAACTGCTGATCATTAGCGATCCCTTTTTCTAAAGATGAAGCAACTGGAATGTCATAATCTTCACTCGTTGTTTTTACCTGCTTTACCTGCTTTTTTATATGACCCACGCCAACATTATGCGAAATTTTATACATGAATGTTTCTACTGAACTGTCACCACGGAAACTATTCAACGACTGCCATATTGCCATTGCCATTTCTTGTACAAGCTCCTGCTGTAATTGGGGAATAGCTTCATAAGTTGAAGCTATTCTGGAAAGGCGCGGCCAAAACGTTTCAAGCAATTTATCTTTATTCATATTTAATTATCAAGTGGTTCACACTAGTTGTTAATTCCTAATCGCTATTATTATTGAATGAAGGATTAGAAGTAAGTACAAGAGGTTAAGGATTATTAGCCTTAGGTTATGGTCTCTTGTGCGACATAGAAAATAGCAGCAACTGCAATTATTATCTCCAAAGCAACATAAACTAACCCTACTTTTAAGATACGTTGAGACAACTTACTTTGTTTAATCTTATTTAATACTTGGTTCATCATAATACCCTATTATTTTGTGATTCTTTTACTAAGTAGTCATTAAGTAAAAATCCTTACAGTTTTTTTATATATTTCTAAATTGAATTTATTGCATGTATCAAGATTGGAGTAAGTTGCCTTTCTAGGTGGATTGCAATGTGTTTGTTTTGAAGGGGAGATAAAGAGTAGTAATGACCAACAAACACTGCCTTAATGCTTCAGCTAAAAAATTCTAACTTTCTGCTGAGTACTATATTTATTCCAAAGCCTTCAATCATGGCTACACTATTTTGTATTAAGGGTAGCGCTTCATTCACCATTTGAAGCCAAGGCTTATAACAAACATTTCAAAACCAATAAAAAAGCCTGAATATCACTATTCAGGCTTTCCGTTTAAATGGTTAGAGCTAAAGTTATAGATTTAAAATCTATTACATCATGCCGCCCATTCCACCCATGCCGCCCATGCCACCCATATCAGGTGCACCAGCCGCTTCTTCTTTAGGGATTTCAGCAACCATAGCTTCGGTTGTGATCATTAGGCCCGCAATCGATCCTGCAAATTGTAGTGCAGAGCGTGTTACTTTCGTTGGATCTAGGATACCCATTTCAATCATGTCGCTGTATTCGCCAGTGGCTGCATTGTAACCGTAGTTACCTTCTCCGCCTTTAACTGCGTTAATAACAACTGATGCTTCATCGCCTGCGTTTGTAACGATTTGACGAAGTGGTGCTTCCATCGCACGAAGTGCCACTTTAATACCGTGGTTTTGGTCTTCATTGTCGCCAAGTAGCTCAACTAGCTTGCTAGCAGCACGTACTAATGCAACACCACCACCTGGTACTACACCTTCTTCAACCGCTGCGCGAGTTGCATGTAAGGCATCTTCAACACGGTCTTTTTTCTCTTTCATTTCAATTTCAGTAGCGGCACCTACTTTGATTACAGCAACACCGCCAGCTAACTTAGCCATGCGCTCTTGTAGCTTTTCTTTATCGTAGTCTGAAGTCGCTTCTTCAATTTGTGCTTTGATTTGAGCAACACGGCCGTTAATGCCGTCTTCTTCACCAGCACCATCAATAATTGTTGTATCATCTTTAGTGATTACTACGCGCTTAGCTGTACCTAAGTCTTCAACTGTTGCTTTTTCAAGTTCAAGGCCGATTTCTTCAGAAATTACAGTACCGCCAGTTAATACCGCGATATCCTGTAGCATTGCTTTACGACGGTCGCCAAAGCCAGGTGCTTTAACCGCTGATACTTTTACAATACCACGCATGTTATTCACTACTAGTGTCGCTAACGCTTCACCTTCAAGGTCTTCTGCGATGATTAGTAGAGGCTTGCTTGCTTTTGCAACCGCTTCTAATGTTGGTAATAATTCACGGATGTTAGATATTTTTTTGTCTACAAGAAGAATGAATGGGTTGTCTAGTTCAACTGCGCCTTTTTCAGCGTTGTTGATGAAGTATGGAGATAAGTAACCACGGTCAAACTGCATGCCTTCTACAACATCTAGTTCGTTTTCAAGTGATTGACCTTCTTCAACCGTGATAACACCAGTATTACGGCCTACTTTTTCCATTGCATCAGCAATAATTTCACCAATCTCTTTATCAGAGTTAGCTGAAATAGTACCTACTTGTGCAATTGCTTTAGTATCAGAACATGGAACAGAAAGAGCTTTAAGTTCTGCTGTTGCAGCAATGATTGCTTTATCAATACCGCGCTTAAGATCCATTGGGTTCATACCCGCAGCAACCGCTTTAAGACCTTCGTTAACAATAGATTGAGCAAGCACGGTTGCGGTAGTGGTACCGTCACCAGCAGCATCATTTGCTTTAGACGCTACTTCTTTAACCATTTGTGCGCCCATGTTTTCAAACTTGTCTTCAAGTTCGATTTCTTTAGCTACAGATACACCATCTTTAGTGATTACTGGAGAGCCAAATGATTTGTCTAGTACAACGTTACGACCTTTAGGGCCCAATGTTACTTTTACTGCGTTTGCTAGAATGTTTACGCCAGTTAGCATTTTTGCACGTGCGTCACCTGCAAACAGTACTTCTTTTGCTGCCATGTTTAATTTCCTCTAAATTCTTAAAATGTGTGTTAAACGAAAAGTAGGTTTAGCCTACAATGCCTAAAATATTATCTTCACGCATGATCAGGTACTCTTGACCTTCGATCTTTTCTGTTTTTTCAACATATGAGCCAAATAACACAGTGTCACCGGCTTTCACTTCTAACGCGCGAACGTCACCGTTTTCTAAAACGCGACCATTACCTACGGCAACAACTTCCCCGCGAGTTGATTTTTCAGCTGCAGAGCCAGTTAATACAATACCGCCAGCAGACTTGGTTTCTTCTTCTAGACGCTTGATGATTACGCGATCTTGTAAAGGACGAATGTTCATGTTTTTAGTTCTCCTAACAGTTTCTGAACAGTACAGAAAAAAGTGTATCTAATTTGCTATCATTAATGGGGGTGGAGTGAAAAATTCCAAGAGAAAAAATGATAAATTTTTAATCTTTTCGCTCGTATTCACCATCTATAGTACTGGGGCGGTTTTCATCTTGTTCATGGTGCATAGATTGATGAGGTTGTGAAAATCCTGAAGTACCCGTTTGGTGCATACTAGCGCTCATTCTCACCGTTGCTTGACTAGCAAGTCCTGCGGCTAATTTGTTACGAATAGCAGGGGTAAGAAGCAGTAAGCCAAATACATCCGTCATAATGCCGGGGGTTAATAACAGGACCCCTGCAATAATCACGCAGATACCGGTAAACAACTCTTTAGCGGGCATTTGCCCTTGTGCCATTTGCACTTGTACGTTTTGTAGTGCGCCCATTCCTTGCTGTTTCACCATTTTCGCACCCACAATGGCGGTTAGTACTACCAAAGCGATTGTTGCAAAGCCACCTATCACATCACTAACCTGAATTAGCAAAGCAATTTCAATAATAGGGATGATGATAAACAGTAAAAATAAAATTCTAAACATAAGACTCTCTAAAAATGACACTCATTAAGGTGCTAGTGAAATATAAGTGAGGGTTGTCGGGTCTATTTTCAAGCTAATAAGAGTAAGTAATCAACTCTAATGTTAGTAAAATTATAGCTAGTGGGTTTAAGTCACTTGACTGCAAAGACCCAAAATGTTGGCAGAGTTCGTGTCTACACATTATACCCGCTATCAGCTACTATGGGGCTAGACCCCCGTAAACAAGTAAAGGTTCACTATGACAACGCAATTTAAACTTATTTTTACCACTTGCAAAGATAACGATGAAGCCCGTTTATTGGCTATGGCGCTAATTGAAAAGAAACTAGCCGCTTGTGTAAATATTTTACCTGCCATGAGTTCTATTTACATATGGGAAGGTGAAGTAGCTGAAGCAACTGAAGTAAAATTACTAATTAAAACCAAAGCTGACAAAATGAATGATGTATTTTTAACCTTAAAAGATCTTCATAGCTACGAAGTACCAGAAATACAAGTTGTTGATGTGGCAACGGGTAACTTGGCTTATTTTAATTGGATGGATGAGGTGCTTCATTAATGCGCTTTATTTTATTTTTTTATTGAGCGTATTAATAGCGCCTGCTTGGGGAACACAAAATAACCTTGATGATTTTCTAAAACCAACTCAGCACACATTTTTACCGGTCAATGAAGCGTTTGTATTTGATTTTGATCAGCAAGGCAGCACGCTATTTGTTGGTTGGGACATTGCTGATGACTATTATTTATATAAAGAAAAAATAGAAATTATTGCTAAAGGCGCCAGCATTGACGTGCCTGAGTTGGGCTCTGGTGAAATAATTGAAGATGAGTTTTTTGGTAAAACTGAAGTGTTTTTTAATTCTCTCAGTGTTATTAGCAAGCTTAGTAATGTGAGTGAAGATGGCGTTGTTAAGGTGCGTTATCAAGGCTGTGCAAAAGCAGGGCTGTGTTATCCACCTGAAATCATCAGCATTCCATTAAGTGTATTAGCAAGTAAAACTAATACTAATGAAAATACCGCAGCAAGTAGTGCATTTTCGGCACTTAGCCAACCTGCAGAAAAGCCAGTAACTGCATCGACACCCGATAAAAAACTCACCTTTACAGAGCAGTTAGCCAGCCAAAGCTTAATGGTTAACCTAGCTATATTTTTTGCTGTGGGTGTAGGTTTAGCATTTACACCGTGTGTATTTCCGATGTTCCCTATTTTATCTAGCTTAATTGCGGGTCAAAAGAACCTGTCTACCAAAAAAGCATTTGCGCTGTCATTTGTTTATATTCAGGGTATGGCGGTTACCTATGCCGCATTGGGGTTAGTGGTTGCTGCATTAGGCGGCCAAGTTCAAGGTTACTTACAGCACCCATATGTATTGATAAGTTTTAGCTTATTGTTTGTGTTGTTGGCTATGTCGATGTTCGGTTGGTACGAAATAAAGTTACCCAGCGGCATGATGAACAAGCTAACCCAAGTGAGCAATAATCAAAAAGGCGGTAACTATATTGGGGTATTCCTGATGGGGGTTTTATCAGGACTTATTGCATCACCCTGTACCACGGCACCTTTATCAGCGGCATTGTTATTTGTGGCGCAAAGCGGCGACTATTTAGTCGGTGGACTAACGCTTTACGTACTTAGCCTAGGTATGGGCTTACCGTTGTTACTCCTAGGTACGTCGGGAGGTAAGCTATTACCCAAAGCTGGCGGATGGATGGAACAAGTTAAAACCTTATTTGGTTTTATTATGTTAGTTGTGCCACTTATTTTGCTAGAGCGAATTATCGATATAGAGATAATTTTACTATTAGCTGGTCTATTAGCTATCGCCACAGCGCTTTATTTCCATCATTGGCAAAGCGCCCAAACACAAGGTAAATTAAAAACTTTATTGTGGTTTATGGCTATTTTATTAGTGCTTACGGGCTTTAATTTAACCAAAAACTATTTTTGGCCAACACAAAACGCGAGCTTACAAACAACCACGCAAAGCAATGAGTTTAAGCACGTTGCTAACTTAGCCGAGTTGAAGCAAGCAGTTTCACAAGCAAATAGTGAAGGTCGTATGGTAATGGTGGACTTATACGCTGACTGGTGTGTAGCGTGTAAAGAGTTTGAGCATTACACATTTCCTGACCCGCAAGTGCAAAGTGAGTTTAGTCATTACCAACTGATTCAGATTGACTTAACCCAAAGCGATAATGAAACAATTGAGCTAATGGAAGCATATTCAGTATTTGGTTTGCCGAGTATTTTATTCTTCAATACTCAAGGTGAAGAGTTAAGTACACAACGTGTAACTGGCTTTTTAAATGCAGATGATTTTGCTAAGCACCTAGCTGCAGTGCGTGCCAGCGCTGAATAACCATTCTATATGGCACAACATGATTGGTAATGTTGTGCCGCTATCTCCCCTTAAGGTATGTCCCCAAGATAGAGATTAGACCAGTATTTTGCTGCTATTTACTTCGAAATCACTATAATAGTTGGTTAACGTGAGAAATTGTTGCTATCTTACTTTTTTCTGCTTACTTTTTAGAGAAAAACTAGTTGGTAACCGCTTAACTCATTACTTATAGGATATATCGCGTATTATGGCTGCAAAATTGAAGATTTTAGTTATAAATGGCCCAAATTTAAACATGCTAGGAAAGCGTGAACCTGATAAGTACGGTTCGCATTCTTTAGAGCATATTATGAGCGAGTTAAATAGCGCTGCTAATAGTTTAGGTGTGGCGTTAACGCATTTCCAAAGTAATAGTGAGCAAGCGCTCATTGAACGCATTCATGATGCTTGGCAAGCGGTTGATTACATAATAATTAACCCAGCAGCATTTACGCACACAAGCGTCGCATTACGTGATGCATTGCTAAGCGTTGATATTCCGTTTTTTGAAGTGCACTTAAGTAATGTGCATGCACGTGAAACGTTTCGCCATCACTCTTATTTTTCTGATGTGGCGCAAGGCGTTATTTGTGGCTTAGGTGCAATGGGTTATCACGCTGCTTTAAATGCAGCAGTCAACCGATTGCAAAACTCAAACTAAATTTAAACTAACAAACTAATAGGCGGGCCGTTTATGGATATTCGCAAGATCAAAAAACTAATTGAATTAGTAGAAGAATCAGGTATTGCAGAACTAGAAATCACTGAAGGTGAAGAATCAGTACGTATTAATCGTAACAACATGAGTGCCGGTCCTGCGTACGCGCAATTCGCACCACAGCAATATGCTCCTGCAGCACCAGCTCCAGTAGCAGCTGCACCATCAACACCTGCAACCGCAGAGTCTGAAGCACCTGCAGGTCCTACAGGTCATCAAGTTAAATCACCTATGGTAGGTTCTTTTTATGCAGCAGCTTCTCCAGAAGCACCAGCATATGTTGAAGTGGGCTCTCAGGTTAAAGTTGGCGACACGCTATGTATCGTTGAAGCAATGAAGATGATGAACCAAATTGAGTCAGATAAAGCCGGTACAGTAAAAGCTATCTTAGTAGAAAACGGCGAGCCAGTAGAATTTGATCAACCTTTATTCATCATTGAATAATAGCGCAACGTAAAAGGCCAACTCTCATGTTAGATAAAGTAGTCATTGCAAACCGAGGTGAAATTGCACTTCGTATATTGCGCGCCTGCAAAGAGCTTGGGATCAAAACGGTTGCTGTGCATTCAACGGCGGATCGCGATCTTAAGCACGTATTACTAGCAGATGAAACCATCTGTATTGGTAAACCAGCAGCAACTGAAAGTTACTTAGACATTCCACGTATTATTGCCGCAGCAGAAATTACTGATGCGGTCGCTATCCACCCAGGTTATGGTTTTCTTGCTGAAAATGCAGACTTTGCCGACCAAGTTGAGCAAAGTGGTTTTGTATTTATTGGTCCTCGTGGCGACACTATTCGTCTAATGGGCGATAAAGTATCGGCAATCGAAGCTATGCGTAAAGCAGGCGTTCCTTGTGTACCAGGTTCTGATGGTCCTGTATCGGATGATAAAGAGCGCAACATGCAAATTGCTAAGCGTATTGGTTATCCGGTAATTATTAAAGCAGCTGGCGGTGGCGGTGGCCGTGGTATGCGTGTTGTTCGCAACGAAGCTGAGTTAATCAATTCAATTGCGCTAACACAACAAGAAGCAAAGCAGTTCTTTGGCAACAGCATGGTTTACATGGAGAAATTCCTTGAAAACCCACGCCACATCGAAGTACAAGTATTGGCCGACGGTCAAGGCAATGCGGTTCACTTAGGTGAACGTGATTGTTCAATGCAACGTCGTCACCAAAAAGTAGTGGAAGAGGCGCCAGCACCAGGTATTACTGCAGAAGTACGTAAGTTCATTGGTGAGCGTTGTACACGCGCATGTATCGAAATTGGTTATCGTGGTGCGGGTACGTTTGAGTTCTTATACGAGAACGGTGAATTTTACTTCATTGAAATGAACACCCGTATTCAGGTTGAGCACCCAGTAACTGAAATGGTCACCGGTGTTGATTTAATCAAAGAACAATTAAAAATTGCCGCTGGTCAGCCTTTATCATTCACTCAAGAAGATGTGGTTATTCGTGGCCATGCTATTGAGTGTCGTATTAATGCTGAAGACCCAGAAACTTTTATTCCATCACCTGGTAAAATTACCCGTTTTCATCCAGCTGGTGGTTTAGGTATTCGTTGGGACAGCCATATTTACGCTGACTACACAGTTCCTCCACATTACGATTCAATGATTGGCAAGCTAATTACTTACGGTGAAAACCGTGATGTAGCCATTGCCCGTGCACGTAATGCACTTAATGAACTTGTTATCGATGGTATTAAAACCAACACCCCACTGCATAAGCGTATTCTTGCAGATGAAAACTTCAAAAATGGTGGTACAAATATCCACTATCTTGAGAAGAAATTAGGGCTGTAAAGTCCATGCTAATTAAAAACCGGCTTATGCCGGTTTTTTTATCTTTAAAAAAGAGGCAGTATCACCTTAAATAAATAATCTGGTATGATTAACAAATATGCGCTTTTCGTAAATTTTGAGGTAATCATGTCGTGTAGTTTTAATTTTCATTTAGTTGATGAAAATGCCACTGTTGCAATGGGAAATAAATTAGCTGCCATAATAGAACAGGGCGCAGTTATTTATTTGCATGGTGACTTGGGGGCCGGTAAAACGACATTTACTCGCGGTATAGTGCAAGGTTTTGGTCATACAGGTAAGGTTAAAAGTCCCACTTATACACTAGTTGAACCCTACGAGCTTGTGCGTGGCAATGTTTATCATTTTGATTTATATCGATTAGGTGACCCAGAAGAGCTTGAATTTATGGGGATTCGCGATTATTTTTCAGCAACGGCAACTTGTATTGTTGAGTGGCCGGAAAAAGGCGGAGAATTTATTCCTGTTCCCGATCTAAATGCTACGCTAAGTTATGTAGGTGATGAGCGTAAAATTGTTATTAACGGTGCGAGTGAGCGTGGTGTAGCAATTGTCGAAAAGCTAAATAATAGATAATAAAATAGTTAAGGCAGTGATTATCAAAATGAGTCGTGGTTTAGTTAAGCTTTTTATTTACCTCATGTTTTTTTCAGTGAGCTTGCCATTGTGGGCGCAAAACACCATTAATAGTGTGCGTGTCTGGCCATCACCTGATAGCACTCGGGTGGTGTTTGATCTCGACGATAAACCCGACTTCAGCTACTTTATGCTAAAAAATCCAAGCCGTTTAGTGGTTGATTTAGAAAACACTGATGAGTTGAAAACATTACCAGGTGTGCCACCAAAACACCAAATTGTTAGTAAGTTACGCTATTCAAAACCTAAAAATAAGCGCAGCGTGCGTTTAGTGTTTGAATTAAATGGGCCGGTAAAACCTGTGGTATTTGCGTTGGCACCTACTGGGCCTTATAAAAACAGGTTGGTGGTCGACTTATACGACAAAAGCCAATCACAAGGAGCGGTTAGTCCGGCACAAACTGCGGCTAAAAAACGCCAATTAAGCCAAGAGCGCGATATTGTAATTGCTATTGATGCAGGCCATGGTGGTGAAGACCCAGGATCCATTGGCCCATCAGGTACTTACGAAAAAGACATCACTTTGCAAATTGCTAAGCGTTTAGAGCGGATGATTGATGCTGAGCGAGGCATGATTTCGCGTATGGTTCGCAGTGGCGATTACTTTGTTAAACTTAATACACGTACTAATCGCGCTCGCCAGAAAAAAGCTGATTTTTTTGTCTCTATTCATGCAGATGCGTTTACCAGTCCGGGACCCAATGGTGCTTCTGTATGGGTGTTGTCGCTGCGACGTGCCAATTCAGAAATTGGTAAATGGATTGAGGATAAAGAAAAACACTCAGAGTTACTTGGCGGTGCTGCCGATGTAATTAAAGATGCTGCAAATGAAAAGTACTTAGCACAAGCCTTGCTTGATATGTCGATGGATCATTCCATGAAAACAGGGCTAAGTGTTGCAGATGAAATGATAAAAGAATTAAAAAAAGTAGCAAAAATGCACAAAAAGGCACCGCAACATGCCAGCCTTGCAGTATTGAAGTCGCCAGATATTCCGTCTATTTTAGTTGAAACTGGGTTTATCTCTAACCCTCGTGAAGAACGACTACTAAAAAGTGCCAATCACCAAGAGCGTTTGGCAAAAGCGATGTTTACTTCAATTAAAAATTATTACTTACGTAATCCACCCGACGACTCTCTGTTTGCGTCACTAAAGTCTCAATACCCAACAAAGCACAAGGTACGTCCCGGGGAGTCACTAAGTATGTTGGCAGGTCGATATGGCGTTAGTATCAGTAAAATAAAACAGGTTAATAAGCTCAGTTCAAATACGCTATTTATTGGCCAGGAACTTGATATTCCTCAGAGTTAATTTTAAAAGCGCACAACATTTAAGGTTTTTATGAGTATTGAAATATTACCTGCGCGCTTGGCAAACCAAATTGCGGCGGGTGAAGTTGTTGAGCGCCCCGCGTCGGTGGTTAAAGAGTTAGTAGAAAATAGCCTAGATGCAGGTGCGACACGTATTCAAATAGATATTGAGCGCGGTGGTCACAAGCTGATTCGAATTCGTGATAATGGTTCAGGCATTGCAAAAGAGGAGCTCACATTAGCGCTTTCTCGCCATGCTACCAGTAAACTAAAGTCGCTCGATGACTTAGAAAACATTTGCTCTTTAGGCTTTAGAGGCGAAGCTCTCGCGTCCATTAGCTCGGTATCTCGCTTAACCTTAAGCTCTAAGCCCGAACAGCAAGAAGCTGCTTGGCAAGCCTTTGCACAAGGTCGAGATATGGCCGTAGAGGTAAAGCCTGTGGCACATCCCAGCGGTACTACAATTGAAGTAAAAGACTTATTTTTTAATACCCCAGCACGGCGTAAGTTTTTACGTACCGAAAAAACCGAGTTTAGCCATATTGATGAGCTTATAAAGCGGATTGCGCTGAGTCGTTTTGATGTATCAATTACGTTAACTCATAACGAAAAAGTAGTGCGGCAGTATCGCGCTAAAACCGATCCTGCTCAAGCGATTACACGAGTTGCCCAAGTTGCGGGTAAAGCGTTTGCTGCACATGGACTGCATATTCAATCAGGTGAAGCAGGGCTGCAACTACATGGCTGGGTTCTGCCGGTTGGCTCGGCCAATACCACACAGTACACCTATGTAAATAATCGGATGATGCGCGATAAACTTATATTACATGCTATTCGCCAAGCATTTGAAGAGGTCAGTGGTGAGCAAGAGTTACCTGGATTTGTGATTTATATTGATATAGATCCACGTCAAGTGGATGTGAACGTACACCCTGCTAAACATGAGGTGCGCTTTCATCAAGGGCGCTTAGTTCACGACTTTATTTTGCAAGCGATAAAACAAGTTGTTGTGCCCCTGCAAGCTGAGTTTTCAAGCTCCTGTGAAGCTAATGATAATAGCCCACCGGTGGCTGCATTAAATGCACACACTGCTACCAGTAGCGAACCGTTTGATTATCCTAAGTCATCATTACAGCCTAGTCGGTCACCTTCAGCGCATAGCACTACTTATAGTGGTGCAACTCAAAGTACAGGTAATCAACAACGTGCTGAAAGTCGAAATTACCACGACGTAAATGCGTTTTATCAAGGTGTGAGTGAGCAGCAAGCACATCACTTTGATAATCCAGTTCCATTTATGCAATCAGATGAGACCCAAGTATCAGATACAGCGCTTCGTACTGTCGATATACTAACCATTGAGCAGGGCGCTTGTGTGTTTAATGATGAGAACCAACTTTATTGTTCACACTTTAAATATGCGCTAGCGGATGATTGGCTTGCACAAATTAAAGAGCAAGGCAGTCTTGAGGGTAAAGCATTGTTATTACCCGTACGGGTTAATGTGTCAAAACAAGATACCGAACTGCTTGCTGCGCAACAATCATGGTTTACTTTGCTTGGTTTTGAACTTTTAATTGAAAAACAATTTGTTATGGTTAAAAAGTTGCCTGTTTGCTTATACTTACTTGACGTGAGTGCCGCAGTAAATGCCTTACTTGAGGGGTGTAAAGCCCAGTTAGAAAGTATTGATAAGTGGTTAGCGTGGCAGGTAAATGTAATACCCACACGGTTCTATGCCAGTAATGCGTTTGCAGCACAGCAAACTCGCTTACAAAATAATGCGCAAACAATTGAACGTTTACGTGAAAAAGCAGTTAAAATAGATCTAAAGTCTTATCTAGCGCAATTTAATTAGGGTATTCGTGTTGAGTAATTTACCGGTCATATTTTTAATGGGCCCCACCGCTGCTGGTAAAACAGCATTGGCAATTTCACTGTGTGAGCATTTAAATACTGAAATTATCAGCGTTGATTCGGCACTGGTTTATAAAGGTATGGATATTGGTACCGCTAAACCGGATGCCGACGAACTAGCACGTGCACCCCATCACCTAATTGATTTACTCGACCCAAGCGAAACCTATTCAGTAGCTGATTTTAGACGCGATGCGATAGAAAAAATTGATAAATTTCATCAACAAGGTAAAGTGCCTGTACTGGTTGGAGGTACAATGATGTACTTTAAAGCCCTTATTGATGGATTATCCCCTCTACCAGAGGCTGATGAGCAGATAAGAGCTGAGCTTGAAGTACAGGCTAAAGAGCACGGTTGGCCACATTTATACCAAGAGCTATTAAAAGTAGATCCGCAAGCTGCGCAAAAGATGAGTGAAAATGATTCACAACGAATTAATCGTGCTTTAGAGGTTTACCGTATAACAGGTAAAACAATGACTGAATTGCAGAAGCAAAAACAGCCACCTTTACCATATACTTTTCATCAATTTGCTATTGCCCCAGATGATCGTAAAGAGCTACATCAGCGAATTGCAGAAAGGTTTAAAATAATGATTGAACAGGGGTTTGAAAAAGAAGTTTCGACCCTATATCTACGTGAGGATTTACATCCCAATATGCCTTCTATTCGTTGTGTAGGTTATAGACAGATGTGGGATTACCTTGCGGGTGAAATAGACCATGATGAAATGGTTTTTCGCGGTATTGCTGCCACCCGTCAATTGGCCAAGCGTCAATTAACGTGGTTAAGAAGTTGGCCTGACGTTACATGGTTAACAACCGGTGATGAAGAAAACTTGCATCGTGTAGTAAGTTCGCTAAGCTAGTAGTAGCTGGACAAAATTTAGCTTTATTAAATTAGTTCAGCCACTTAATTATAATAACACCTAGAACGAAGGAATAATAACATGGCAAAAGGCCAATCGTTACAAGACCCATTTTTAAATGCATTACGCCGCGAGCGCATTCCAGTATCAATCTTTTTGGTAAATGGCATAAAATTACAAGGTAAAATTCAGTCATTTGACCAATTTGTAATTTTACTGGAAAACACTGTTAATCAAATGGTGTATAAACATGCAATTTCAACAGTTGTACCTGCACGCGCAGTCAACTTCCAAGGTGTACAGGGAAATGAAGACACTGAAGAAACTGAACCAGGAAACTTTTAAATTAGGAGCGTAATGCTTGTTTGACCGCTATGAATCTGGCGAACAGGCAATTTTAGTCCATATCGACCTACCTAAAGATGGGGATCGCGAAGATCTTCATGAATTAGAAATGTTGGTATCTTCTGCTGGTGTTAGTAGTTTGGCGGTTGTGCAAGGCAGCCGTCAAGCACCACATCCCAAGCTATTTGTCGGTACCGGCAAAGCGGAAGAAATAGCTGAAATTGTCAAAATCCACAACGCCGATGTTGTCATTTTTAACCATCAGTTGAGCCCGTCTCAAGAACGCAATTTAGAGCGTGTTTGCCAATGTCGGGTACTTGATAGAACAACACTTATTCTTGATATTTTTGCTCAGCGTGCCCGTACTCATGAAGGTAAACTTCAGGTTGAGTTGGCGCAGCTTCGTCACATGTCTACACGTTTAATTCGTGGTTGGACCCACCTTGAGCGTCAAAAAGGGGGTATAGGCTTACGTGGTCCGGGTGAAACGCAGCTAGAAACAGATCGACGTTTATTGCGCGCACGTATTAAAAATATTCGTGCACGACTAGCGAAAGTGGCTGTACAGCGTGAGCAAGGTCGACGTGCTCGTACGCGCAATGAAATTCCAACAGTGTCGCTGGTGGGTTACACTAATGCCGGAAAATCAACACTGTTTAATTATATTACTGATTCAGATGTATATGCAGCCGATCAGCTATTCGCCACACTAGATCCAACACTGCGTAAACTCGATATTGGTGATGTTGGTTCTGTTATTTTAGCCGATACCGTAGGATTTATTCGACACTTACCGCATGATTTGGTGGCTGCATTTAAAGCAACCCTTACCGAGACGCGTGAAGCCGATTTACAACTGCATGTGATAGATGTAGCTGATCCTCGCCGAAAAGAAAATATTGAACAGGTACAAGAAGTCCTCAAAGAAATTGAAGCCGACGAGGTACCGCAGTTATTAGTTTATAACAAAATTGATGCGCTGGATGAGGTAACGCCACGTATTGATCGTGATGACGAGGGCCAACCTAAAAGGGTATGGCTATCAGCAAAAACTGGCGAAGGCTGTGAGTTACTTAGTGAAGCTATTAGCGATTTACTCGCTAAGCAAATGCTAAATGAAACGTTATTACTCGCGCCACAATATGGGCGTTTAAGAGCATCACTATTTAATTTAAGTGCAGTACACAATGAGCGGTTTGATGAACAAGGTAATTGGTTGCTTGATGTAAGATTGCCTATGATTGAGTGGAACCGTTTAATTAAAGATTTTGGCCCTGAAATTGAAAGTTTTATTAGTTGAGATTAAAAACTGCAAGATTAATGTCGGTTTTAGTATAAGAAACGCAGAAGATTTGTTAGATTTAACACAATTTCCGAATTTATTTAGATAACAATGGAGTATAGCTATGGCCTGGAATGAACCGGGTAATAATGGCAATGACAAAGATCCGTGGAATAACAAAGGCGGACGTGATCAAGGCCCACCTGATTTAGACGAGGTGTTCCGTAAATTCAGTAACAAGTTTAACGGCTTATTTGGCGGTAAAAAATCCGGCAATGGTAGCGGCGGTGGACTTGGCGGAGCCGGTATTTCATTTGTACTTATTATCGCTGCAATTGTATGGGCGTTAAGCGGTATTTATACGGTGAAAGAAGCTGAGCGCGGCGTCGTTCTTCAATTTGGTAAGTTTGACCGAATTGCAGATCCTGGCTTGCGTTGGAAAATGACCTTTGTTGAAACGGTTATTCCAGTCGATATCGAAGCTGTTCGCTCGTTATCAGCATCAGGCTTTATGCTAACCGAAGATGAAAACGTAGTAAGCGTTGAATTTGAAGTACAGTATCGAGTAATCGACCCTTACTTGTACAAATTTAGTGTTACTAACGCTGACAGCAGCCTTGAAGAAGCATTAGATAGTGCGCTGCGTTACGTTGTTGGTCATTCAAAAATGGACCAAGTACTGACGAACGGCCGTGAAGTTGTGCGTCAAAATACCTGGGATGAGCTAAATCAAATCATCGAACCTTATAATTTAGGTTTAATCGTAACCGACGTTAACTTCAAGGATTCTCGTCCACCAATGGAAGTTAAAGACGCGTTTGATGATGCAATTGCGGCCCAAGAGGATGAGCAACGCTTTATTCGTGAAGCAGAAGCGTATGCCCGTGAAATCGAACCGCGTGCGCGTGGTCAAGTGACTCGTATGACGCAAGAAGCTGAAGGTTACCAAGAACGTATTACTCTAGAAGCGCAAGGTGAAGTAGCTCGTTTTGAGAAATTACTTCCAGAATACCAAGCAGCTAAAGAAGTAACACGTGAGCGTTTATACATAGATACGATGCAAGAAGTGCTAGGTAATAGCTCTAAAGTATTGGTTGATGTTAAAGGCGGCAATAACATGATGTACTTACCACTTGATAAAATCATGGAAAAACAGGGTTCATCAAGACGTGTTGCTTTACCTAGCTCAAGCGATATCAACGATTTACGTAACAAGGTAAATACGTCACGCAACAGCACTGTTAATAGTGGTAACGATCGCTTTAACAATGATCGCTTTAACGACGGGAGATAAGAGCAATGAAAAACTTTAGTTTAGTAATCCTATTAGCCGCCATTGTGATGTCTTTCTCGTCGGTGTTCGTGGTCTCTGAAGGTCAAAAAGCGATTGTACTTTTATTTAGTAAAGTGCAAAAAGACAGCGACGATGAGGCAGTAGTTTATGGCCCAGGTCTACACTTAAAAGTCCCATTTTTTAGCCAAGTACGTCGTATTGATGCACGTATTCAAACACTAGATGGCACACCGGATCGCTTTGTAACTAGCGAGAAAAAAGACTTAATTGTTGATTCGTTTGTAAAATGGCGCGTAAACGATTTTAGCTCTTTTTACCTGCGTGCACGTGGTGACAAGCAATACGCTGAAACACTGCTTAAGCAAAAAGTAAATAATGGCCTACGTACTAATTTTGGTACGCGTACTATTCGTGAAATTGTATCTGGTGAGCGTAGCGAGCTGATGGAAGAAGCGTTAGTACAGGCATCTGAAAGTGCTAGTGAGCTTGGTATTGAAGTACTTGATGTGCGTGTTAAGCAAATTAACTTACCACAAGAGGTGAGTAGCTCTATTTACCAACGTATGCGCGCTGAGCGTACTGCAGTTGCTAAAGAGCACCGCTCTGAAGGTCAGGAAAAAGCAGAAACAATTCGTGCAGGCGTTGACCGTCGCGTAACAGTAATGCTTGCCGACGCAGAACGTAATGCTCGTTCTGTTCGTGGTCAAGGTGATGCTGACGCTGCTGCGATTTATGCTAGTGCATATAATAAAGATCCTGAGTTCTTTAGCTTTGTTCGCTCTTTAGAAGCTTACAAGCAAACTTTCAAAGGCAAGCAAGACGTGATGGTGTTATCACCGGATAGCGACTTCTTCCAATACATGAAAGGCGCGAAAGCTCAGTAATTATAGCTTTAGTGTCCCGTCCTGAAATAGGTTGACGGTTTTAATGAAAGACTTGGTGCGAAAGCGCCAGGTCTTTTTTATGCACTTGATTTGGTGTTTTCATATTCAAACTTAAGTGCGGTCGCATTTCATTGTATATAAATATCGATTCTTCAACGAGCTCTTTTAACTCTGCCATATTACGACATTTATACAGTAGAAACTCTTGTTTTAATATCCCGTTAATACGCTCAGCTAATGCGTTTTGATAACAGTCATATCCATCGGTCATAGATGGCCTAATTCCCTCCTTTAATAGCATACCTTGATATACTTCAGAGCAATATTGTAAACCTCTATCTGAATGATGAATAGCATCACGTTTATACACCCGCTGCTTAATCGTCATCTCTAACGCTTTGACTACATCAGTTGCCTTCATTTCATCACTGAGCTCATAACCCATTATTTTTCGACTATAAGCATCAGTGACTAACGACAGGTAATGCACGCCTTGCGATGAC
Source organism: Pseudoalteromonas sp. KJ63-1 (assembly GCF_055808145.1). Next base: position 2,981,191 of record NZ_CM147855.1, on the reverse strand, counting down.
TTTACGTATGTAATGTCACTAACGAAGACTTCCTCGGCCGCAGTAGGTTTGTATTCTTTTAGTAAATTGGGATGCTTGTGCATCCAATGATTACTATTTGTTGTTTTAGTGTAATTTTTCTTTGGTTTTACAAGCAAGTCATGCTCTCTCAAATAGTCAAAAAAACAATCTCGGCCTAGTTTAATGTCACGCTCTTGCAGCTCTGGCTTTATCATCAGATAAAGTTTCTTCCCACCAATACGAGGCATGAATTGCCGCCAATACATCACTAACTCTTTGACTGGCTTCAACGCTTTATTCCGAGAATCTATTCTGCGCATAGCTTGATAGTAACCTTGTCGCGTTATGCCATATGCACGGCATAAAGGAGTAAGCTTTACTTGCTGGTTTTCTTTTGCGCGCGTGATAGCTCGGATATGTACTTTTTTCGCAAACCCGCTCCATATTCTTCATCCATAATATTAATCATTTCATCTTTGATTAAATCCTTTAGGCGTAACTCCTCTACCTCGCGCTCTAAACGTTTAATTTTTTGTGCTGGGGTTTCTTTTGATTTAGGCATGTTGGCTATATAAGTTGGTTTAGACCAATCTAATTTACCATGTTTTCGCAGCCATACCAGAACGGTGCTACGACCTTGAATACCGTAATGACTTTGCGCCTGTTTATATGTGAAGTCGCCTTTTTCTACTTGCTCAACAATGGATAATTTAAAGCCTAATGTATAATCTCGTTGAGTACGCTTAACGTCTTTAGTTTTAGTGGTTTTCATAAAATAAGTCCTAAATGTGTAAACACATTTCAGGACAAGACATAGTTAAACTTGAAAAAGCCCTGCCATTGCAGGGCTTTTTGTTATCTGAGTTTTAAGGTTATAAATGACTGTTATTTATGTGATTATTAACGAAACACTGGTGTTTACTAGCCGCACGAGGAAAAAATAAGCTAAACGGGGTGAACATTGCTTTAGTTTTCTGGTAAAATCTCGTCCTAATTTTCTCTAAGTGAATTTGCAATGGGTAAAAACGTTGTTGTACTAGGCACCCAATGGGGTGACGAAGGTAAGGGTAAGGTAGTTGACCTCCTTACAGATAAAGCATCTTTAGTAGTTCGTTATCAAGGTGGTCATAACGCTGGCCATACTTTAGTGATCGACGGTGAAAAGACAGTTCTACACCTTATTCCATCGGGTGTATTACGTGACAATGTTAAATGTGTGATTGGTAATGGTGTTGTTTTATCACCAGAAGCGCTAATGAAAGAAATTGGCATGCTTGAAGAGCGTGGCGTACCTGTACGTGAACGTCTTTTAATCAGTGAAGCATGTCCGCTAATATTGCCTTTCCATGTTGCATTAGATGTAGCTCGCGAAACTGCGCGTGGCGATAAACCGATCGGTACAACGGGTCGTGGTATCGGTCCGGCGTACGAAGATAAAGTAGCACGTCGTGGTTTACGTGTTGGTGATTTATTCAATCCTGAATTATTTGCTACTAAGTTAAAAGAAGTATTGGAATACCACAATTTCACATTAGTGAACTACTACAAAGTAGATGCTGTGGACTTTCAAAAAACGTTTGATGATGCAATGGCTGTTGCTGATATTTTAAAAGCAATGGTAGTTGATGTAACTGAGCTTTTAGATCAAACGCGTAACGCTGGTGACAACATCTTATTTGAAGGTGCACAAGGTACACTACTTGATATTGATCACGGTACTTACCCTTATGTAACATCTTCAAACACCACCGCTGGTGGCGTTGCTACAGGTGCGGGTTTTGGCCCATTACACCTTGATTATGTACTAGGTATCATTAAAGCGTACACAACACGTGTAGGTTCAGGTCCTTTCCCTACAGAGCTTTACGATGGCCTTGATAAGCAAGACCCAGTAGGTAAGCATTTAGGTGACAAAGGTCATGAGTTTGGTGCTACTACAGGTCGTTTACGTCGTACAGGTTGGTTAGATGCAGTGGCTATGCGCCGTGCAGTTCAAATCAACAGTATTTCAGGATTTTGTTTAACTAAACTTGACGTTCTAGATGGTTTAGAAACACTTAAAATCTGTACTGGTTATAAGCTTGAAGATGGTACCGTGACTAACGTGACACCATTAGCTGCTGAAGGTTACGATAAAGTAACGCCAGTATACGAAGAAATGCCTGGTTGGTCAGAAAATACAGTGGGTGTAACATCGCTTGACGGTTTACCTAAAGCGGCAATTGATTACATCAAGCGTATTGAAGAAATCACTGGCGTACCTGTTGATATTATCTCTACAGGTCCAGACCGTGTTGAAACAATGATACTTCGTAGCCCATTCGCATAATTGGGTTTATGTTGAAAAAAGCTGCCATGTGCAGCTTTTTTTATGTCTGCGGAAAAGTGACGCTATTAATAGTGGAACGATCTTTGTATATTATTTGGTAAGTTTATTTTTAAAGTGGTTAATATGCGTTTATCTTCTCGTTGCTCAGTGTGGTCATTATCACTACTTACACTTTCTTTATTTAATATAAGCAATAGCTTAGCTGAAGAAAGTCCAGCAGCTGTGCCGCTGTATACTGAATCTGAGTTAATAGCTTTAATTAATGAGAACACTCATCTAGCCCGCGTAAAGGCAGATAATTGCCAGTTAGTGCAAGATATAGAAGCGCGAGCCAATAAAATGGCATTACCATCATATCAATTCCTATACGGTGATATGCTCGCTTATAAAGTATGTGTCGAGCGTGATGTTGCTCTAGGTGTGTATTACATGAAAAAAGCGGCTGAGCAGGGCTTAGCGGCTGCATTAGAGCAACTAGGTCGTTACTACGACGTTGGGCAGTTGGTTCAAAAAGACAAGGCCATGGCAATAACCTACTTACGTGAGGCGTCAGCGCAAGGCAATTTAAAAGCGCAGTTGCGATTAGTTGGTTTGTTTAATCAAGGTTATGGTAGTCCTAGAGATTTTGAAGATGCTTATCGTTGGTTGTTTAACACCACGGTAGCCGATAAAGCGACACATAAAAAAATAGAGCGAGCATTAACTAAACTTGCTGAAAAAATGCCAGCCAGTGTCGTTACCCGCGCGCGCTTACCTATGTAACCTATACTCTGGCCAGAGAAAATAAGCCTTATTATGACTATGATTTAATATGTTAGTAAATCTCTTAACCAGAGTTCAGGTATGTAAATAAAAAGCGAGAATGCCTTTGTGGCAATCTCGCTTTTTTAGTTATCACTCGTCTTTTTTATTGTCTTTAGCTTTGTTATTGGCCGGATCTTTTAATAGCGATATTTTGGGCGGTTGCAATGCAACTACTCGTTCACCCTCTTGTGGTAGCTTTTCCATATCACTGGTAAAAGGCCTCATTTTCACTGGAGCGTCTTCATCACTGTCTTTATCTCCTTTGAGAATAAACATTGGGATCGCTTCTGGATTCATTTCTAAATACTGTTGCCAGCTAAATTCTTCAGATATTCGTGTTGCACTCACTTTACCGCCTTTGGCAATCACGCTACTTAAACGAGCGTATGCGCCGTTTTCACCAAACAGAATTTGTCGTGATAAGAACGTCGCGCTGTCTTTATTTGCTTTAGCATGTGATGACGATGAGCGAAGTGAAAATACATTTTTTTCATTCAATAAATGAGAAAAATACTGCACCCCTAATGCGTTATGATGACGATTAGGTGAAAGCGCTAAAACACTGCGAATAGTGGTTAAAGGTAAATAACGTTCAGCATGCTCAGATTGTGGATTACCGTAATAACAAGGCAAACCATCCATACGTGCCATTTTACAGTTTTCCCAAGCAGGATCTGATAAGTGAACGGGAATGTTTTGTTCCTTTAAACCACGAGCAATAGCACGAGATACATGGTTTGCACCAATAATTAAAATAGTATTAGGGGAGGGCTGGCGCACCCCTAGCAACTTAGCAACAGGGATAGCCGTTAAGCTTTGCAGTACCACAGTGACGATAATAACCGTGAATATCAATGGCACCATTTTCTCAGCATCGGCTACACCGGCTTCTATCATACTTAACGCAAATACAGAGCCTACGGCTGCAGCAACTATACCGCGAGGTGCAATCCAAGCCAGCACCAAGCGAGACTTCATTGGTAAATCGGTGCCAAAGGTTGAAATAGCAATACACAACGGGCGCGCAATAAATAGCACAATAGCTAAAAATATAAATACATCGCTGTCGAGCATCATTAAATCAGAAAGCTGTAATCTGGCAGCTAGTAAAATAAACAAGGTTGAGATCAAAATCATCGAAAGATCTTCTTTAAATTCAAGTACCGAGTCTATTTCTAGGTCATCTTGATTAGCTAACCAAATACCAAACACAGTTACAGCTAATAAGCCTGACTCATGGCTTATATGATTTGAGATAGAAAAACTAATTAACACTAACGCTAAAATGCCAAATTTATGCAGCTCAAATGGCAACCATTCGCGGCGCATTAGTTGCGTTGTGATCCAGCCCGAAACCACACCAATGCTTAAACCAACACCAACGGTTTTAACTAGTGCAATTATAGTGTGGCTAAATACTTCACCTTGACCAACTAACATAACTGCTTCAAACACTAATACCGCGAATAAAGCGCCGATAGGGTCTATAACTATACCTTCCCAGCGTAAAATACGGTCAATATCTTGAGTGGGTCGCATTGAGTTAAGCAGTGGCGCAATAACCGTTGGTCCGGTTACAACAAGCACCGCGCCAAGTACTGCTGCGACTCGCCAATTTAGCTCTAATAACCAATAGGCGCTTAAGCTGATAACGATACAGGTCATAAGCATACCAATAGAGCAGAGGTTTCTTACTACTTTACTGATCCCTTTAAGCTCCCGAAAATGCAGCGTTAAAGACCCTTCAAATAAAATCACAGCAACGCTTAAAGACACCACCGGAAAAAGTAAATCGCCTAATAAGGCATCTGGGTCTAATACGCCACTAAATGGTCCTAATAAAAGCCCAGTAAGCAACAAAAACAGAATAGCGGGTACTCTGAACGCCCAGGCGACCCATTGGGCTAGCACCGAACACAGTGCAATACCTGCTATATAAATTGCTGACATAGAGTAAAAACTCCTTAATATTAATAATGTTTAAAAGTATAACTGTTACCTACCAGTAATACAGTGGGTATACACGTGTAAATTCAATTTAGCTAATAAATAATACTTATTTATTTAGTGTTAACGTCATTTTCTAAAATGTTATCAAATTTATAGTCTATATAATTCATATTTATAGTAGTCTAACTGCATGATACTTAATGTAAAAAGCACTCGCTTTAGTAGTGTTGACCTATGCAGCTTGAATTTTAGCCTTGATCTAAGCAGCTACTTTAACGTATTATACTTCGTGTTCGAATAATTAGTTATCTAATAAAGTTTGTAGTTTAAATACGTAAATATGTTAGATACAAACATCTTAACTATCTTACTGATTGTTTTTGCCTTGTTTTTTTATATTTGAACACACAATATCATTTACCGTACTCTTTGGTATGGTTTTGCTCGAAGTGTTTATTTGCTCAATACAGATAAATATAAGTTTGAGTTGAACTATTACCTCTCAATATTTAATCCCCATCGTGGCGATTAAATCTCGGTCCTTAAGTCATCACCCTATCTGTTGGTGTACCAGACTTAAGAGGCTCTATGTATGTTGTTAATAAAAAAGCCGCACACAGCTTTTTACAGCGATACATAAACAACACTTTATATTTTTTTAGTTAGTACGATCCGATTTATTTATTGGGTTAATACTATTTATTTTTGCATCTCAATTTAAAACGCTAGTTTTAGAGACGGTGTACGTGTGTGTAAAAAAGTGTGGGCAATGATAAATAAATTCGACGCTATGTTTATAAACATGGCGACCTAATTTCATTCATCTATGTGATGAAAACAAATTAAATGGAAAGTTGAGCACTTATGCAAAAGTTAAATTGGCGACGTATCGTACTTAAAGTGGGCAGTGCCTTAATTGCACCTGATCAAGATGGCTGTCGTTCACGTTATTTATTAACCATCGCACAGTTTATTGTTCGCTGTCGCGCACGTGGAATTGAGGTTATTCTAGTTTCATCTGGTTCAGTAGCGGCTGGCTCACATTTATTTCCATCAGACCAACCTCGTTCAGTGGTAATGAAAAAAGCGATGGCTGCAGCAGGGCAAACAGAAATGATGGCCATGTGGGATCGTTTCTTTGATTTTCCATCAGCGCAGCTATTATTAACCCATGGTGACTTACGTGACCGTGAGCGTTACCAGAGTATCCGTGAAACCGTATTTACATTGCTAGAACATGGCGTGCTACCTATCATTAATGAAAATGATGCAGTAACAACAGATGATTTAAAAGTGGGTGATAACGATAATTTATCAGCCATGGTTGCAGCAGCCGCTGATGCCGACGCGTTAATGATTTTCTCTGATGTAGATGGCTTGTATGATAAAAACCCAAATTTGCATGACGATGCCGTGTTATTGCCTGAAATAAAATCAATTGATGATTCTATTTATGCTATGGCAGGATGTGCAACCAGTGCGGTAGGTACAGGTGGTATGAAAACCAAGATTGAAGCGGCAGAGAAAGCCACTTCACATGGTATTGCAACTTACATTATTAATGGCTTTAAAGAAGAAACCTTTACTCGCTTGTTAGCCGGTGAAAACCCAGGAAGCGTATTCTTGCCTTATGAGAAGCCAATGCAAGATTCTATTCACTGGATGACACATACCGCCAATGAGCAAGGGGAAGTCGTTGTTGAAGGGTCATTTGATGACTCACTAGAAGGTGAAGACGGCTGTTTACGTGGCGATGAGATCAGAGAAGTACATGGCGAGTTTGCTGTGGGCGATACTATCTTAGTTCGCAGTGAAGATGGTACGCGTTTAGCTAAAGCCACAGCAAATTACAGTAGCTGCTTGTTAAACTTTATTGCAGATAACGAGCAGAGTGAATTCAGCGAAAAAATGCAGGATTCAATTGGACCAATTATTTCAGAAAAAGATATCGCATTATTGGAGAAGTCATGAGTTTAATTACGGATATATCACGCCAAGCAGCAAAGGCTGCACATACACTTGCTTTACTCGATACCGAGACTAAAAACAAAGTGTTAACCGATATGGCAGCGGCATTAAGAGATCAAAAAGAATTTATAATTAAAGAAAACGAAAGTGACCTAAGCGCTGCACGCGACAATAACTTAGCGGCATCAATGATAGACCGTCTAACATTGAATGATGAGCGTATTGAAGCCATGGCTGAGGGTATCGAAGTGATTGTTTCACTTGATGATCCAGTTGGTCAGTTACGTGACATTACTGAGCGCCCTAATGGGATTAAAATTCGTAAAATGCGTGTACCACTAGGTGTGGTATGTATGATTTATGAAGCGCGTCCTAATGTAACGGCTGACGCGGGGGCATTATGCTTTAAATCGGGCAATGGTGTTATTTTACGCGGTGGTAAAGAAGCGCTTAAAAGCTCACAAGCCATTGCCAGTGTAATGCATAGCGTGCTTACTAAACATGGCTTACCAACTGCGTTAATTTCAGTGATCCCAGATCCTGACCGCGCCTTGCTCATGGAATTGATGCAACAACGCGATAGCATTGACTTAATCATCCCTCGTGGCGGTGAAGGCCTGATTAACTATGTTACTGAAAACAGCACAATCCCTGTTATCCAGCACTTTAAAGGCGTTTGTCATTTATATGTAGATAAAGATGCTGATTTAGAAGTAGCGCTTAATCTACTGCTAAATGGTAAGACTCAACGTACTGGCGTATGTAATGCACTAGAGGGTTTAGTGGTACACCAAGATGTAGCTGATGAGTTTTTAAATCTGTGTGCAGTTGTTCTTCGTCAAGAAGGTGTAAAAATTAATGCTGACGCTAAAGCGGCTGAATATTTTGATAATGCCACTGTACTTGATGATAACGAATTTGGTGAAGAGTACTTAGACTTAGAGTTAGCAATTCGCATTGTGCCAAGTTTTGATGCAGCGGTTGAGCACATTGCTCAATTCGGTTCAAATCATACTGAAGTTATCTGTACTAAGAACGATGCGGCAGCAGAGTTATTCCAACGTAGTGTTGATGCGTCGGTTGTTATGGTTAATGCGTCATCACGCTTTTCTGATGGCTCACAACTAGGCTTAGGTGCAGAGATTGGTATTGCAACGACTAAGCTACATGCTTATGGTCCTATGGGACTTGAGTCATTAACCACTGAAAAATATTTAGTTAATGGTGTTGGTCAAGTTCGTGAATAACTAACCGAACCCAATAAATGATAAAAATGCCGGGCTTTGCTCGGCATTTTTGATCTCGATTTAGCAAAATTAAACAACTAAGCAAAAATAGAGATTAAAAAATACAAAGCATTATTAACAGAAAAATTTATTTAGAATATAAAAATAGGGTATTAATAAAAGGAGAGAGTAGGAAAGTGGTGGAGCTAAGCAGGATCGAACTGCTGACCTCCTGCGTGCAAGGCAGGCGCTCTCCCAGCTGAGCTATAGCCCCACATTCCTAATTTATATATGCTGTAAATGCTTAAGTGCTGAGTCTTAAGCGGGGTGAACTTTAAATATTTTTACGTTTTTGGTCAAGTATTTTTTCACAAATTTTTCCGTTTTAACTAATTTTTGTTAAACTCGGCATCAATATTTACTAAAACGATAATACATGATGAAAAAATACGCTTTAGTTTTCATGACTTTCCTTTTTGGCTGTGCCAGCTCGGTAGGTGAGCCTCCATTCGAAATTAATAATAAAAAATTTTATGACACCCTTGATGAGCAAGGTAATAAGCTTTTTGCCTATGTGGTCTCTGTAAAGGCTAAGAGTCGCGAGCAAATTAATATTAATAAAAAGCTAACCCGAAGCGATGTAAAGCGTTTTGCCGAACAAGAGCATTTTGAAGAGTCGAGCGTGCTTAAGTTACAATTAGAAGATCAAGCGGTAGAGTTTCTTAATAAAGAGCTTGCACAACGTAACTATTGTGCAGATAAGCATGAAATAAACGAAGTGCTATGGCGAGATTTAAGTGTGCAATTAAGAGGGCGTTGTTTGTAGTATGTTAGCGGATAAACAAAAATTAGCGGCGGTGTTAGCCCAACTTGATATTAACTATGACGTGATTGAGCATCCAGCGTTGCATGGCAGCTTAGATGCCGACGAGCTGATGGTGAATCGCCCTGGAACACGCTTAAAAAATCTATTTTTGCGAGATAACGAAGGTAAGCGCCATTTTTTAGTGATCACCTCGCACGATAAACAACTCGATTTAAAATCACTTTCTAAACAGCAAGGCTTATCGCGTTTAGGGTTTGCCTCTAATGAGCGCTTGGCTAAGTACTTAAAAGTTGCACCAGGTTGTGTGTCAATGCTCAGCCTAATGAACGATAAGCAACGAGATGTAACACTCTGGCTTGATCAGGATATTTGGTTTGGCGATTTATTTCACTGCCACCCATTTGAAAACACTCAAACATGGTTATTAACTAAGCCTGATTTACTACGCTTTTTTGATTTTACAGAGCATCAGCCGCGGGTAATGTTTTTGCCATCGCGCTGAGCCCACAAAATAAGCCCCAGACCACATAAGCAAACTGCAAGAAGTGTTGCCATAAACGCGGTTTGCCCATGCGTTTGATAAACCACCCCAGGTAATAATGACCCTAGTGCGCCACCGCTGTAATAAAATGACACGTAACAACCATTAGTAACACTAGGTGGGGCGTGACTAATTTTATTAACCAATGGTGCCGCTGTGGAATGAATTACAAACATAGCGCCACAAAAGAGTGTGAATGCAACTAAAAACAACATCAGTGAATGACTCATTAATAACACAATACTAAGGTTATAAAACAGGAATACCGCTGCCAACAAGCGCCAAGCTGAGGTCATTTTTTTTAATAACCACGGGGTAAAAATAGAGGCTAACGCGCCAATTAAATAACCACTATAAACTAAGCCAATGTCGCGGGTGTTATTAATTAAAAAGGTCTTTTTTAAAATAAAAGGTAAGTAGTTTAATAGCGCTGCAAAGCAAAAAAACATACAAAATATGGCACCATAAAGCTTAAGTGTCGAGCCTTCTTTAAGTTGTTTCATATAATCTAAAGGTGATAACACCTTACTAGAGCTACTCAAGACAAAGCGTTTATGGGGAACGCTAAGCGCGAGTATTATCAACATGGCAGCAATTAAGTAATAAAAACTTTGCCATGACCACAAGTCGCTAAAGAGCGCAGCCAATACCCGGCCAAAATAACCACCGACAATCGTACTACCAATATAAAGAGTCATATTTTTCTGTAGTGTATCGGTTTGATAGCTCATACCAATATAACTGGTCATAGCGGTTAATGCGGCAGGTAAAGTCAGCCCTTGTAAAAACCGAACAAGTAACAGTAGCTCAAAGCTAGGTGCATAAATAAATAATAAACAGCCCACACCGAGGAATAACATTGCAATGCGTAAAATTAATAGTGGGTTTCGCTTGGCTAAAAACAGCCCATACACCAAAGGAGCTATTGCCAAAGGTAGCATAGTGGCAGTCATTAAGCTGCCTGCAATGGCAGGCGCTACATTAAATTCGGTGGCAAATAAACTTAATAATGGCTGTGGTGCGTATAAGACAAAAAAAATAAAGACAGAACAAAGGAGTAAGTGAGGTAAGCGCATTGACTGCCGTTAACATTGCTTATTAGTTGAGCTGCATTATATACAAAACTGTTAGGGTTTTCATAAATTAACCTTTATTGCGCTAAATCATGCTTTGTTTTCAGTAGTTTGTTAGATTAATACCAATAGCGCTGTTATTTACGCTCGTTGGTGATTAAAATAGCATTAATATTCGTTTTTAGTGGGAACACGCCATGGGGTCACTACAAGAGCAATTGCTCCAAGCTGGTTTAACAACATCACATAAAGCCAAAGTTGCTAAATCAGAAAAGCGCAAGCAACAGAAAAAGCAAAAGAAGGGAGCGACAAGTAACCCAAATGATTTGCAAAAACATATTCAGCAAACCAAGCTTGAGCAGCAGCAAAAAGCCGAAGAGCTTAACAAAACGCGCCAAGAAGAATTAAAGCAACGCGAGCAGGTAGCTCGTGTTAAGCAAATTTTAGAGCATCACAACCAAGAGTCAATTCGTGGTGAGCGTACCTTTAACTTTACTTATGAAAATAAAGTAAAGGGCCTTGATGTGAATGAGCAAACGCAAAAGGCGCTCTCGGGCGGACGTTTAGCAATTTGTGTATTAGAAGGCCAGTTTTACGTATTAGAAGACGAGCCTGCACGCAAAGTGGCTGAGGTTGATGAAAAGTATATTGTGTTTCATGTAGAACCTGAGAATAAAGCCAAGGACGAAGACGATCCGTACGCTGATTTTGAAGTACCAGACGATCTTATTTGGTAAGCTGTTATTAAGTATCTGCTCAGCTGAAGCAAGCTAATATTTGTTTTATGAGGGATACACGTATTTGTTCTGATTGATCGTCAAACCTTATCAAGGACGTATGCTTTTTAAAGATTTATTGACTACAATTATCACAACCGTTTTTTTTAACCGTAAAAAGAAGAGTAAATACAATGAGCAAGATAAAAACACTTTTATTAGGCGCGGGTATTGGTTTAGCCGCAAGTTTTTCATTTTCAGCAGCCGCTGCTGATGGCGCTGCACTTTACACCGCTAAAAATTGTCAAACATGTCATGGTGCAGATGGTAAAGCACCTATTATGGCGATGTACCCTAAACTAAATGGTCAAAACAAAGAGTATTTAGTAGCGCAAATGAAAGACATCAAGTCAGGCGCACGTAGCAATGGTATGTCTATGGCGATGAAAGCAATGGTTGCGACTGTGACTGATGAAGAATTTGAAGCAATTGCCGATTACCTATCAAAAGTACAATAATCGCTAACGCAATCTAAAAAGAGCCACACCTTTGTGTGGCTTTTTTATTTGGTGATTGCCATCATGCGAATACTCATTTAGATTTCTAAACATCTACAATCACTAGCGCTATGCTGTGTTTTAAAAGGCTTGTTATGTTTGATTTACCCCAGCTCGATTTAAAAAATAAAGTATCAGAACAAGAGTGGCAATTACGTGTTGATTTAGCCGCATGTTATCGATTGGTAGACCATTTTCGTTGGGGGGATTTAATTTATACGCACCTTTCTGCTCGCTTACCGGATACGGATCATTATTTAGTAAACGCGTTTGGTTTAACGTTTGATGAGATCACTGCATCTAACTTAGTTAAAGTCGATTTAAATGGCCGCATTATTGACGATACTCCATTTGATATTAACCCGGCGGGGTTTACCATTCACAGTGCCATTCATGAAGTACGTGAGGATGCCCATTGCGTCATACACCTGCACACTAAAGAAACCATTGCAGTTGCAACACAAAAAGAAGGGTTGTTACCGTTAAGTCAGTATTCGATGTTTTCATTACCTTCTCTGTCTTACCATGGTTATGAAGGTCTAGCGGTGAATGATGATGAGCGTAAACGCCTGCAAACAGATTTAGGCACCACCAATCATATGCTATTGGTGAACCACGGCGGCTTAACGGTAGGGCCAACAGTCGGTGATGCGTTTATGCGCTTTTATGACCTTCAACGTGCCTGTGAAATACAGTTAGCTATTCAATCAAGTGCACAAGAAGCGATTGCAGTACCGCAAGCTATTATTGATAACATTTATAACCAAGCGAACGTTGTTCACAGCGGCAGTACTGGGGGGCAGCTAGCATGGCCTGCCATGTTACGAAAAGCGTATCGTCTTGACCCAAGTTTTGCAAAGTAACCAATAAAGGTTAATAAGGAATTTTTTATGAAAGTAAATCGCGTTGAAGTCTTTGATATTCATTGTCCTGAACGTCCTGCATGGACGCCGGTATTTGTTCGCATTCATACCGATGAAGGGATTAGCGGTGTAGGTGAAGCCGGCCTTGCCTATGACCTAGGTCACAGCGCTGCCGCTGCGATGATCAAAGAAATGGCCGATGCCTTTTTAATTGGCCATGACCCGTTTCAAACTGAAAAACTATGGTCACGTATGTTGCGTGAAAGCTTTTGGGGTTTAGGCGGTGGGCCGGTAGTTTATGCAGCAATGAGTGCAATTGATACGGCGCTTTGGGATATAAAAGGTAAAGCATTGGGTTTACCTGTGTATCAGTTGCTTGGTGGTAAAGTTAACGACAAACTACGTACTTATGCATCGCAGTTACAGTTTGACTGGGACAGTGAGTTTAAAGCGCTGGTACAGCCACAAGAATATGCCGAAGCGGCACTAAAAGCAGTAGCGGAAGGTTACGATGCGGTAAAGGTTGACCCAATTCAATACGATAAAGACGGCAACACCTATTACGACCGCACAAATATTATTTCTCGCCCAGAAATGAAACTATACCGCGCTCGTATGCAGGCTATTCGTGAAGCCGTGGGTGACGAAGTCGATATTATTTTTGAATGCCACAGTTTACCGGGTGCGACATCAGCAATTCAAATTGGTGAGATTGCAGAAGAATTCGACTGTATGTATTTTGAAGAGCCAGTGAATTATTTGAACCATTCGTTACATGCCAAAGTGGCTGATAAAGTGGCTGTACCTATTGCAGGCGGCGAGCGCTTATATAACCGTTGGGGTGTGCGTCCATATTTAGAAGATCAAAGCATTGATGTACTACAGCCAGATATTGGTTTATGTGGTGGCTTTACTGAAACTAAAAAGGTATGTGATTACGCTGATATTTTTGACGTGCGTATTCAGGCACACGTATGTGGTGGGCCGGTTGCAACCGCGGCAGCATTACACTTAGAAACGGCGATCCCTAACTTTTTAATTCATGAACATCATACTTATGCGATTAAAAAGTGGAACAGAGAGCTGTGCTTACAAGATCCACAACCTAAAAATGGCTTTTTTGAAGTATCAGAAGAACCAGGCCTTGGGATTGAACTTAACGATGAAATTGTAATGCGCTCACAACGCGTAGAAATAAAATAAATAACCTGAACTCTGGTTGAGATGGATTTATTATCCAGAGTTCAGGTTAAATAGCTCTATTTCTGAATAGCCGGTAAGTGATAACTCACTTACCGGCTTTTTTATCGCTGTGGATTTATTTTACAAAGCACCTGTTTTAGTTCAATGGTTGCTTTGCTATCAAGGTGGCGAACAGAACAGCGCTCTCCCTTAATCATCAGTTCAAACTGATCCGGCATATTAAGCTGCTTGCCCATAATCGGATTTCCCTGAGAGTTTTTGTGATTAAGTTGCTCAAGCGTAACTGTGCTTGAGGTTACAAAAACGTCATCGGCTAATTGAACCTGCGAGCTATGTAGCAGTTGCGTAATAGCCTCGGCTACTTTAGCGCTATTTGGCTCAACTAGTAACGCATGCTGTAACTTAGGAGTGGGTTCAGAGCTTTGCGCTAAGCAACCCGTTAGCCCTAATGTCGCTGCAGCCATGCTTATTGCTAATAATATGTTCATTGCTTATCTCATGTTATCACTAAGAATAGTATTTTGTTCTAGCATGGTTTGAATTCGCATATCTTTTACTTCTGGCATATCGGTGGCGATAGTGGGCGCAAAACCAAGAACACTATTTATTGAGCTTGGGGCAGGGCAACTGCCGTTTTCTCTATAGCTCAGCGCTGTACTTAATAAGCTTTCACTAGCATCACCTAAGCGCTTAGAAAAGTCATCGGCAACAGCACACCCAGCAATGCGAACCGGTTGTCGTGCGTCATCAATGGTATTTTGCGGTGTAAAGCCATCTGAATATTCACCAAAACCTTTGTTATTTTCGCCAGTAAATTGAATAGTAAAATAAGTGGTGTCGCAGTTGTCGGTAGGGTAAAAGCCATACGGTTTACCGCAGGTGCCTGCGCCTATCTGAATAATTTCAACATCGGCTCCGCGCAGCCCGTTAATGATAGCCTCACTAGCCGAGCAGGTACTGCTGGTGGTGAGTAAAAATACCCTTTCTAAGTTCAAGGTGGGTAACGGCGTGCCTACTACAATTGCAGAATTGTTTTCAAAGCCAACAAAACGATTTGTAAAAGGCATCGGTGTCAGTGTTTGGCCTGTTACAGGGTTGGTATTGGGGTATTTATCGTTAAAAATAGTGCGTTCAAATATTTTGCCCTGCGTGTTACTGCCCCCTACCATGTAGCCTACTTGGCTAGCCATTTGTAATAATCCCCCTCCGTTATAGCGCACATCAATGACTAAATCTTTAATGCTACTGGCAGCGAGTTGGTTAAAGGCGTTGTAAAGCTGTGTCTCGGCTATGGCGTTGTGGCTATTAAATTGAAAATAACCCACATCACCATCGGCTAAATCGGTACGAACATTCATTACTGGTTGTGATTCGATATTTTGAGACGTGAGCGTAACAGTGCGATTTTCATTGGAACTGATATCCCTAAATACAAATTCGGTAACTTTACCCGTTTGCTCGGGGAATAAACCTGCATTAATGATCCCCACCTCGCTTGATGAGGTGGTGTTAATAAAATCAACACCATCAACTTCTAAAAGCTCAAAACCACGAATAATATTTTGATTACTAGCTGGGGTATTTGGCTCGGTGTAGCTAACAACAGCTTGGCGCGGCGCACTACCTGCAATTATTTTTATGTTAAAGCCATAACCAAAGCTCAGGCCAGATTGGCTTTGTCTTTGCCACTCATCGGTCGGCAAACTAAAGTGAAAATTATCTTTTTGCGCACCCGATTCAGTCAGTTGCTCAGTTTTTAAAGTATTAAAGTAATCAATAACGCCTGATGTTAATGCCGGATTGGTATCAATAATTTCGTCATACCATAGGTAGGTTTCGTTACTCCAAGAGCGCAGCCAGTTTTTTTCGTTAATAGCTTGGCATTGACCTTTAAATTGTCCTGAGCTAGCAAATACACCTGAAGTCCAACCGCTATTATCCGTTGTTGGGTTAATCGCATTGTCGCTACCTGCACCGCCACAACCTGTTAATAAAGCGGCTAGCGAAAAAGGGAGTAATGTGTATTTAAGAGAAGGTGAATTAAAAATGGCCATACGCATGCTCGTTTTTTAAACTGTTGAGCTAAATATAGCGGTTTTTATTTAGAGTTGATAGAGGCGCGCTGCATTTTTGTAACTCAGGTGCTGCCAGATAATAGTATCGTTACATAGAGTGCGGTAATGTTGCCATAACTCATTGTAGTTAATGTTAATTTGGCACACTGGGAAGTTGCTAGCAAACATCACTCTTTGCATACCAAAATGCTTTAATATATGTTTAAAACATTGGCTTTGCTGCTCGCTATTAAGCATGAGTAACTCAAAACCTGAAAACTTAATCGCAACATTAGGCTGCTTTGCAAGTAGTTCAATTGCAGCTGCCCAGTTAGCAAGGTTGTGTGCAAGCCCAGTGTGATTAATGATTATTTGTAAGTCACTAATTTGGATGGCATAAGAAATGAGCCGCTCGGTGATGTTGAGGTTTTCTACTTTAAATTGGGCTTCAAAATGCAGCTTTAATTGGCTCAAGTGTCGCAGGTTATCGAGGCAATGTGGGCTCAATAAGCGCTCGGCATCATGACCTTCAGTGATATCTCTAATGCCTACAAGAGAGCAATGTTCTAGCTGCTGAAGTGCTAGTTTAAATGCGTTATTTGGCTGGTTAATTGTTGCAAAGCTAATCGCTTTATAAGGTATGGTTTTAATATGGTTGGCTAACCAGTTTAACTCTTTAACGGGCCGGTTATTATCAAAGCCTGCTTCTATGTGCACTAAACCAGCGAGTTCAAAGTCTGTACTTTTGATCAGTTCAGCAACGCTAATCGGTTGCTTTATTTTATCTAGGTTAGACCAAGCTGGTGGGTTAGCACCTTGCAGCCAAGTATATTTCCCCTCCTGAAAATTAAAAAAATGCAGATGTGGGTCAATAATTTTAGTAGTCATTGTGCTATGTAACCGCCATAAATGGGTTGTAACCCACCAGTAATGAAGCTGGCTTCATCACTGGCCAAAAAGTTTACCAATGTAACTACTTCATCGGCTTGACCTAAGCGGTTAAGTGGTTGCAGAAAGTTACGATGCAGTAAAAGTCGATCAAATTCAATAAAGAGTGTAACACCTATTACGACCACAATAATATTATTTATCGTGCCCAATGAGATATACCGCGCTCGTATTTAAGCGGTAGATGATGAGCTGTCAATACCAGAGCGATGTTGGCAATTCAAATTGGTGAAATTCCAGAAGTACTTGATAAGTGTATTGCTTGTTACCCTATGGAGGAGCAGTTTATGGTATTTAGTTTTCAATTTAAGTTATTGATAAGTTTGGCTACAACCTTCAGTGGTTCGCTGCAAATAATAGCTAGGTAATCGACCAATTAATGGTTGTAGTTTTGCTCATCGCCACACCAAGTTCTTAATTTTTGAGATCCGTTGATTCACAGTTCTGCCCCTTTAAAATTGTAAAACACTTCCCTGCAAAACGAACTTTACCTCGTTTACGCTCAATCAAAACATCAGCAGATAATATATTATTGAAAGAGTCCATAAATTGTTTTCGCGCACGGTGGATCTGAATATTGACATGGCTCTCATTAATACCGAGATCGCGTGCTAATTTCTTAACTTGTACCCAGCCCTGTACATCAGGCTCAAATTTATTTCTGATATCAGCCAATTTATTACGAGCCAGCAATAAAGTAAGGTAGTGGTGAGAGCGAACATCTAGGTCAACTAATGTATTATGTTGCCTTATTTTTAATTCGGTTTGCTCTTCATCTAAGCTTAAATTGAACATAAATTTAAGGTCATTGATAGATGCAGGACTTAAATTCAGCGTGTTTTCTTGTGATGTCATTTCTGCTTGAAAAAACTGCCACTGCTGTTCTGCAATTGTTATTCTTTGGCCATCCTTTAAGAGTGCTAATTGGTGAGTTTCTGTATTTTCATAGCACCAAGAGAGTCTCTCTGGGTCGTAATAAATAACAGCTTTGGGGTGTTGGCTATCGGGTAAAAAATGATAAGGTTCGAGCAACATACAATGTGTATTTGTTCCATTGACCGGTAGTAAAAGATCTCTTGGTGGATCGATAGAAGTTAACTGGTAATCTAAGTTATTTATTTCTGAAAAGCTGATGCGATCATTTAGGGCTAATACGGAATTGGTTTGCTTATCAAGTCGCTTACCGTTTAGCCAAATCCCATTTTTGCTTAAATCACGAATGTACCAGTGTGGTTTTACCCACTCTATTACAGCATGAATACGTGTCACTTCTGGGTAGTTTAATAAGGTGTCAACAGAGTGGGCTAGCCGACCAAAACGATGAAAGTCGCGCAGATAAAAGATCATATTTGAGTTTAACTTAGTCAGTATAGCCATACAGCTCTCTTTTGGTCTTTTAGTAAATAATATTACTCTATCATATTGTATATATTGACTTTGCATTTAATTAACATTAAATACTAGACTAATTATTTACATATGATGGATCGAGCAGTTTGTGTTAGAGGATTATTACAAACAAATACAAGTTTTGGCGCAAGGAGGAATGAGTACGATATACCTTGCAACAGATCTAGAGTTGAATAGACAAGTAGCCCTCAAAGTTATGAAATTAGCTGGAGATAATACTGAGCGAGCCATCAGCGAAGCAAAGTTAATTGCAAGCTTTAATCACCCAAATATAGTGCAGCTTTATAAGATAATTCATCGGGATGAACAAATTTTATTAGAAATGGAGTATGTTAAAGGAACGACCTTAGCCCATTTAATGAAAGAACAGAGTCTTACTCTTACTAAAAAATTAGAAATACTTATTCATATCAGTGATGGCTTAGCTGCAATTCATGATAAAGGCATACTACATCTTGATTTGAAACCTGCCAATGTATTAGTTAGTGATGAAGACATAGTTAAAATAACAGATTTTGGTATCTCAAAAATTAAAGGAGCTGAAGCGACAAATATAGGCACTGATTATGGCAGCTTAAAGGCAATGTCGCCTGAGCAATTGAATAATCAAACTATGGATTTTCGTAGTGATTTGTTTTCACTAGGGCTAATAGCTTATCAATTATTAACAGGCTACCATGCCTATTCAAGACAAGCCTCGAGTAATATAGGGCAAGATTTAGCAAAACAAATAATGTCATTTCCTTGTAGCGCAAGTTATGAATCGATCAAAGAGTTATCTGCTGATTTAGTGCCTTTACTTAAACAATTATTAGCATTCAAAGTTGATAAACGGCCTGAAAACGCTCGTGCCGTAGCATCTCAATTTAGGCGGATTTTAGACTCACTTAGTTTTGAAAGCCCGACTGTAGATGTTAAAAGCTATCAAAATAGTAACAACGTAAGTAAACGTTTTTTCAATAGAAGACTATTTCTTACTGTGGTTCTTTGTTTGTTATTGAGCGCGGGGAGCTGGCTTTGGTATTCATCGAAACCGATAGAGAGGATAGCTTTGATGCCAGTAGAATTTACAGTGAGTAGCCAAGTTACGGATACACAAAAGCGCTTACTCAGTCTTGGCGTCAAAGATGCAATAACCGAATATGTACTTGCGGATCGCGAGTTTGCTTTAATTTCGAGCAAGGAAGTTACACAAACACAATCAATACTTGGTAATGATGCGGGCCTAAATAATTTAGCTGCTGCGCTAAGAGCTACTAAGTTACTGATTCCTGTATTAGATTGTAGTCTTTTATCTTGTGACTTTACACTAAACGAATTAGATAAAAACGCTACAATAGTAGGCACAACACGAAGTGCAACAGACAAGGAAAGCTATCTAAATATTTATAACTCAACACTATCTTCGATACAAAACTTACTTAGTCCAAGCATCCTGTCAAATAGGGAACTGTCATTGTCAGATGAGTTTATCAGGCAATATGTATCCTTAGTTACCCTAGCTGCGAATGATTTAGGTAGTACTCAAAAGCAACGTGCCATGGCTGAAGCCTTGTTATCGCAACAGCCAGATTTTAAGCCTTTATATCCTTTATACCGAAAAATAATTTTACGACTTTATAAGTCTTCCAAAAATGTAGCGCTCATAACAAAGTTACAATTTCAACTTGAACGAGCGCCAACTTCATACAGTGACAGTCCTTCTTATTTAATTGACCTACTTGAAATATATCAACAAACGGGGGAGCACATTGAAGCCGAAAAAATTATTAGCAGAATTCAAAACTCATCATTAGAGGAATACCAAAGAGAAATTATTTTGGCTATTTATTTTAAGCGTATAGGTCGCCTTGAAGAATCTTTAAAGCATGCGAAAATGGCATATAAAATAAGGCCAACTTTATTAGCTACAAGAAACCTGGCAATAGCGTATCTTACATCGGGGAAACGTGTTGACGCATTAAAATATTTAAAGGAGGTATTAAGTTATAACCCTAACGATATTGTAACGCTAAAAACAGTCGCTGATGTATATTTGCTATCGGGAGACTTGAAGGCTGCAGAGAATAACTACCAAAAGCTGATAGATTCGGGACGGCAAAGCGCTTCTATTTATAGTAATTATTCGATTGCTCTTTCTCTACAAGGTGAGTTTACCAATGCATTAAACTTTGCTCAAAAAGCGATGATGTTAGATACCAAAAAAACTACCTTACAACTTAACTATGCCGATTTACTTCATTTTAAGGGCCGCTTTACAGAGGCCGAAAGTTTATACTCTAAAGTTAATGAGCAGCTTGATTCTTCGTCGCAGAACGTTGCAGAACAACTTGAAAAAGCGCAAGTGTTGATTCATTTAGATAGAAATCAACAAGCGATGAACCAGATTGAACAGCTGTTAGCTACTAATTCTAATTTGGCAGAGGCATACTTTATTAAAGCAATGCTACAAAGCTTGTTGAATGAAAAATACTCGGCGCTAGCATCAATAGAGCAAAGTATAAATCTGGGGTGGAGCCCAGTTTTTTACCGTTTACAATGGTTTAAGGGGCTATGCTCTGAAAATAAGCTGATGAGCTTAATAGGTAAAGAGCATTATAACTTTTTATGTCCAGTAGAAAATAGCGCAGAGTAAGCTCTGTGCTACTAGTCTGGCTCCATATCTTCAATTATAACGCGTGGATCTTGCGAAAAATAACGCATAAGAGAGTTAACATCAGTGCTCTTTTTTGCAATTAATCGAAAATTAATTTCATAATTTGCACGTTGATCCAACTGCCCTGATACTACTTTTTTTGGATTCTCAGCCAATTGTTTGTTCAACTCCTGAGATAAGGCTTGATGCGGTAAAATATTAGAAATTGTAATAATTAATGACTTTCCTTCGTTGGCAACAAGGCTATTTAGTTGGTAACTAAAGTTGTCTTTAGCATCTGAAAAATAGCTGCCATTTTCGGAAAAAGTCCACTCCGATTCGTTTGCTAACTCATAATATAAGTTCAGGCTTCCACCTGAAGAGAGTTCTTTATAGTTGATTTTAATATCGTCAGCGCTAGAGCCTGATTTAGAAATAAACTCCCAAGAGTCATTTTCGTTTGGGATAACGCGAAAGCTAAGATCGTTCATGATAAAAGTCCTGTTTTAAATTTAAAATTTCTTATTTACTCCATGAGCACTTTAACTATATATGCAATTAAGTATTCCACCAAAGAATAATAATTATTATTTTTGTTCAGAAAAAATAAAAAAGTTTAACAGGCGTGAGAAGCATTATATGACAAGGGTTCTATGACGTATTTAATATACAGCCCAACGCTATCATGCATATTACTGAATCCTTAAGTTTGTGATTCATTCCCTTTCAATCACCTATTACTTGCAGACTAATTGGGAAACTCTCAGTGCAATGAGCCTCTGGAAGCTGCATATATTGCACCTTTGGAGTGGACTGCTGCGTTCGATAACTGCAACTATATAGGACAAAAGATAAAGCAAGATAGATAAATTACAGTTGCATGATTGATGCTAGCTAACAAGGTTTTGTTTATGCATAGTTATAACTATCTGCATAAACTTTTCTTTTAGAGCAACTCGTTATCAACACCTTGCTTAGTGATATAGCAATTTTTTTATCATGAAAACAAGCCTAATATATAAGCAGTTTGCTATTAATTTTTAACTAACTTAATAGATATTTCGGCTGTTTTTATTACTGAGTTGTTGCCAAATAATATACGTATCCACTGTGGAAGTAGCACTCATTGTGCTGTGTAGCCGCCATCAATACGTTGCAAGCTACCAGTAATAAAGCTAGCATCAGGACTTACTAAAAAGCTTACCAGTGCAGCAACTTCATCGGCTTGGCCTAAACGGTTGAGCGGTTGTAAGGCGGCTTCTTCTGCAACAATATCGGCTTTATTAGCACCACTTCTTTTACAGTATGCATCAATCGCATTATGAAATAACGGCGTTTCTATGGTGCCAGGGCACACTGCATTAGCGCGAATATTATCGCTTGCGTAATCTAAGGCGGTGGTTTTAGCCATCGAAGCCAATGCATGTTTAGTTAAGTTATAAGCAAAAGAGTTTTGTTTGCCAATAATGGCTTGGTCTGAGGCAACTAATACAATAGCACCGTTTTGTTGTGCTTTCATAGCTGGTAATACGCTTTGTATAGCCGCGTACGCACCTTTAACATTCAGTGCCATTAACGCATCGAATGTCGCTTCATCGGTTTGCTCAATTGTGGCACTTAGATGCTTACCAGCGTTTGAAACAAGTACATCAATACGTTGTGTTTTTTCAATAATAGCCTGTATACACTGGCGTACGGCGGTTACATTACTAACATCACATTGATGAAAAACACCACTCTCACTGGACTCAATATCTAAGTTATGAACCTGATAGCCGTTAGCTAATAATCGCTGTACCACAGCAAAGCCAATGCCTTTAGAGCCACCGGTTACTATTGCAACTTTTGACATACTTGCTCCTTTAATTAGCAATTAATGTGCGTGACCGCAACCACCTTCAGCATGAACGTGGCCATGAGAGATTTCTTCGCTTGTTGCTTCACGAACTGATACAACCTCAACATCAAAGGTCAGTGTTTTACCAGCAAATGGGTGGTTTAAATCACAATCAGCATTAAAGCGGCCTACTTTTACGATAGTCACTTGATGGCGACCTTGATTTGATTGCACCATTGCAGTCATACCTGGCTTCCACACTTTTACATCGCCTTGTAAATGCTTAAGCGGAATGCGCTGAATTAAATCATCAACACGCTCGCCGTATGATTCACTTGGAGATAACGTAACGCTAAATTTATCACCAGCAGTTTTACCTTCAAGTGCGGTTTCTAAACCAGGTAGCATGCCTTCGCTGCCATGAATGTAACTTAATGGCGCGTCGTTAAGACTACTTTCTATTTGTTCACCGGCTTCACTCAAGGTGTAATGAAATTCAACGGCCGAATTTTTACTGATTTGCATGCATGTCTCTTTAAGATTTCAATAAATTAAAAAGCAATTTTACGCGAAATACTGCGCTTTAGAAACTTAACGGGGATGATTTAATGTATTTTGTAAGTCGAGTAACAGATCTTTTTTAGCCGGTGTGGCTTTAGGTGTCGCAGCTTGGGGTATAAATAAAACTAACTGAGTCCCAGGCTTTAATACGCTAGATGCTGATAACTTATTCCAACGTGCTAAATCGCTATGAGCAACGCCATACAACTGACTTATATTCCACAGGTTATCACCGGGCTTAACGTGGTAATCTACCTCGATGGTTGGAATGACGGGCTCTTTTTGTTCCAAGTAAGGGCTTATTTTATAGTTAATAGTGAGCGATTCAGGTAACGTTTGAGGCTCTCCTAAAATAAGTTTTTCGCCAACGCCAATAAAGTTATCTTGTTTATTATTGAGCTGTTTTAGTGCCTTTAAGGGCAAGCCAAAATGCCTAGCAATACCGTATAGCGTGTCATTTTTTTTGACTATGTATTCGCCTGCAAAATTGGCTTTAAAAAAACGGTTTTTTAGCAAAGCTTGTTGCTCAATAGGAAGTAACAAAGTATGCGGGCCGTGGGGGAGCTTTGATTTTTTAAATAACCTCGATTAAGGGCATGTAGTTGCTTTACACCCATGCCAGAGAGCTTGGCCATAATTGAAAAGTCGAACTGTTTTGCCACATTTAACGAGGTAGTAAGTGCTTTATAAGGAAGCTTTGGGCGTTTAAACTTTGCTTTAGGGTGCTTTACTAAATAGCTTAGTGCTAATAGTTTTGGTACATAGTCAGCGGTTTCTTTTGGCAGGGTTAGTGCCCAAAAATCAGTTGATTTACCTCTTTTTTATTGCGTTTTATAGCGCGCTTAACTCGGCCTTCACCGGTGTTATAGGCCGCTAGAGCATGCAGCCAATTACCATCAAAACGTTTATGTAAATAGCTCAAGTAATCAAGTGCCGCATCGGTTGAGGCCAATACATCTTGGCGTCCGTCGTACCATTGATCTGATTTAACTCCAAAATGATGCGCGGTTGCTGCAACCAGTTGCCACACACCCACAGCATGTTCACTTGAGCGGGCGGTAGGCCTAAAGCCACTTTCCACAAATGGCAGTAATGCCAGTTCCATGGGGAGCTGCTTTTGCTCTACTTTTTTTACAATATGATATAAAAAAGGCTCTGCACGGCGAGACACTATTTTTAAATAATTCGGTTGTTTTAAATACCAGTTAATGCGTTTTTTTAACGCCTGATTTTGCTCAACTGGTAAATGTAAGTTATCAGCAATATGTGCCCATAAGTCATTGGGTTGAGTCGCTTTAAGGGCTTTGGGTATTGTTTTTTTATTAATAACTTTGTTGGTGTTTGTAGAGGTCGGCGTGTTTGATTGTGCGGCTTTTTGCTCTACAGGTGCAGAAACTGTAGGCGCAATGATCTCTGGCTGTGTGGTTTTACAGCTACATAGCAATACAAGGGCAAAGCATAAGATCAAGTGACGCATTCTGTTCCTTTCTTAAAAAAATATTTCCATATTTTAACACAATCCATTGTGTTCAGTTATTGACTGTTTTTAGCGCGAAGTAATCCCGATTGCAAAAATAAGTGAGTTGATTTTATATCAAGTGAGTCTTGTTGATAAGGTTTTAGTGCTTCACTTGGGAAGTTTTTTTGTAATTGCTCAATATTAGCTTCAGGGTTGCTTTTAACATGCTCTGTAATTGCTTCTAAAAACGTGAGTGACTGTTTTAGTTTAACTTTATCGACTAAATTTCCATGGCCAGGAATAAAAAGTGACAGCGTATTATTATTTATATAACTTTTTAATAAACTTTGCCATTGCTTAAGCTCGCCATGCCCAGGGTAGGGTAGCCAGTCAATGATATCTCCACCAATTAAGGTTTTACCCTTGTCGGCAAGTAATGTTAAATCGCCATTAGTATGTGCCTGATGGGGATTTATAGAGAGTGTATATCCACCTAAATCTAACGTTTTAGGTTCACTAATACTTATTTTTGGTGATGTTAGTTGATAATTCTGCCAGCGAAATAAGCGTGTTTTAGCACGAGTGAGCTTTTCTCGCCATTGAGCTTGCTCAGCATCGGGTAAGGTGGCTAATCGCTGATAGCTCAGCTCAATACTTTTTTCAAACCCCTCTAGCTTGTCTGTTAATGCTTGCTGATAACGCGAAAAATCGTTAGCGACTTGCTGGTGAGTAATCAGTTTTGCGTCTGGGAAGTCATGCTGCATAACCGCCATCCCCAGCAAGTGATCGTCATGAAAATGGGTTGCAACCAAGTAACATAAAGGCGTCTTTAGCTGTTGTTTTAGTTCGGTAACCAGTTGTTCTACCGCTGCAAAGTTACCACTGGCATCGACCAGTAAGGCACACTCACTGCCCTGAATTAACACTTGGTTAGAGTCGTAAAAACGTAATCTATCTGGCTGCTTGATAAATTGAATATTAGCCGATAACGATTGCCACTCAACTGCTGCATTGCTTTTTGCATGCATAAATAGGCAGATTAAAGGCAGTAAGCACTTACCTATTTTTTGAGCTTTAGTTAAAAGTGGTTGCATCTTTTTCTCTAGCTATATTTTGACGGTAAAAACAATAAAAGCGCAAAATGCGCTTTTATTTAGTGTGCTCAGAGTTTGAGCTTAAGTATTGACTTAATTTATCAATTAATTGATCTTGATGCTCAAGTTCAACTGATTTTTGAGTTTTTGCTTCAAGCAATTCGTGGCTTAAGTTCAAAGCAGCCATAAGTAATGCTTTTTGATCGTTTCTGACTGTTGAACGTTGTTTCATTTGTTCAACTAAATCATTCAGATTTTTGGCGGCCGCTTTTAGTGCCTCTTCTTGCCCTGCCGGACAAGCAAATTGCTGCTCTTTACCAAGCAATTCAACAGTGACTCGCTGGTTTTGCAGCTCAGACATTAGCTTGCCTGTTGTGCGCTTTGTAATTTATCTAATAATGATGACAAGGTGGTGCTTGCATCTTTTTGTTTTTCTTCATTTTCAAGAGCTTCTAACTGTAATAACTCATTTTCATCAAGCAGTTTACTGTTTTGTTCTTTAAGCTCTGTAATATCAGTTTGCAACTGATTATTACGGGTAATTAGTTGGTCGATCAGTTGTTCGAGTTGTTGAAGAGTATTGTTGTTCATAAATGCGCTCATATAACTGTAATTAATGTCATGCAAATGTAAAGCAAAGTGTGTTTATTTGCCAGCATTTACGCTGGTTTTAGGTGATTTTTATTCTATGTTAAGGGATAATTCATGCTATTGGCTTTTTCATTCATAAATGGTTCACGTAAACACCCGCTTTTGCTGTGACGATTGCCAAGGCAGTGTGCTTTATGGTTCACTAATTTTATTAAACAGCGTATGGCGAAAATAAATAATGCTTAGTTACAGACACTCCTTTCATGCGGGTAACCCTGCCGATGTACTTAAACATTTAGTGTTAGCGCAAGTGCTGGGCTATCAAACAATAAAAGATAAGCCGCTTGACTATATCGATACGCATTCGGGCGCTGGTTTTTTTGAGCTGGCAGCTCCAGACTCACAAAAAACCCAAGAGTACCAAGATGGCATAGAAAAACTTTGGCAACATAGCAGCCAACACAGTGCCTTAAATGACTACATTGAGTTAATAAAATCCTTTAATGAGAGTTCGTCTCTGGCGTTTTACCCAGGCTCACCAAAAATCGCCGAACACTTTTTACGCCGCCAAGATAAAGGCTGGTTTTTTGAGTTGCATCCGCGAGATTTGGTATTACTTGAAGAAAACATGCAAGGTAAGCGCTCTATTCGGGTACGCGGCGAAAATGGGTTTGCGGGCTTAATTGGCTTGTTACCGCCAGCTTCGCGCAGAGCCTGTGTGTTAATAGACCCACCTTATGAAATCAAAGACGATTACAATACGGTGGTACAAACTATTGTTAAAGCCCATCAACGCTTTGCGACAGGTACATATATGATCTGGTATCCGGTTGTGGACAGAGAACGTATTGATAATATGGAGCAGGGTTTAATTGATGCGGGAATTAAAAATATTCAATTATTTGAATTAGGTACCGAAGCAGATACCGAAGTACATGGTATGACCGCCTCTGGAATGATAGTGATAAATCCACCCTGGAAATTAAAACAAACTATGGATGATGTGTTACCTGAACTAGTAAGCTTGTTGAGTAAGCCAAGTGGTTTTTACCGAAGTGAGCAGTTAGTCGCCGAATAAAAATAAATAAGCCCAGTTTAACTGGGCTTTTTTATTTGCTGAGATGCGGGGTATTGTTACGCTTGATTAAAAGTAAACAGCGTTAAAGGTAGCAAGTTGGTTGCCTGCCTCATTTTGTAATACTAATTTTTCACCGTTAATTTGCCATTGCGTTGCTGCCTGAAGCACAGCCGCCATCGCGGTTTCTTGTTCTATATTGTCATGACACATTTTTTGTGTGGTAGCTAACTGTGTAAAAGTCACTGTTTGCTTCGATACTTCATAACTGCCATTAAAGTTATTACATCCTAAAAAGCCGTGTACAGTGTTATCACTATTAAACTGAATAAATGGCTCTTTGGTATTCACTACAACAGGGTTGCCGTCGATTGAAACTGCTTTGAAGTAGGTATTTACTAAATCAACGTCTGGCTTTCGTGTTACTTTAGAAACAATAATCTCTATAGGTTCTGACGAGCTAGTATCGGCAAAAGGCGAGTTACTCGTTGTGCTGGTGTATAGCAAGTTCTCTTGATTATTAATGGTTGCACGCACGCTATAGCGGTGAGTTGGGTCAATCTTTTCACGGTTATACTCAAGCTCTACTTTATAGGGCGGTGCGCCTTCTAAATCAATCACCTGCTTAGAGATAATAGTTGCTGCCACATCCATTTTTGACACATCAACCAAAGTAACGGTTAGCTGTGAATTAGGCGCTAGTAGGCTGCGATCTAAGTAACTAACTTGCACCGGTAAGGTGGTTGTTTTTTGCACCATATCATTATTTTGCTGCGCTGTGTCATCGTTACATGCGCTAAGCATAAGTGTGCCACTTGCAAAAAAACACAGGCCTGCAATCGACTTTAACATTGAGTCTGGCTTAGATGAGAACATAAGAGTTCCTTGATGAGGTATGGTATATGGTCGCTAGCATACGGTTGAATTACTTAATCATTGCTTAACTAGCAAATACAGCAAATAAAGAAAGTCGAGATGTAAAAAAGGCGCTACGCGCCTTAGTTTGTTACTTATTTTTTTACGTATTTAGTTAAAATAACAATACGCTGTCCATCAACACGCCCTTCAATGTGTTCAGGGTTGCTAGTTAAGCCAATATTGCGCACTGCAGTACCACGTTTTGCTGTTAAGCTACTACCTTTCACATCTAGATCTTTTATTAACGTAACGGTGTCGCCAGCTTGAAGTACCACACCATTGCTATCAATGTGTTTAATATCATCATCTTCAGCAAGCGCTTGTTGCGCCCATGTCAAGGTCTCTTCTTCAAGATAAATCATATCAAGCGCGTCTTGTGCCCAGCCGTTATCAGCTGCTAACTGAGTCAGCATGCGATAAGCAACAACTTGTACAGCAGGTGTTTGACTCCACATACTGTCATTTAAGCAATGCCAATGGGTTGGGGTTAAATCGCTATTGCCTTCAATTTGATCTTTACATGTTTGACAGGTGTAGATGCACTTATCTGAATGAGCTTCGGTAACAGGAGGAACTTCGTAAACAGTTAGGTTGTCTGTTGCTGCGCAGAGTTCACATTGGTTACTGCTACGCTCTATTAAGGCTTGTTCAATGCTCATATAAGGGACTCTTTCTTGTGAGTTTATAAAAAATTTTATGATCGCATTATACCTTATAACCATAACCTTTGGGTATGCTTAGAGCAGTTGTAAACTCAAAAACCTTATAAAAAATATGGATACTAATAATTCTGCTCTAGGGTTATAAATTTAGTCTTATTTGTTTGTTTTTAATCTAATTAAAATTGCAGCAAGACTTTAAAGTTTCACTATACTGTTTTAATAGTAAAAAATAATGATGACATCACTGTTAATTAGGAAGGTTAATGCCAAATATTTCAGACGTAAAAAATTCAGCTATTTTGGTCACTCAATATATTGCTCGGCAACCAATTTTTGACGGTGATAAAAGTATTTTTGCTTATGAGTTGCTCTATCGAGATTCAGTTAATAATGCTTTTCCTGTAGGAACAACTGACGGGCAAGCCACTGGGCGACTTTTTTTAATGCGCTAATGCTGGTTGGCATAGAAAAGCTAACGCTCAATCAAACTGCGTTTATTAATTTATCGAGCGAGGGGCTTTTAGAGGATTTGCCTAAATTATTACAGCCTGAGAATACTGTAATTGAAATTGTTGAGCGCACTGAAAACATCGAACTCGTTGTTGAACGAGTAACCGAGTTAAAAAAAGAAGGGTATGTATTTGCGTTAGATGATTATGACTCACACGAAAAATGGCAACCATTACTCAGTTTGGTTGATTATATTAAGCTTGAAGTTGAAGAACCCGTAATAAAAACGAGCATGTTGCTGAAAAAACTCAAACGCAGTTTTCCCAATATAAAAATAGTGGTAGAGCGAATTGAAACCTATGACGAATTTAGGCAGCTTAAAGAGGCTGGATGCGATTATTTTCAAGGATTCTTTTTCGCACATCCAGAAATGCTAAGTTACAACAGTATCGAACCTCTAAAAATGGCTGTTTTAGACTTACTGCGTTGCACATCCCGCACAGACTTAGACTTTAATGAAATTAATCAACGCATTTCTAAAGATGTTGGTTTGACTGCACGCGTTCTAAAATTAGTAAATGCTCGCTCAGCTAATAAGAATTTAGTGATAACGTCTATTCCTCAAGCGGTTGTGTATTTAGGGGAAGATTCTATTAGAAAGTTTGTACGGGTTTTAGCGTTGAGCGAACTTGGCTCAGACAAGCCCAGTGAACTTACTCGTTTAGGCTTATGTCGAGCGCAGTTCATGCAAGTAATTTTAGAGCCTGGCGGAAAAGTCATTGCAGAACAAGGTTATTTAGTTGGCTTAATGTCGGTGCTTGATGCGATTTTAGATATGGAGCTGGAAGCCATTGCTAAAGAGTTTAGTTTAGGGGCTGAGTTATCTGGTGCACTATTAAGTTTTGAGGGCATGATGGGTAATTCATTACATTTAATAAAAGCGGTAGAAGAAGATAATTGGCAATTGGCTAAAAAGTTGTTAGAAACTATTCGACCGGCATCAAATATAGAGCTGGTTTATACAGCCATGTTGGATGCGCGCCAATATGCGGATGAACTATTAGCCACCATTATTGATCAAGACTAACGCAAAACGTTTGGGTATGATTGGCATATATTGATTTTACTTAGTATTACACTATGCGTTTACTTTTACCTATTACCACTATTTTAATTGCCTTAGCTTTATTAATTCCCGGGGTGACTCAGCCGGTGCTGAGTATGGAAGGTAAAATTGATAAGTCTAAACTTGCTGAGGCGGGCATTGAAATGTTGGCAGATGAAGGAAATCAAAACACCCGTAATATGCTAATGATGATCTCGAGTATGTTGGGGTTAGATAAACTTGAAGGCGAGGTCAGCGCTTATCAAAAAACGCGCAGTATTTGGGGCACCGTTAACGAACTGGCCGATAACAAAAACTACTTAGTGGCGATACTAGTGGCGTTTTTTTCAATGGTGATCCCAACAATTAAGCTGCTGCTTCAATTGTTGTATTGTGTATTGAAGGAGACTTCGTTTAAGCACAAGCTTGGTAAGGTGATTATCGGTTTAAGTAAATGGAGTATGGTGGATGTGTTTGTTATTGCATTAATAGTGGCTTATATGGCAGGTAATGCAAACACTAACTCAGAAGATTTACTTACTATGCATGCTGAGTTTGGTACTGGTTTTTGGTATTTTACCGGCTATTGTTTATTCGCCATTGCGGCTAGTAGCTTTATAAAGCCAGTGGTAAAAACCAGTTAATTATTGAGTTTTAAACGCAGTTACCATAAACTTTGAACGTCTATTTATTTTTAGGTTAATTCATTGCAACGTCTTTACTGTATTTTACTCACGCTAACTTTGTTACTCACTTTTGTGGGTCAAGCCGTTGCGTCTGTATCTATGGTATGTGATATGCCGCATACGAACATGGCAACCCATGCATCTATGCAGCATAGTGAGATGGCAATGAGCGACGACGCTGATACAACAACTATGTCTATGGATTGCTGTAGTGAGCAAAGCACGTTAATCCAAGATTGCAGTTGCCCAATGAGTGCTTGTAGTTCGCATTCAGCCTTGCATGTAAACTCACTATTTATAGCCTCCAAACTACCCTCTGAAAAAGTGCAACATGCTGTAGTACAGCATCAAGCTAACTTTGCACGTTCTCTTTATCGACCTCCTATGCCTGCATAATCGCAGGGTAGGTGTATTTAAAATCTAGTTAGTTAGCTTTTTGTCATCTATCTGCTTATAAATTTAATCGTTTTCATTCGTTATTTTTAAATTTAAGTGGAGCAAGTGATGAATCACTTCGCAGTATTAAAAGCCGTGTGTATAAGTAGCTTGTTGAGTATTAGTGTCTCTGTACACAGTGCTGAACTAGGTTTAAATGAGGCAATTAACTATGCCTTAAACCATGAGCCTTGGCTTAAAGCTAGCAAGCAAAAACAATCATCAATTGAAGCAAAAAGTATTGCCGCAGGAACCTTACCTGATCCAGTGCTTACATTAGGGTTAATGAACCTTCCAACTAATGGTTTTGCTTTTGATCAAGAAAATATGACCCAATTTAAAGTGGGAATTAGCCAATCACTGAGTCGAGGCGATAGTCTAGTACTACAACAAAAGGCGCTTTCTCAGTCAGCTGCAGCAGAGCCTTGGCTACGCAAAGATAGACTCGCGCAAGTCAAAACCATAGTTACTGAGTCATGGCTTAATGCTTATAGAGCGCAG
Organism: Pseudoalteromonas sp. KJ63-1; assembly: GCF_055808145.1. The sequence goes on along the minus strand of NZ_CM147855.1, from coordinate 2,948,714 downwards.
CGAAGTATTGCACTGATTGAGCAAGATAAAGCTTTGTTTACTCAGCTCATTGATATTACAGAATCAAGTTATGTAAGCTCGGTGGGCAAAACACGCCAACAAGATATTATTCGAGCGCAATTAGAGTTAACCCGCCTTGAAGATAAATTAATGCAATTGGAGCAGCAGCTACAAGGTGCTAAAAAGCGGCTAACACAATGGTTGCCTATCGCTATGCTTAGCCAGCCTGTCAGTAATGACTTTTCAGAGCTTACAGCATTAAAAAACTACACTGAATTAGAGTATCAACAACTAATGGCCATGCTATTAAAGCACCCTGCGATTATGGCAATGGATAATGCAATAGTGGCAAAGCAAACTCAAATAAGTGTGGCTGAGCAAGGCTATAAACCTCAAATTGGCGTTAACATGGGGTACGGTTACCGCGATGATATGCCAATGGGTGGCTCGCGAGCAGACCTTTTCTCTGTGGGTATAAGTATTGATTTACCCCTGTTTACCGATAATCGACAAGACCAACTGGTAAATGCTGCCATTGCTGATAGCGAAGAGGCTAAAACACAAAAATTAATTGCCCTTAAAAAGCTACAAGGAATGTATTTTAAGGAAGTTAGCCAGTTAGCAAGGCTTCATCAGCGCGCCGAGCTTTATCAAACCAAGCTGCTACCGCAAATGGCTGAACAAGCTCAAGCGACCCTGAATGCCTATACCCGCGATGATGGTAACTTCTCAGATGTAATGCAAGCGCGTATTAGTGAATTAAATGCCAAGATAGACGCACTAAACATTCATGTTGATCAAAAGATTATTATTGCAAGGTTAAATTATTACGCCAGTGCTGATGATCCCAGCTTAAAAAAACACCACAGCAGGAGCCGAGCTATGAATACTAATTTAAAATTATCACTGGTAGCTATATGCAGTGCGGCATTAACTGCGGGGGTTTTATTAAGCTTACCTAGTGAGCACTCTATGCCAACTGACAGTAAAGCCAGTAGCAAAAAAGAGCCGCTTTATTGGGTGGCGCCTATGGATAGTAATTATCGCCGTGACGAACCTGGTTTATCTCCCATGGGCATGGATTTAGTGCCTGTTTACGAAGAGTCAGACAGTGGGGCCAATGAAGGGCCAGGCAGTATTAAAATTTCACCCACAGTGATTAATAATTTAGGTGTGCGCACCGCGCCTGTTGCGTTTGCTGCACTTAAAAATGAAGTTAACACCGTAGGTTATGTGCAATACAACCAAGACCAGCTAATTCATATTCATCCTCGAGTAGAGGGGTGGGTCGAAACCTTATACGTTAAAGCCGCGGGCGATCAGGTTAAACAAGATGAGCCACTTTATACCTTATATTCACCACAGCTAGTGAATGCACAAGAAGAATTTGTGTTAGCGTTAAAGCGCAATAATCCGGTGCTAATTCGTGCCGCTAAAGCCCGTTTAAAATCACTCAATGTGTCTGATGGCTTTATTTCACGCCTGCAAAAAGGCCAGCAAGTACTGCAAAACATAACGTTTTATGCTCGCCAAGGTGGTGTTGTTGATGAGCTTAATATTCGTGAAGGATTTTATGTTAAACCTGATACCTCAATGATGAGTATTGCTCAGCTTGATGAAGTATGGGTTGAGGCAGAGGTATTTGAGCGCCAAGCAGAACTTATTCGTGTTGGTTTGCCTGTAACCATGACACTCGATTATTTAAGTGGCCAACGTTGGCAAGGGCAAGTGGATTATATTTACCCTACCTTAGATGCTAAAAATCGTACTTTAAGAGTACGTTTGCGCTTTGATAATCAAGGCCATCAGTTAAAGCCTAATATGTTTGCTCAAGTCAGTATTCATAGTCAAGTAGCTGAAAAACAGTTAATTGTACCTAAAGAGGCGGTTATTCGCACTGGTAGCCAAAACCGTGTTGTAGTTGCGCTTGGGGAAGGTCGTTTTAAATCGGTTGAGGTAACTTTAGGGCGAAGTGATGCGGCTAATACCGAAATTTTATCTGGTGTTATGGCAGACGATGAAGTGGTTACTTCAGCACAGTTTTTAATTGATTCAGAGTCGAGTAAAAATTCTGACTTTAAGCGTATGCAAGCAGTCTCGCATAACAGTATGCAAATGAGTAATGCCAACCCAAGCACGGCAACTGTGAATGGAGTGATTAATAGTATTGATACTAACAATCGAGTTGTGAATATCAGTCGTGAGGCAATTGAAAAGTGGGGCCGAGGACCTGCAACAATGGACTTTATGCTAGCAAAAAATGTAATGATTGAGATGCTCAAGCCTAATGATGAAGTTACTTTTACCTTTAGCATTGAGCAAGGTGAATTTGTGATTCACACAATAATGCCTGTGCATACTACGCACAGTCAGCATCATTAGGAGTGGTTATGATTACTGCAATTATTCGCTGGTCTGTTGTTAACCGTTTTTTTGTTTTGTTACTGACCGCAATACTGATTGGTGGCGGCTTGTATTCTGTAAAAAATACGCCTGTAGATGCCTTACCCGATTTATCAGATGTACAGGTTATCGTTAAAACCTCTTATCCAGGGCAAGCACCGCAAGTGGTACAGGATCAGGTTACATTCCCGATTACCACGGCAATGTTATCGGTACCTGGGGCGCAAACAGTACGTGGCTTTTCGTTTTTTGGCGACTCTTACGTATACGTTATTTTTGACGAAGACACCGATTTATACTGGGCACGAAGTCGTGTTCAGGAATATCTAAGTCAAGTATCGGCACGTTTGCCTAGTACGGCAATTGCAGAGCTTGGCCCAGATGCAACCGGCGTTGGCTGGGTGTATTTATATGCACTCACTGATACCACCGGTAAGCATGACCTAAGCCAATTACGTAGTTTACAAGATTGGTTTTTAAAATTTGAACTACAAACTGTACCTGGTGTATCCGAAGTGGCATCGGTAGGCGGCATGGTTAAACAATACCAAGTAAATGTTCAGCCCGATAAGCTTCGTGCTTATGGTATTCCGCTAAGCCTTATTCAAACTGCCATTAAGCAAGGCAATCAAGAGATGGGTGCATCGGTAGTTGAGATGGCAGAAGCTGAATACATGGTAACCAGTACTGGCTACGTAAAAAGTGTTGCTGATTTAGAAGCCATTCCTTTAGGTATAAACGCTAACGGTACTGCACTACAGTTACGTGATGTTGCTAATGTGCGTTTAGGTCCGCAAATGCGCCGCGGTGTTGCCGAGCTTAACGGCGAAGGCGAGGTGGCAGGTGGCGTAGTGGTTATGCGCTTTGGTGAAAACGCGCAAAAAACCATAGAGCTCGTTAAAGCTAAATTAGAGTCACTTAAAAAAGGGCTACCAGAGGGGGTTGAAATTGTACCTGTGTACGATCGCTCTAATTTAATAAAAGACGCAGTTGATAACCTCACTTCTAAATTGATGGAAGAGCTTATTGTAGTGGCTTTAGTGTGTGTGGTGTTTTTATTTCATATACGCTCATCGCTGGTGGCTATTATTACCTTACCGTTAGGCATACTCACCGCTTTTATTATTATGTACTGGCAGGGTATTAACGCCAATATCATGTCATTAGGCGGGATTGCTATAGCGATTGGTGCAATGACCGATGGTGCGATTGTGATGATTGAAAATATGCACAAGCACATGGAGAAAAAGCCACTAACAGATGAAAACCGTTGGCAAGTGGTGATTGATTCTGCCAGTGAAGTTGGGCCTGCGTTATTTTTTAGCTTATTAATCATTACAGTGAGTTTTATGCCGGTATTTATTTTAGAAGCTCAGGAAGGACGAATGTTTGCGCCATTAGCGTATACAAAAACCTATGCAATGGCAGCTTCTGCTGGATTAGCAATTACCTTAGTACCCGTACTAATGGGTTATTTCATTCGTGGTAAGGTGATATCTGAAAATGAAAACCCAGTTAACCGTTTACTGGTAAATAGTTATAAGCCGCTGTTAAATCTAGTATTAAAATTTCCGAAAAGTACCTTGCTGATTGCGCTAGTTATCACTTTAATGGGCTTTTATCCGATAAATAAAATAGGCAGTGAATTTATTCCACCTCTTGATGAGGGGGATCTAATGTATATGCCGACTACTTATCCAGGAATTTCAATAGGTAAGGCGCGCGAGCTATTGCAGCAAACCGATAAATTGATTGCCACTGTGCCCGAGGTGAAAACCGTATTTGGTAAAATTGGACGAGCGGAAACGGCAACCGATCCGGCACCACTGACCATGATTGAAACCTTTATACAGTTTAAGCCCAAAGATCAGTGGCGCGAAGGCATGACCACTGAAAAGCTCAAACAAGAGCTGGATACTTTAGTTAAGTTTCCTGGGTTAACTAACGCTTGGGTAATGCCAATTAAAACGCGGATAGATATGCTGGCTACAGGGATTAAAACCCCTGTGGGTATAAAAGTCGCGGGCCCTAATTTGAATGAAATTCAAAAAATAGGTCAACAAATAGAGGTATTACTTAAAGATCTTCCCGGTACGGCGTCTGTTTACTCAGAGCGTGTAGCGGGTGGGCGTTATATTAAGGTAGATATTAACCGTGAAAAAGCAGCGCGCTACAGTTTAAATATTGCTGATGTGCAACAAGTAGTCGCAACTGCTATTGGTGGCATGAACGTGACTGAAACAGTTGAGGGTCAAGAGCGCTACCCAGTAAATATTCGTTATCCGCAAGCGTACCGTGATTCCCCTGAAGAACTGATGCTTTTACCTATTGTTACTCCAACGGGTCAACGTATCGCACTTGCTGATGTGGCGGATGTATTTATTAGTGATGGCCCTCCTGGGATAAAAAGTGAAAATGCCCGTTTAAATGGTTGGAGCTTTATTGATATTAAAGATACAGATATTGGTAGCTACGTAGCAAACGCTCAGCAGTTACTAAACGAGCAGCTAATTTTACCTGCTGGATACTCTATAACTTGGGCAGGGCAATACGAATATATGGAGCGTGCCAAAGCCAAACTGAGTTATGTATTGCCGCTTACCTTAGCCATTATTGTGGTACTGCTTTACCTTAACTTTAGAAGTTTCACTGAAGTATTTATTATTATGGCAACTTTACCACTGGCGATGATAGGAGGTATCTGGCTAATGTACTTAGAAGGCTTTAACTTCTCTGTTGCTGTGGGGGTCGGCTTTATTGCCCTTGCTGGGGTGGCCGTAGAAATAGGCGTTATAATGTTGGTGTATTTAAACCAAGCCTATAAAGCGCAGGTAGAGGCTGCTTCTAAAATTGGTAAAAGCTTGAGTATAGAGCAGCTTAAACAGGCGATACTAGAAGGTGCGGGTCTACGAGTACGTCCGGTAATGATGACAGTGGCAACCATAGTTATTGGCTTATTACCGGTGCTTTATGGTACAGGCACGGGCAGTGAAGTAATGAGCCGTATAGCGGCACCTATGGTCGGCGGTATGTTTAGCGCCATTGTTTTAACATTGCTGGTATTGCCTGCTGTGTATTTATTGTGGCGAAAGCGCAACCTATAATATTTACACTGATTATGTAACTTGTACTGAAAATATCAGTACAAGTTAGGCAATCTTTTCCTTAGGTACTGATTTTGTTGAATTTATTATTGGCATGATTCACGCTTCTATTTAATTAATAGTTTTAAAAAGTAAGGAACGCACATGCAAGTTAAAACAATTCAAGAAGTGTTCGATTGGACCGTTCAGTTTCATACACAAATGGCGGCTAATTTTTTTAGCGTAAGGGATTTACTTGGAGAGCATAACAAACAGTTAATTGATTATTGTGTTGAGTATGAAAAAAAACTTGCTGAGGATTTAATCGGGTTTAAAGCAATCACTGAAATAAATACTTTAGATACATATTGTTATGAATATTTTTCAGAGCACTCAGAAATCATTAGCTTTACTGATTTAGATCGCAGTAATGAGCTAGATGAATTAGCGGTTCAAGAGTATTTATCTCAGCAGCATCAAAAAGTATTAAATGCATATAGTTATCTGGCAGATAAAGCGCAGTCACCAGAGGCTCAAGAAAAACTAGGGGAGATCTTACAGCTCGAAGAGCAAGGTCTGAAGCAGATGATGCAAAGTATTAATCGTCATGTAGACATGTAGCACTGGGTGTGTCCCGTCCTGAAATAGGTTGACGGTTTTAATGAAAGACTTGGTGCGAAAGCGCCAGGTCTTTTTTATGCACTTGATTTGGTGTTTTCATATTCAAACTTAAGTGCGGTCGCATTTCATTGTATATAAATATCGATTCTTCAACGAGCTCTTTTAACTCTGCCATATTACGACATTTATACAGTAGAAACTCTTGTTTTAATATCCCGTTAATACGCTCAGCTAATGCGTTTTGATAACAGTCATATCCATCGGTCATAGATGGCCTAATTCCCTCCTTTAATAGCATACCTTGATATACTTCAGAGCAATATTGTAAACCTCTATCTGAATGATGAATAGCATCACGTTTATACACCCGCTGCTTAATCGTCATCTCTAACGCTTTGACTACATCAGTTGCCTTCATTTCATCACTGAGCTCATAACCCATTATTTTTCGACTATAAGCATCAGTGACTAACGACAGGTAATGCACGCCTTGCGATGACTTTACGTATGTAATATCACTAACGAAGACTTCCTCGGCCGCAGTAGGTTTGTATTCTTTTAGTAAATTGGGATGCTTGTGCATCCAATGATTACTATTTGTTGTTTTAGTGTAATTTTTCTTTGGTTTTACAAGCAAGTCATGCTCTCTCAAATAGTCAAAAAAACAATCTCGGCCTAGTTTAATGTCACGCTCTTGCAGCTCTGGCTTTATCATCAGATAAAGTTTCTTCCCACCAATACGAGGCATGAATTGCCGCCAATACATCACTAACTCTTTGACTGGCTTCAACGCTTTATTCCGAGAATCTATTCTGCGCATAGCTTGATAGTAACCTTGTCGCGTTATGCCATATGCACGGCATAAAGGAGTAAGCTTTACTTGCTGGTTTTCTTTTGCGCGCGTGATAGCTCGGATATGTACTTTTTTCGCAAACCCGCTCCATATTCTTCATCCATAATATTAATCATTTCATCTTTGATTAAATCCTTTAGGCGTAACTCCTCTACCTCGCGCTCTAAACGTTTAATTTTTTGTGCTGGGGTTTCTTTTGATTTAGGCATGTTGGCTATATAAGTTGGTTTAGACCAATCTAATTTACCATGTTTTCGCAGCCATACCAGAACGGTGCTACGACCTTGAATACCGTAATGACTTTGCGCCTGTTTATATGTGAAGTCGCCTTTTTCTACTTGCTCAACAATGGATAATTTAAAGCCTAATGTATAATCTCGTTGAGTACGCTTAACGTCTTTAGTTTTAGTGGTTTTCATAAAATAAGTCCTAAATGTGTAAACACATTTCAGGACAAGACAGTGTTATGCATAAAAAAGGCGCTATAATTAGCGCCTTTTTCGTGTTCATGATAATAAAGCTGATTTAACTTTGCTCTACATCAACCACTAAGTCACTCGTAATTGACTCAAGTGCATTAATAACTTCTTCTTTATTCAATCCGTTAGGCAGGCTCACGGTGGCAACAGCACTAAATATAGGCACTCCCCAGTTTGGCGCACTTTGCTGCCTAGAGTTTAAGTTTGTAATATTCGCGCCTTTATGGCGAATAACACTTGCTAGCTCTTGCACTATACCAGGGCGATCGTTACCGGTGATCACAAAATTAAGCTGCTCAAGCTCTACTGGCTCAATTTCAGTGTTGCCCTTTTCAATGCGAACATCTAACTTAGGAAGCCCATTGAGCGCATTTTGAAATGTCTGTAAATGTTCTTCAGCCACTTCAACCTGTATAATGCCTGCAAAGTGACCGAGTAAGTGACTCAAGTTACTGCTTAACCAATTGCCGTGGTTTTCCAATATAACCGATGAAATACTTTCTACTAAACCGGGGCGATCTTCCCCTAAAATAGTTATTACCAACTGCTTCATAATAGTTCTCTTTTTAAGCCCAAATGAAAAAATAAATGCATAGGCATTAAGTGATGCGATCTAATGTATTTGATTCTAAATGTATGTAAAAGCTAACCACAAAAGGATTGTTACATCTTAGGAGGTTACTTTATTATTGTTATATTAGATGCCCATTGAGTATTGTCTTGGATAAATAGTTTGTCCAATTAATAATTGATTTAGTTCATTAATAACGCAAAAATAAATATCACCACTAAAGTAAATAATTCTTTAGTATTATTTTAAGTTGTAATTTTGCCTAAAACCTGCTCATAAAGCTGTAAATTTAATCTGCAAAGATGAACAGACTCTATATAAGTAAAGAATTATTACGACTGTAACATTACTGTCACTTTGATGAAATATAATGCGCCCAACGTTAAGATATAAGGGTGTTTTGATGACTTCAAATCCGAATAAACCGACTTTTAATACGGATCGAAGCCGTCTATTTAAAGACCGGTTTGCTAAGTTTGGCATAACCGCAGGCGGTATAATGGTATTAATAGCGCTGCTATTGATCTTCTTTTACCTTCTTTATGTAGTGCAGCCCATTTTCGAGTCAGCCAAAGTTGAAAAGCGCGCTAGCTTTAATGTTGCTAATGCTGAGCAAATAGTAGGGCTTGGTGTCGAGGAGCAAACTGAGGTTGCATATTTACTTGATGATCAAGGTCAAGTTAACTTCTACAGTGTTGATAAAGCACAGTTTGGTAAAAAACTAAAAACACTTAATGCCACTTTATCCGCGCGGGTAACCAGTTTTGCAAACAGTGCTCCTTTTCAAGGGCATTATGCGTATGGCCTAGAAAATGGCACCGTAACTATTGTCGCACCTAAGTTTTTAGTCACCTTCCCTAATAATGAACGTAAATTAACTCCGCGTTTAGGTTATCCACTAGGAGAAATGGCACTCGAAGTTGATGAGCAAGGTGCAGCTATTAAGCGTTTTGCCTTTAGCCATTATGAAGACAAAACAGCCGTGGCGGCACTTACTGCCGATAAACGAGTGGTATTTAGTAGCTTTGTTGCCGAAGAAAATATGTTTACTGGTGAAGTTGAATGGCAAGTGGAACGCACTGAACTTAACGTTGATGGTCGCGTAGATGAGTTATTAATGTCGCCAGATACCACCCGCACCTTTGTTCGTTCTGCTAATCAAATTTACGTATTCGATACCCGCTACCCAAGCGAAGTTGAGCAAATTCAATTATTATCTGCCAATGAAGAAAACGCGAATATAGTGTCATCGCAATTATTGGCGGGTGCAAACTCACTGATGTTGGCCAACGATAACGGTGAAATATCCCAGTGGTTTGAAATCAATACAGATGCAGGGCGTGAATTTCAAAAAATCCGTTCGTTTGAAACGACTAAGCAAAGCAAGCTGAATATTTTTACTGAGTTTTACCGTCGCACCTTTTTTACAACAGGTCAAAATGGTGAATTAGGACTTTATTACACAACCAGTGAAGCAAAGCTATGGCAAGGTAAAGTCAGTGATGGTGCAATTGAGCAGTTTGCCATTGCTCCGCGTTCAAATGCGGCGCTAATTTTAGCTGATAATAAGCTAACGGTTTTAGAAATTCATAACGAGCACCCAGAAGTAACGTGGTCAGCGCTTTGGCAAGAAGTATGGTACGAAGGCTATCCAGAGCCGGGTTATATTTGGCAATCGACTTCTGCCAGTGATGATTTTGAATCGAAGTTTTCACTAGTGCCAATTTCATTTGGTACTTTAAAGGCTGCTATGTATGCAATGTTATTTGCTGTACCTATTGCTATTTCAGCCGCTATTTATACCGCTTATTTTATGTCGAGCGAATTGCGTCGTGTGGTTAAGCCAACGGTAGAAATAATGGAAGCTCTGCCAACGGTAATACTCGGCTTTTTAGCAGGCTTGTGGTTAGCGCCTTTAATTGAAGAGCACTTGCCGGCTATTGTTGGTTTACTGGTGTTACTGCCATTGGGTATTTTAGCAACCGCTTTAGGCTGGAATAAATTACCAGCGGTTATTCGCCATAAAATCCCTGAAGGCTCACATTCAATTTTATTAATACCAGTGGTATTACTTATTGGTTGGTTGTCGTTTGCGATGAGTGAAAGTATTGAATTATGGATGTTTGATGGCAATGTGCGTCAATACCTAACCAATGAATTAGGCATGACTTTCGATCAGCGTAATTCATTAGTAGTAGGTATCGCAATGGGCTTTGCGGTTATTCCCACTATTTTCTCAATTGCCGAAGATGCGGTATTTAGTGTGCCTAAACATTTATCAAATGGCTCGCTAGCATTAGGTGCTACGCAGTGGCAAACCCTCATTCGCGTGGTGTTATTAACTGCTAGCCCAGGTATTTTTTCTGCGGTAATGATGGGATTAGGCCGTGCCGTAGGCGAGACTATGATTGTACTAATGGCTACCGGTAATACCCCAATTATGGATTGGAGTATTTTCCAAGGCATGCGTACCTTAGCCGCTAATATCGCCGTCGAAATGCCAGAGTCGGAAGTAGGGAGTTCGCATTACCGAATTCTATTCTTAGCCGCCTTTGTATTATTCATATTCACCTTTATTTTCAACACCGTTGCTGAGTTTGTTCGTCAGCAGTTGCGTGAAAAATACAGCTCAATGTAAGTGGAGAAACACGACATGGTAAAGCAGTGGTTTAGGTCTGGTTCTCCTTGGATTTGGATGACCGGTGGTGCTGTCAGCATCAGTTTAATTTCAGTAATTGGTTTACTCGCCATGATTGCATGGAAGGGATTGAGCTTTTTTTGGCCATCTCAAGTTATGCAGTATGAGCTTGAAGGCTCAATTGCGAAGCAAACCGTTATTGGTGAAATTTATGACCGTGAATTAGTACCTAAGTCGCGCTTAGCGGCAACGGGTATTGATGTTTCTAAATTTGAAAAAGACGAGGTTGAGCGTTTACTGATTAAAACAGGTAACCGTGAGTATGTTGATTTAGATTTTCGCTGGATACTCGAAACCGATATTAAACAAAGTTCAGCGCCCAAAGCGCTCGCGGTGTTTGAGCGTAGTAAAAACGGTAACTTTTATGGGTATGTAGAGAGCGTCATTAAAGATGGCGAAACGGTAACAGCTGATAAAGTTGAAACTTTACATGATCTTGTAGAGCGTGCAGTTGACTTAAACGACGAAGCGCTTGATTTACAAAATGGCGACATAGGTCATATAAACTATGAGCTTGAGCGTTTACGTTTACAAGAAAAAGCCTACTTACTTGATAACGAGCTAACCGACGAGCGTGTTGCTGAGCTTGCTCAAGCGCGTGCTGATTTACGTTCGCAATATGGCGAATTAGAAAAAGAGTTATTCGCACTGCGTAAACAGGCTAAACGTGACCAAGTAACCGTAAAGGATATGCGTGGTGAGATTGTAACCATCCCGCTCTATCAAGTGTTGGATGTATGGTTTCCAAACGATATGGGCTTTTTTGCTAAACTAGGCCATTACTTTGCACAGTTAGGTAAGTTTGTTTCAGATGACCCACGTGAGGCCAATACCGAAGGCGGCGTATTCCCTGCTATTTTTGGTACGGTATTTATGGTGATGTTAATGGCTGTGATTGTAACGCCATTTGGCGTGGTTGCAGCTATTTACCTACATGAATATGCAGCTAAAAACGCAATTACTAAAATGATCCGTATTGCGGTTATTAATTTGGCGGGTGTTCCGTCTATTGTATACGGTGTATTTGGTTTAGGTTTCTTTGTTTATATGGTTGGTGGTAGTGTTGACCAATTATTTTATCCTGAGTCATCACCTACCCCTGTATTTGGTACACCAGGTGTTTTATGGTCAGCACTCACCTTGGCAATATTAACGCTGCCTGTGGTAATAGTGTCAACTGAAGAAGGTTTATCTCGTATTCCTAGTACAGTGCGCGATGGTTCATTAGCACTAGGTGCGACTAAGGTAGAAACGTTATGGCGAATCATTATTCCTATGGCCAGCCCTGCTATTATGACGGGGTTAATTTTAGCCGTTGCTCGTGCAGCGGGTGAAGTTGCACCGCTTATGCTGGTGGGTGTGGTAAAAATGGCGCCAACGCTGCCGCTTGATGGTAACTTCCCATATATACATTTAGATAGAAAGTTCATGCACTTAGGTTTTCATATTTACGATGTTGGCTTTCAAAGCCCGAACGTTGAAGCGGCGCGTCCGCTGGTATATGCAACGGCCTTTTTGTTAGTGTCGGTTATTATCACCCTTAACATCACAGCCATTGGTATACGTAACCATTTACGTGAAAAATTCAGATCGCTTGAGCATTAATTTAGTATAGGTAACAAACATGATTACAGTCGCTCCAAAAGTAAACCAAGCAAAGCCAAGCTTGAAGTTAGATTTAAATAATTTAACAGACGAACAAAAAGCGCTAGAAATTAAAGATCTCGACCTTTACTACGGTGATAAACAAGCACTGAGTAAAGTAAATATGAATATCCCTAAAGGCCAAGTAACGGCATTTATCGGCCCGTCAGGTTGTGGTAAATCAACCTTATTACGTTGTATTAACCGCATGAACGACTTGGTTGATATTTGTCGTATTGAAGGCGAAATCATGCTGCATGGGCAAAATATTTACGATAAAAGCGTTGATGTTGCAGCCCTTCGTCGTAATGTTGGCATGGTGTTTCAGCGTCCAAACCCATTTCCAAAATCAATTTATGAGAATGTGGTTTACGGTCTTCGTCTGCAAGGCATTAAAGAAAAGCGTAAACTAGATGAAGTGGTAGAGCAATCGCTTCGTGGTGCGGCTCTTTGGGATGAGGTAAAAGATAGACTTCACGATAGCGCATTTGGTTTATCGGGTGGTCAGCAGCAACGTTTAGTGATAGCCCGCTCAATTGCGATTGAGCCTGAGGTATTATTACTTGATGAACCAACATCAGCACTCGATCCGATTTCAACCTTAGTAATCGAAGAACTAATTAATGATTTAAAGAATAAGTTTACCGTGGTTATTGTTACTCACAACATGCAACAAGCGGCTCGTGTTTCTGATCAAACAGCGTTTATGTATATGGGTGAGCTGATTGAGTATTCAGATACTAATACTTTATTTACGACGCCTACGAAGAAAAAAACGGAAGATTATATTACTGGTCGTTACGGCTAGTCGGGTTAAAACGCGAAAGCAATGAATTATTAAAGAAGGTCATTATGGAACACAACATTAATAAACATATTTCTGGTCGTTTTAATCAAGAGCTAGAAGATGTTCGTAACCATGTACTAAGTATGGGTGGATTAGTTGAGCAACAACTTAATAGTGCGCTTGATGCAGTAAGCCAAAACGATGCGCTATTAGCACAAAAAGTACGTGAAAACGACTATAAAGTTAATGCAATGGAAGTCAGTATTGATGAAGATTGCACCCGTATTATTGCAAAGCGCCAACCAGCAGCCAGTGATTTGCGTTTAGTAATTGCAATAGCAAAAACCATTGCTGATTTAGAAAGAATTGGTGATGAAGCTAAGCGAATTGCTAAAGTTGCACTAGACTCATTTACTAAGGATCAACAAGATTTATTGGTAAACATTGAAAATATGGGTCGCCAAGTATCTAAAATGTTGCATGACGTTTTAGACGCATTTGCGCGTATGGATGTGCAACGTGCATTTGAAGTGCATAAAGAGGATGCTAAAGTAGATAGAGAATATGAAGCTATCACCCGTCAAATAATGACTTACATGATGGAAGATCCGCGCTCAATTCCAAAAATTATGGATTTAGTATGGTCTGTTCGATCATTAGAGCGTATCGGCGATCGTTGTCAAAACATCGCTGAATATGTCATTTATTTTGTAAACGGCAAAGATATTCGTCATACATCTCAAGAAGATATTGAAAAATCACTGTAGTGAGACGAATAACCAAAAAATATCAAAGGCAGTAATACACTGCCTTTTTTATTTTTTGTAAATAATTGAATGAGAAAAAGCGTTCACAATCTAGCTTAATGCTGTAAAATTCAGGCTGAACAGCATATTGAATTGATTAAAGGGTCAGTTATGCCAACAAATTTTTTAGGTGTTTTTGCTAAATCCCCTATAAAACCAATAGAAGAACACATCAGGAAGGCTCATCAAGCTAGCGAAAGTTTGATACCTTTTTTTAATCATGTTTTTAAAGAAGAGTGGCAACAAGCAGAAGAGCTACGTTTAACCATTCGTAATTTAGAACGTGAAGCTGATGAAATGAAAAGAACTATACGTTTACAACTACCTGGCGGGCTATTTATGCCAGTAGAGCGTACAGATCTGCTCGAATTAGTAACCCAACAAGACAAAATTGCTAACAAAGCAAAAGATATTGCTGGGCGTGTAATTGGTCGTGAAATGATCATACCAAAAGAGATTCAAGAAGACTTTTTGGCATATGTCACTCGTTGTGTCGATGCAACTAAACAAGCATCTAAAGCGATCAATGAATTAGAAGAATTGTTAGAAACGGGCTTTAAAGGCAGGGAAGTAACTCTGGTTGAAAAAATGCTCGTAGAATTGGATGCCATAGAACAAGACACGGATGAAATGCAAATTAGAATACGCCGCCAGCTACGTAAAGTAGAAAGTGAGCTAAATCCAGTTGATGTGATGTTTTTATACAAAATCATTGAATGGGTCGGTGAGCTTGCAGATATTGCAGAGCGCGTAGGATCACGTCTTGAGCTGATGTTAGCTCGTTAATTTAAAATCAGTTCAAACACGAAAGATTAAGGTTACACAATGGATATCATTGCATCTTACGGCACGGTATTAATTTTAATTGCCGCAGCAGTCGGCTTTTTTATGGCTTATGGTATTGGCGCAAACGACGTTGCCAACGCGATGGGTACATCAGTAGGTTCAAAAGCACTTACTATTAAACAAGCGATTTTTATCGCGATGATTTTTGAATTCGCAGGTGCTTATTTAGCCGGTGGTGAAGTAACATCAACAATTCGTAAAGGAATTATTGATGCTGCCCCATTTGCCGACATTCCTGAACTGATGGTTCTAGGTATGATCGCTTCTTTATTTGCCGCGGGCAGTTGGTTATTAATGGCCTCATTTTTAGGCTGGCCGGTATCGACTACTCATTCAATCATTGGCGCGATCATTGGTTTTGCTCTTGTTGCTGTGGGCACAGAGGCTATTCAATGGGGTAAAGTTGCTGGTATTGTAGGTAGCTGGATTGTAACGCCGGCGATATCAGGTTTCATAGCTTACTTAATATTTATGAGTGCGCAAAAGCTGATTTTTGATACCGACGCTCCACTTAAAAATGCAAAGCGCTTTGTCCCAATATACATGGGTTTAGCTGGCTTTATTATGGCACTAGTGACCATTAAAAAAGGCTTAAAGCACATTGGTATTAATTTAGGTACCGTTGAAGGTTTTGCTATTTCTATTGGTATAGCGGTACTGGTTGCTGTTATCGGTAAAATTGCTATTTCTCGTTTAAATATCGATCCTAAAGCGGATAGAGAAATGCAGTTTAACAATGTAGAAAAAGTATTTGCCGTACTTATGGTATTAACAGCCTGTTGTATGGCATTTGCTCATGGTTCTAACGACGTTGCTAATGCAATTGGGCCTCTAGCGGCTGTTGTAAACATTGTTGAAAACAATGGTGAAATTGCTAAGAAAGCGGCTATTGCTTGGTGGATATTACCACTAGGTGGTTTTGGTATTGTTGCCGGTCTTGCTATTTTAGGCAAAAAAGTAATTAAAACCATTGGTGAAGGTATTACTCATTTAACACCAAGCCGTGGTTTTGCTGCTGAATTAGCCGCTGCCTCTACCGTTGTTATAGCATCGGGCACAGGCTTACCTATCTCAACCACACAAACCCTAGTAGGCGCTGTGTTGGGTGTAGGTATGGCACGTGGTATTGCCGCACTAAATATGGGTGTAATAAGAAATATTGTAGTTTCTTGGGTAATTACATTGCCAGTTGGTGCTGCCCTTGCTATTGTTATTTTCTACGTACTAAGAACCGCTTTTGGGGTTTAATAAAAAGTACTCAAAAGACTTTTAGCTTGAAAAGATCTCAATGCCCTTGGTGTTGGGGTCTTTTTATTTGTGGAAAGAAAAATGACCAATCTCCCTAGTATTAAACAGCTGCAGTATTTATTAGCTGTACATCAACATCAACATTTTGGCCGAGCAGCAAGTGCCTGTTTTATTGGTCAGTCAACGCTGAGTACTGCGATTCAAAACCTAGAGGAAACTTTAGGATGTCAGCTTATAGAGCGAGAAAATCGCAGCCTAATGTTTACCACTATTGGTGAAGAGGTGGTTGAGCGTTCAAGAAAAATAATCAACGATACTATTAGTTTAAAAGAGTTAACTAAAAGCTTTTTAACACCGCTCAGTGGTACATTAACGGTAGGTGTTATTCCTACTATTGCGAGCTTTATTGCAGCGCCTTTGTATCACTTTTGCCAGCAAACATTTGTAGATTTAGAGTTGGTATTAATTGAGGACACCAGCGATAAGTTGCTTGATAAGTTAGAGCATGGGCAAATTGATTTAGCATTATTAGCATTGCCCTACGAAACTGATAAATTTCATACCCAAGTCTTAGCACAAGATCATTTTAGTTTAGTGCATCATAAAGACTACACACCAGCCAAAGGCATTGAAGACTTTAATCTACTACCAGAAGCCAGTGTATTTTTGCTTGAGCGAGAGCACTGTATGACAGGGCATGCGCTCAGTGCGTGCCACTTAAATCGCTCTAGTTGCATCAACCCCTTTGAAGCAGCTAGCCTTCATACCTTATTGAGTATGGTTGAATATAAACTTGGCGTGACGTTTTTACCGCAAATGGCAATTAACGCGGGGATTTTAGAAAACAAAGACATGCTAGCTACGCCATCGCAAGGGGATGCCTATCGTGATATTGGTGTGTTGTGGCGTAAAACAACGGGACGCATTCGTGACTTTAAATTGTTTAGCCAACAATTAGAGATCTTTTTGAAAAAGCAGTGTAGTGTTGATTTTAAGTAACCTGAACTGATGTTAAGTAGTGAAAGTTAGGTTAAAAAAAGCCTATTAACCAATCGATTAATAGGCTCAATAACATAGGGAATTAAAGAGGCTGCTTGTACTGGCTGTGGTAGCTCTCTAGCGGCGGTAAAAATAGTAAGTAAACCCATACAACAACATTAAAATACGGGACTAGCCCAAGCACTGTAAAGGTTTTTACAGGGTAACCCTTGAGCTGTGCGTATTTGTAGCATTGAAGCGCAATCGCAAAGTGTATAAACAATAATAACGTGATTAGTTGCGTCATAAACATCCTCCTTATGCCCCTATGTCCACCTTTAACAGTATAGACATCTAGACGATAAGAAATAAAGATGTCATGTAAAATCAAGGTAATCACTTAATTTTCATGACATTGTGCTGCCGATAAGCAAAGTATAGGTTAGATGGGCAAATTTGAAAGTAATAAATTGCTTAAATTTGTTTATTAATGTTTATAGTGACGTGAGGGTGTCTTAATAAAAAATAGGGTTGTTTTCAATTTTTTCTAACTCAATCAGTACCTTGTCAATTGGGACGGGGCGAGCAATAAAGTACCCTTGCCCGTAGTCGATACCAATTTCTTTAAGTGCAAAAAACACTTCTGCAGTTTCTACATATTCAGCAACAGAGCGCTTATTTAGTGAACGACTGATGTCATTTATGGCCTTTACTAGCGCTAAATCAATGGAGTCATTAAGCATATCGCGTACAAAGGAACCGTCAATTTTTACGTGTTGAGCTGGTAATTGTTTAAGGTAATTAAAGGTACTAAATCCTGTGCCAAAGTCATCAATTGAAAAATGGCAGCCTAAATTATTTAGTCGCTCAATCATTTTACGAGTCGCCGCTAAATTATTAATACTGGCCGATTCGGTTATTTCAAAAATAATTTTCGCAGGAGACACTTGATACTTCTCAAGGGTCGATTCTATTAATGGCAGCAAACGTTCATCTAAAAATGATTGTGCCGATAAGTTTATTGCAATCTGAAGAAGCTCTGGATGTGCTGCAACACTCGCAATGCTGTTACGAATAACACATTGGTCCATTAAAAAGGTGTCGTTAAGCATTTCCAATGAGGGAATAAATTGATTAGGGTAAATAAGTTCGTCGTCGAGTTTTAACCTTAGTAGTACTTCAAAGTAGGCAACCTGATTAGTTTTAAAATCCCAAATGGGTTGATAATGAAGTTCTATACTGTCTTGCTGTAGTGCTTGACGTACTCCATGGCCCCACTCTAAACCCGTTTGTAATGCATTATTCTCACCATCTTGTTTTGAATAGCAATGTACTAAATTACGGCCTAAATTTTTAGCAATATATAGCGCGATATCTGACTGCTTTAAGCATTCATTTGGATCGCAGTTATCAGCGGTAATTTGGGTTAAACCAATCGAGCAACTAATTGAATAGATTTGCTCTTCAGATTTAAATTGATTGCCTTCAATGGCACTGCAAATCCCTTCTGCAATTAAATGGGCATCCAATAAATTGGTATTTTTAAGTATCACCGCAAACTCATCGCCACCGACACGGCAGATAAGATGCTCATTACTAATATTGGCAATAAATAGCTGCGCCACTTCTTTTAAAACAATGTCACCTTGTTGGTGGCCTTTGCTGTCGTTTATTATTTTAAAGTGGTCAAGGTCAATATAAATAAGCGCGTGTTCAATATTTGTATGGGTGTTTTCGCTCTGGCAAATATAGTTAAGCTGTTGGTCAAAATAATAACGATTGTGTAGCCCTGTTAAGGTGTCATGCAGGGCTAAATGGCGTAATTGCAACTCTGCTTGTTTGCGCTCATGAATGTTATCAAGTGTGGCGGTGATAGTGGCGTTGTTGCTGCTATTTTTTATTAACTGAAGCCGACATTCGACCCATACTGAGTTACCGTTTTTTTGGCTCAGTTTAACTTCTATTTTTTGTTTGTCCGCGCCACCTTGTAAAATATCATCAATGGTTGATTGTAATGACTGTTTATATTCTGTGGTACAAAACGCAGTGAGTGGTTGTTGTAAGGTCGACTTAACTCCAAAACCACTTAGAGATTCCCACGCCGGGTTTATAAAGCGAATATTTCCTTGCTGATCTAGTTCAAGTACAACCGTGTTTAAGTGCAATAAAATACGCTGATGCGCTGAAAACAGGTCGCGATATTTTACTTCACTAATACTTAACTGCTGCACTTTGTTAGCAAACTCAGCATAGCTCACCATGAAGTCTTCACGACGCGCTGCATGATCACAGACTTTATTCAAAAATGAAGGATCGTAAGGGGCGCGAATAAAGTCGGTAACGCCAGAAAGTAATAACTGCTCAGCGTAATCAGCATCGTTTTTATCAATAATAGTAACAATGGCTTGCTGAGGATTATGCTGCAAAATCTTTTCTACTAATTGATTTGAGCTCTCAGCTTGTGCTGCAGTGGCATCAAGTAGCACGATAGCAAACGGCTGTTGATTATAGGCACTGAGCGCGGCTTTTTCGTTAGTAACATGAGTAATTGCAAAGTTAAGCTTTAATTGTTCACTCATGTCGTTTGCCCTGCTGCTAAAGGGTTCTAATAACAACAGGTTTAAGCGACTGCTTTTTTCTAAATGACTCGACAACACATTTGCTAGTATTTGCGGCAATATATCTTGGCGTTCAAAAGGCAGTACTGCATCTATGCCATAGCTACGTGCGGTAGTTTCGGCGATACGCTCACAATAAATGGGCGGAATAAGTAAAATAGGCGTATTTTTCGGCGTGTTAAGTAAACCAGAGCGGATCATACGTGAAAACCGCCAGCCATCAATTTTACCTACATCTAAGCCGGTTATGATTATATTTACGCTTTGGTTCTTTAAGATTTTTAACGCATCTTGGCTGTCTGAGGCTTCAATAAACTCAAACACACTAAGCCTCTCCAGCGTGGCACGTATAGTCTGGCGCTCATCATTACTTGCATTTAATATTAGCAATTTAAGCTGTTTTGCCACTTAGGTACCACTCCGAGAAATGCAGATAATAATTCAATTAGTAAGAATAATGATATTTAGCCATAAGAACAAGCGTATTTAACCGCTATTTTAAATGTAGTTCATTGATAGCTAATTAGGGAGAATATAAGGGTTATCTTGAGCATCATTAGTAATAGTATTTAGGGAGAATATAGGGGTTATCTTGAGCTTCATTAGTAATAGCCAAATACCCAAACCACCTCAAAATGCAGAATTCAGCGCTTCACAGGGGCTTAATATCAAGGCGATACTTTGCCGTAATGGTTATCCCTTTCAAGAATGTAGCAACGATGAGAGTATGCCCCTGTGAAACGCCCACGGGTTGGCTTAAAAGCGATTTATACTGTGTTATTGATATTAATAATAGAACCACTATTATTTGCCATCAATGCCTTGCCTAAATCGCTTTTAATTCCGACGACACTCGTATTTTGAGGTGGTTTAAATATACCCAAACCACCTCAAAATGCAGAATTCAGCGCTTCACAGGGGCTTAATATCAAGGCGATACTTTGCAGTAATGGTAGTCCCTTTCAAGAAGTAGCAACGATGAGAGTATGCCCCTGTGAAACGCCCACGGGTTGGCTTAAAAGCGATTTATACTGCGTTATTGATATTAATAATAGAACCACTATTATTTGCAATCAATGCCTTGCCTAAATCGCTTTTAATTCCGACGACACTCGCATTTTGAGGTGGTTTGGGTATACACTTGGCGCGATTTTAAATGATGTGGAATTCTAACAATGCGCGTAGCTGATTTTAGCTTTGACTTACCTGATGAATTAATTGCTCGTTTTCCTAAAGCAGACAGAACCAGTAGCCGTTTATTGAGCTTAGACGGGCCGAGTGGTGCTGTTGAGCATAAAATATTTAGTGACATTCTTGAACTTGTTAACGAAAACGACTTACTGGTTTTTAACAACACCAAAGTAATACCTGCGCGTATGTTTGGTCAAAAAGAATCTGGGGGTAAGGTTGAGGTGCTGGTAGAGCGTGTATTAGACGAGCACCGGGTGCTCGCGCACATTCGCGCTAGTAAATCGCCAAAACCGGGCAATGTGCTCATTTTAGAGGGTAAAGCAAAAGCCACTATGGTGGCACGCCACGATACGTTATTTGAGCTTGAGTTTGACCGCAGTGAAAATGTGCTCGACATTTTAAATGATGTGGGCCACATGCCGCTTCCTCCTTACATTGATCGCCCAGATAACGAAGCTGATCGTGAGCGATACCAAACAGTATATGGCGAAAAGCCAGGCGCCGTAGCTGCACCAACCGCAGGCCTTCATTTTGACGATAAACTCATGACTGCGCTTAAAGACAAAGGCGTACAAATGGCGTTTGTTACCTTGCATGTTGGTGCAGGTACATTCCAGCCAGTTAGGGTAGAAAGTGTTGATGAGCACATCATGCACTCTGAATATATTGAAGTACCGCAAGATGTGGTGGATGCGGTTGCAAGTACTAAAGCCAAAGGCGGGCGTGTGATTGCAGTAGGTACAACTTCAGTACGATCACTAGAGTCAGCCGCAAAAATACATGGTGGCAAGTTAGATACTTACTTTGGCGATACCGATATTTTTATTTTTCCGGGTTATCAATTTAACGTTGTTGATGCCATGGTCACCAACTTCCATTTACCTGAATCAACCCTAATCATGCTGGTCAGTGCCTTTGCAGGGCAAGACAATATTATGGGTGCCTACAATACTGCAATTGAACAACAGTATCGCTTTTTTAGCTATGGCGATGCGATGTTTTTGACCCGTAAATAATTTACAGCGTTATCGGTTTTTATTTTACTCCTAAGCACAGTGAATTTATCACTGCTAATAGTAATAGGGTGGTAAAAAGGGTAGAATCAAGCGGTTAAATTATAGCTTGTTGGACTGTTTTTCCGACACAGAGGATATTATGAAATTTGAATTAGACTGCACCGATGGCAAAGCACGCCGCGGCCGCTTGATTTTTGACCGAGGTGTAATAGAAACGCCAGCGTTTATGCCTGTAGGCACTTACGGCACGGTTAAAGGCATGACACCTGATGAAGTAAAAGCAACGGGTGCACAAATCTGTTTAGGTAATACATTTCACTTAATGTTGCGCCCAGGTACTGAAATCATCAAACAGCACGGTGATTTACACGATTTTATGAACTGGGACTTCCCAATTCTTACTGACTCAGGCGGTTTCCAAGTATTTAGCCTTGGCGCAATGCGTAAAATCACTGAAGAAGGCGTGATGTTCCAATCGCCAGTTAATGGTGACCAAATTATGATGTCGCCAGAGAAATCAATGGAAGTACAGCGTGATCTCGGCTCAGATATCGTGATGATATTTGACGAATGTACGCCATATCCTGCCACTGAAAAAGAAGCCAAAGACTCTATGGAGCTTTCTCTGCGTTGGGCTAAGCGTTCAAAAGAAGGGCATGGCGACAACCCGTCAGCATTATTTGGTATTATTCAAGGCGGTATGTACCCTGAGCTTCGTGCACAATCACAAGCGGGCCTTGAAGAGATTGGTTTTGATGGCTATGCGCTTGGTGGTTTATCGGTTGGTGAACCTAAAAATGAAATGATCAATATTCTTGATCATTGTGCTTATAAAATGCCAGAAAACAAACCACGTTATTTAATGGGTGTAGGCAAGCCAGAAGACTTAGTTGAGTCGGTTCGTCGTGGTATTGATATGTTTGACTGTGTAATGCCAACGCGTAATGCACGTAATGGTCACTTATTTATTACAACGGGCACCATTAAAATCCGTAACGCAGTGCATAAAACAGATACGGGTCCACTTGATCCAGAGTGTGATTGCCATACCTGTAAAAATTATTCGCGCGCCTATTTGCATCATTTAGACAAATGTAACGAAATTTTGGGTGCACGACTAAACACTATCCATAACTTACGATACTATCAACGTGTTATGGAAGGTTTGCGTAATGCTATTAGCGAAGGTCAACTAGAGACATTTGTACACGATTTTTACGCTCGCCGAGGCCAAGAAGTGCCAGAGCTAGCTGATACAACAAATTAAAATTTAAAAATTGAAGAGGAAGTATTATGAGTTTATTTATTTCAAACGCGCATGCAAGCGCTGGTACACCTGCAGCAGGCGGCGGTATGGAAATGCTAATTATGTTAGCGATTTTTGGTTTGGTTTTTTACTTTTTAATTTACCGCCCGCAAGCAAAGCGCGTAAAAGAGCATAAAAGCTTAATGAGCGCGATGGCAAAAGGCGATGAAGTGCTAACCCAAGGTGGTTTAGTGGGTAAAATCGTAAAAATTGCTGAAGACAAAGACTTCATCGTGATCTCATTAAATGAGCAAGCAGAAGTAACTGTACAAAAATCAGCAGTATCTGCTGTACTGCCTAAAGGCACAATGAAGTCGCTATAAAAATAATAAGGACGACCCCGTGTTAAACAAGTTTCCAATTTGGAAGTATTTACTTGTTTTAGCTGTGTTAGCCATTGGCCTTTTATATGCTTCACCAAACCTGTATGGCCGCGATCCGGCCATACAGGTTTCTGGCGCTAAAGGCACCGATGTTGACCTCAGTGTTGTAGACAAAGTAAACGCAATCCTCAAAAAAGATAACGTAAGCGCTAAATCGACAAAGCTCGAAGATGGGCAAATTCTTGTTCGTTTTAAAAATGTTGAAGACCAACTAAAAGCGCAAGACTTACTGCGTAACTCGCTTAGCAGCGATTATATTTCAGCGATTAATATGGCTCCTGCACAACCGGCTTGGTTAAAGTCGTTGGGCGGTAATCCTATGAAGTTAGGCCTAGATTTAAGTGGTGGTGTGCATTTCACCATGGAAATCGATATGGTCACTGCGGTGGATAATCAGTTAGAGCAAATGGAGCAAGATTTCCGTAGCGACCTGCGCGAAGAAAAACTACGTTATCGTAGTGTGCGCCGTGTAGCTGGCTCTGAGCGTATGCGTGTAGAAATGCGTAACGAAGAAGATAAAGACGCTGCAGAGCGCTTTTTAGAAAGCCGTTACCCATTAAACGTTTACATTGATGATAGCAGTAACGATAACGCATTCTTTGCCACTATGAGTGAGCTAAAGCTAAAAGAAATTCGTGACTATGCTATCAAGCAGAACGAAACTATTATTCGTAACCGAATCAACCAAATTGGGGTTGCAGAGCCAAACGTACAGCGCCAAGGTGCTGAACGTATTATTGTGCAATTGCCAGGGATTCAAGATACCGCTCGCGCTAAAGAAATTTTAGGTGCTACGGCAACACTTGAGTTTCGTGAAGTTGACGAAAATGCTGACATAAGCGCTGCTGCTCAAGGTCGTATCCCACCGGGTACTGAAATGATCATGAGCCGTGATGGTTATCCTGTAGTACTAAAAAAACGCATTATTCTTGAAGGTAGCCATATTACTGGCGCGCAGTCAGGTGCAGATGAGTACCAGCGTCCACAAGTAAGCATTAAACTCGATAGTAAAGGTGGGGCAAAAATGAATGCCTTCACCAAGCGTGCTATTGGTAAACGTATGGCTACCGTGTTTATTGAATACAAGCCATCGGGTAAAAAAGATAGTGACGGTAAAGCACTTCCGCCAATTAAAGTGGAAGAAGTTATTAACGTAGCAACCATTCAAGCGCGTCTTGACCGTTCATTCCGTATTACCGGTATTGATAACCCAGCTGAAGCGCATAACTTAAGCTTACTTCTACGTGCTGGTGCATTGGTTGCGCCTATTCAAATTGTAGAAGAACGTACGGTTGGGCCAAGCCTAGGTCAAGAAAACATTGAAGCAGGTATGACTGCTGTAGCCCTTGGCTTTGCGTTTGTACTGGCCTTTATGCTTATTTACTACAAAGGTTTTGGCCTTGTTGCGAATATTGCACTGGCTGCCAACTTAGTACTTATTATTGGTGTTATGTCATTAATTCCTGGTGCAACGCTTACCTTACCGGGTATAGCTGGTATTGTACTGACAGTTGGTATGGCCGTTGATGCGAACGTACTTATATTTGAACGTATTCGTGAAGAGCTAGCCGATGGCCGCAGCCCTCAACAAGCGGTTCATTTTGGTTATGATAGCGCCTTTAGTACTATTTTTGATGCCAATATCACCACATTAATTGCGGCGATTATCTTGTTTGCTGTTGGTACCGGTCCTGTTGCTGGTTTTGCGGTAACCCTAGCAATTGGTATTTTAACCTCTATGTTTACAGCAATTATAGGTACCCGTGCGGTTATCAACCTATTTATTGGCGGTAAACGTGTTGATAAACTTTCAATTTAAGGAGCAGACATGCAAATTTTAAGATTGGGCGGTAAAACCCTTCGTTTCATGTCTCTTCGAAAAGTGGCAATGGGCTTTTCTACGCTATTAATTATAGCGTCGCTGACGTCACTTTTTGTTAAAGGCTTAAATTTCGGCTTAGATTTTACCGGCGGTACAGCGGTTGAGGTGGGTTTTTCGCAACCAGCCGATCTGAAAAAAGTACGTAATGTACTAGCTGAAAATGATTTTGCTGATGCATCGGTACAGCTTTTTGGCTCAAGCCAAGAAATACTGGTTCGCTTAGCCCCTCGTGGTGATGATGTAAAAGCAGAAGTGATTGGTAACCAAGTAATTGCAGCACTTAAACAAGCCGATGATAGCGTAGTAATGCGCCGTATTGAGTTTGTAGGCCCAAGCGTAGGTGAAGACTTAAAAGAGCAGGGTGGCCTTGCCATGTTAACTGCACTTATTTGTATCTTAATTTATGTGGCGTTTCGCTTTGAATGGCGTTTTGCTGTGGGCGCAGTTGGCGCGCTTTTACACGATGTAATCATTACGATTGGTTTATTCTCGGTGCTTGGTTTAGAGTTTGACTTAACTATTTTGGCAGCAATACTTGCCGTGATAGGTTATTCACTAAACGATACCATTGTTGTATCAGACCGTATTCGTGAAAACTTCCGCAAAGTGCGTATTGACGACACGATTGAAATTATTGATATCTCGCTTACGCAAACACTTAACCGTACCTTAGTAACCTCAATCACGACTATTTTAGTACTGATTGCGTTATTTGTATGGGGCGGTCAAACCATTCATGGCTTTGCTACTGCACTACTATTTGGTGTGTTTATTGGTACTTACTCTTCAGTTTACGTTGCCAGCTCGGTGGCTATTGCCATGGGCGTAAGTAAAGAAGATTTAATACCAGAAGTGATTGAAAAAGAAGGCGCTGATTTAGATCCAATGCCTTAATTGAGATTAAACTATTTTTAAAACAAAACCGCTCCTAGTGAAGTGACCCCATAAAGTTGGACTCATTTCTAAGCGGCTGCCAAGGCCTGATTTCGATACTGTATCGGACTCAGGCCTTTTAGTTTCAGTTTAATACGCTCATTGTTGTAATAGTGGATATATTCTTTAATGTTTTCAATAAGATCATTCACGTCTTTAAACGTTTCGTTGTGGTACATCTCGCTCTTCAATATGCCGAAGAAGTTCTCAGCAACCGCATTATCTAAACAATTTCCTTTTCTAGACATACTTTGTTGCAATCCTTTTTCCTTAAGGTGATTTTGATATTGTTTGTTTTGATATTGCCACCCTTGATCTGAGTGTACAACTGGCTTTTCATTTGGCTTCAACCTAGCAGTTGCTGTTTTAAGCATGTCAGTTACCAAAGGGAGTGCAACGGATTTTCTGACTTCGTAACTGATTACCTCTTGGTTGAATAGGTCAATCATAGGCGATAGATATACCTTCTCATTATCCACTTTAAACTCCGTCACATCCGTCACCCATTTTTGATTTGGCTTCTGCGCAGTAAACTCGCGGTTAAGCGTATTTTCTGCGATTTTACCCACTTCACCTTTATAGGATTTATAGCGCTTAGGCCTTACTTTTGACTTGAGTCCTAACTCATTCATCAACCGTTGAACGCGCTTATGATTAACAAATACTCCCATTGCTCTCAGGGCACTCGTAATTCTGCGATAGCCATATCGCCCTTTATGCGCGTGATAAATATCACGTATTTTTACCAGTAAATCATTGCTTGCACAGGGTTGCTTACAAGTAGTGCGATGATAATAGTAAACACTCTTTGGCAGCCCTGTAGCCTTTAAAAGGTGTCGTAAGCTATGCTTTGCCTTGAACTCTTCGACGACTATCGTTTTGTCTTTGCTTTTTTCTTTCTGGCTTGAGCCAAGGCTTCTAACTTTTTTAGCACATCATTCTCAGCTCGTAAGTATGCTAGTTCTTCTCGTAACTCCTCCTCAGTCATTTGCTCTACTAGTTTTGATGAAGAAGAATTATTTGTCATGAATGGCTTACCTTTTCTCTGTGGTTTAAGACGTGATATACCATCACGAGCATAAAGCTTTTGCCATTGAAAAAGAATGCCTGGGGACGATAAATCGAAGAAAGCACTGGTATAACCGAGTGACCAACTGTTTGCTGTCATCGCTTTTAACACTTCAGCCTTAAATGCTAGAGAATAAGGTTTGTGAACAGACCTGAAGCTTTCAGCGCCATGAATTCGATAAATAGCGGTCCAATATCGGACCTGCCTGTCTGTAACATTAAATCTGTTACTTACCGCCGAAGAGCTTTCAGACAAAGCGAGTTCAGCTATTTTGAGCTTGAAAGCTCGGTGATGTTTGGACATAAAAAGACCCCCAGTAATTGGAATGTCCAACTATTGGGGGTCACTTCATAGTGAGCGGTTTTTTATTGCCTCCTAGATAAGTCACATAATAGTCATACTCAGTTGGTATTTTATTGCTCTTATTAAATTTTTATCCGAGCTAGTAGTGACAGAGCAACGACAAGTCTTAGAATCAATTTTACAACAAGGAGCAATAACAACCTTGTTCCAACCTATTTTCGATATAGCTAAGCAATCTATTATTGGGTATGAAGCGCTTAGCCGTGGCCCTAAAAATGGTCCGTTAGCCATGCCAAATAAGCTCTTCGAAGCGGCTTATAAATACCAATTGATTTCAGAGCTTGAGCTTTTATGTCGTTCTCGCGCCATTGAAAATTTTGTAAAACTCAGTCTGCAAGGGAAGTTGTTTTTAAATGTCAGCCCAAAAATTCTACTCGATCCGAGCCACCCTAAAGGCGAAACCTTACATTTAATTGAACAGTTTGGTCTTGCTGCCAATCGAGTGGTGATTGAGGTAACTGAACAAGAAAAGGTAGATGATGGTTTTTTACTGTTAAAAACCATCGCGCATTATCGAGAGCTGGGCTTTACGATTGCTATTGACGACCTCGGTGCAGGTTATTCAGGACTAAAGCAATGGTCGCAGTTATGCCCAGATATTGTAAAAATTGATCGTTACTTTATTGATCATTGCGATCAAAGCGAAGTTAAAAAAGAATTTCTAAAATCAATTTTGGTGTTAGCACGGGCAACAAATACAGCGGTGATTGCAGAGGGAATTGAACGTTCCGAAGAGCTAGATTTAGTTAAAAGTATAGGCATAAGTCATGTTCAGGGGTTCTTTTTAGAAAGACCGAGTCAACAGCCAAGTTATGACTACAACTATAAACAGTTACAATCGCTCACTTCGACCCAAGCCGCCTCAAAGTTTGAGCAATCAATGGCAATAGGTGTGCTTGCTGTTACTCAGCCTGCTATTAGTAGTCATACGCGTTGTAAAGAAGCTCATGCACTTTTTGAGCAAGACAAAAGCATAATCAGCTTACCGGTATTAAATAGCAGTCAGCAGCCAATAGGACTGTTACACAAAGATCAGCTAACAGAAGTGTTTGCCGCGCCTTATGGGCATGCACTTTATGATAAATGTGAAGTCACAGAGTTAATGGATAAACAACCTTTGGTGGTTGATGAAAATCAAATGCTTGATATTGTCTCCCAGCAAATAACAGAGCAAGACTTTGATATTCGTCGCCATATTGTTATCACCTGCAACAATAAATATTTAGGCTTGGCACCGCTCAGAGACATACTAAAGCACATTACAGCAGAAAAAATCCGCCACGCTCAACATGCTAACCCTTTGACCATGTTACCGGGTAATGTGGCAATTAGTGAGGTAATAGAGCAGCGTCTGCAACATAAACAGCCATTTTCACTAGCCTATATCGATTTAAATCACTTTAAACAATTTAACGATTTGTATGGCTATGCCAGTGGTGACAGCGTAATAAAACTTCTGGCCGATGTGACTGTAAAAGCGTGTGCGCACAGCGCTAACTTTGTCGGGCATATTGGCGGCGATGACTTTATGGTGGTGTTTGAAAAAAAAGATGCGGTGGAGATTTGTAATACTATTATCACGCAATTTGAACTACAGTCACGCGTGTTTTTTACGCCAGAGCATATTGCTGGAAAAGGGTATTGGGCAACTAATCGAGAGGGCGAAAAGCAGTTTGTACCTTTACTTACATTATCGATAGGTTTAGTTGAGCCTGATCTGCAGCAGTGCAAAAATAGTCATCAAGTAGCGGCATTAGCGACAGATGCTAAAAAAGAAGCAAAACGTTATCGTCACAGCT
This sequence comes from Pseudoalteromonas sp. KJ63-1, assembly GCF_055808145.1. The sequence continues at coordinate 2,919,137 of NZ_CM147855.1, read as the reverse complement.
ACTTATTTATATGTAATCGAAGAAGGCCTGCTCCCGCTATTGTACGTTTATCCAATAGTAAAAAAAGTGGCTAACAAAAAGCAAAAAAGGAGCCTAGGCTCCTTTTTTAGTACGCAATTACGATTAACGTAATAACGACTCAGATAATACTGGGCGCATTTCGCGAACAATCGCCTGTGTTAGCTTAGGTGCACCACAGATTACGTTACCGCTCACGTTGTAGTTATTACCGCCAGCAAAATCAACAATCATGCCGCCAGCTTCTTTAACTAATAGCTCGCCTGCTGCTGTATCCCAAGGTTTTAAACCAATTTCAAAGAAGCCATCAACACGACCCGCTGCAACATACGCCATATCTAGCGAAGCAGAGCCTGCACGACGAATATCAGCTGTGTGAACAAATAACGCTTTAAACGCTTCAGAGTATGCATCTAAGTGATGTTTTTGTTTGAAAGGAAAACCTGTTGCAAGAACAGAACCAGCAAGTTCAACCGTTTTAGATACACGTAAACGTTTGCTGTTTAACTGTGCGCCTTGACCGCGAGAAGCAGTGAAAAGCTCGCCACGAATTGGATCGTAAATTACGGCTTGGTCTAAACGACCTTTAACTTTAAGTGCAATAGATACTGCGAAATGAGGGATACCCTTGATGAAGTTAGTTGTGCCATCAAGTGGGTCAACAATCCATTGGTAATCAGCATCCTTACCTTTGTGTTCGCCTAACTCTTCACCAACGATGCAGTGATCAGGGTAAGAACGTAAAATAGTGTCACGAATTACGGCTTCGGCTTCTTTATCAATGTTAGTAACTAAATCGTTGGTGCCTTTTTGTTGCACTTCAACTTTTGATAAATCTTCACTTGCACGAAGAATAAGTTTGCCTGCGTTACGCGCAGCGCGAACCGCAATGTTTAACATTGGATGCATGGTATTACCTTTGGGTTGTAAAAGAACGTTTATATATTTAAGCCGGCGTATTTTAGCGGTTTTTGTCATAAAGTAAACCATAAAGCCTAAATACTTGTGAGTGTTTTTTGTACAGGTATGATCTTTCGATATATTTATCGAAATAAAAACAAGCAATAAATTTGTAAATTAGCGCTTTACCTAAAGTGAGCTTGAGGTTTTATGATGTTCTATATTCAATTAACAGGAAGAAAATTATGAAATTAGAACACGTAAATTTAGTTGTCAGTGATATAAACGCCATGCTTAAGTTTTACCAAGCAGCGTTTCCCTATTGGTCAATTAGAAGTGAGGGAGAAGGAACCTGGTATGGTAAAGCAAGGCGCTGGGTACATTTTGGTGATAACGATCAATATATTGCTATAAGTGATCACGGTGAAGGGAAAAACCGTGACTTATCAGGGCATCAAATTGGTTTGGCACACTTTGCCTATGTAACCAATAACTTAAATGCAGTAATAGCGCGCTTAAAGCATGGAGGCTTTGAAATAAGTAAGCAAGGCGCTGTAAATCCATTTAGAAAGAACATTTATTACATTGATCCCGCAGGATTTGAGATTGAGTTTGTAGAGTACATGAGTGATGTACCTAGTGAGCGAAATAACGACTTATAATATGAATGAAGCCAACTATTTTGGCTTCATCAAATGTTTAGCATATTTAATAATGTTTACCATTCATGCCAAGTTGAGTTTTTAGATCATTTGCAAAGCTAATAAATTTTTCTTTAATAGTGCGTTTAACTTTAACTTCCACAGAGCCTAAAACAGTTTTTCCTTCAATTTGAATCGTTGGCCCTTGGCGTTTATTGAGTGAAATTGTTTTATTTTCAAAACTGCCTAAAATACAAAACATTTTAGAAACTACATTAACGTGCTCTGGTACATATATTTCTTCGCTGCCAAGGTAACAATTAACGTGAATAGTGACATGTTGGTGGGTAAAAATAGCATCCGTAAAATCAAGATTGATTGACCCCATGTAGTTTTCTATATAAATTTTTTGAGGCACTACCCATTGGCCGCTTCGTTCACTTGAACCAAGAATGCTTCTTAATGTAAGTGGCTCTTCACTCCCCTCATGCTGCGCACCATAGTTAGGTGCAAACTGCGAGTGCTTTTGTGCCTTATATTGCTGGTCAGTATTTAAGGTTAAATCTTCAACAAGTGCCATAAGCGCGTTATTGTTACTCGCTGCCATTGCATCGTCTAAGCGCCTTTCAAATGCTTCTACAGAAATGACACCATGGCTGTAATTATAAATGAGTTGATCAATTACTTGCTCACGAACTTGCTCGATAGGGCGGTCTTCAATTTTAACAGACATTTAAATTATCCTTTTAAGGTTGCTGGCTATTTCAAAGCAAGCCTTATACCAAATATTAATTTATTTAAAATCAGTGCTTTATGTTTTTTGTTTCTTCGTTCTTTATTATATTAACGACAGATTAACCAAATATACAATTATTTAGTAAGTTTCGCTATTCGAGAAAGTTTTACGCAATGGTCTGTAAATGTTTACTTTGTAGGTTTAAGTTAGTATCGGTAGTTTTAATTTAAGTCATTGAAATTTAAGTGTAAAAATAGTTGGCCCGATGTTCGCATTAGTTAGAGTGTCTTTAATCAAATGGAGAACGATTATGAAAACATTTAATAAGTCTATGATTGCAGCCCTAGTATTAGGAACAACCGCAATGGGCGCTCAAGCAAGCAGCTGGGAAAACGAAAGCAAAGATGCTTGGATTGATGGAAAGGCAGAAACAGTACTGCTGATGAACACCAATCTAAACAACTTTGATATCAACACGGACGTAAAAAACGGCAAGGTAATGCTAACAGGTAAAGTAAACAGCGATGTAGATAAAGAGCTTGCTGAAGAACTCGTGCTAAGCTTAGATGGTGTAACTGACGTTGAAAACAGTCTGACTGTGGTAAAAAACACCGACATGAAGAAGCATGATTCTAAAATGATGGGTAACGACACGGAAAGTGATTTAACTGATGCCAAAATCACAACAGTCATCACAACTCGTTACTTATTTGATTCTGAAGTAGGTGGTACAGACATTGATGTTGATACCGATAATGGTGTAGTAACTCTTAAAGGTTCAGTTGAGTCTGATGCTGAAAAGCAATTAGCGATGGAAATTGCTAAGAACGCTGAAGATGTTCGCAAAGTAGTTGATGAATTAACTGTTATTGCAGAATAATACACTATACTAAAAGCCCAGCCTTGCTGGGCTTTTTGCTTTGCTAACGTTAGAAGGGTTAAATTATGGATATCATCAGAATTATTTTTTCTATTTTATTACCACCACTGGGTGTATTTTTACAGGTGGGGCTAGGGATGCACTTTTGGTTAAATATTCTGCTAACCTTGCTCGGCTATTTCCCAGGATTAATTCATGCGATTTATATTATTGCCAAAAAATAACGCCATATCGTAGTAATACATTTAATACTGAGTTGCTAATTGCCATCGTAAGGTATGTGTATTAGTTACTCAGACTACTATTATTTAATGAGCTCGTTTCCTCGAAGTCACCATCAATAAATCTAAAAGCCTACTATTTGAGCAGTTAGCCCCTTGATTGTTAAAATAAAGCTTTTTGCTAGTGACAAGCCCCTAAAAACTTTTTATACTGCAACCCGCTTTAGTCGCTCTGTGGCTAAACGCTTCAAAAATTAACTGCTTACAGTTATACAAAGTTGGCCCCTTAGCTCAGTTGGTTAGAGCACACGACTCATAATCGTTAGGTCCCCAGTTCGAGTCTGGGAGGGGCCACCACTTTTACAAGCTTCCCAAGTAAACACCTACTAACAGAAATTACCCTGTGCTACCTCTGTGCTACTTTTCAATATAGCAAATTAAACGACTTATATATTCCTTAAAGATTGAAAATATTATTAATTGATTGATTTCTTTAGGTATCAACAACCACTAGTGGGAATAACTATACCTGCTAAGCCTTGAATTATTTTACTTTTAAAGTTTGGGTTTTTATGTAAATCTGAATCTAACATTAATATAAACCGTTAGTTCATGGATGACATATGAAACTCAAAAGAGTTTGCCTTAACAATTTTCGTCGGCTTGAAAGTGTTGAAATAGACTTTGAAGGTAGAGAAACCCTTTTCGTTGGGCCTAATAATTGCGGAAAAACATCAGCTACAACCGCATTCAAACTCTTTTTAAAGACTCGTCAATTTAAAATACATGACTTTTCTTCATCTCAAATTAATTTAATAGATAATTTTGGTAAGGGAGAAGTTGTGTCTTTCCCTGCTATTAAAATGGACATGTGGTTCATCATCGATCCTGATACAGAGTATGGGCGAGTTATTAATTTGATACCTCAATTAACAACACTTATCACCAATATTGGAATAAGAATTGAGCTAGTTGTATTTGATAAAGAAAAACTAAAAAAAGAATATCAAGAAATAGTTCCAGTTAACGAACAAGGCGAACGAACAAAAAGCCTTTCAGAATATCTCAGTGCACCCGGAAATATGTCAAAGTATTTGCAATTAAGGTACTTTGTGTTGGAGGAAACGGACCAAGACTATGCTATTCACCACCTTGATGCAGATGAAGCAAGAAAAACCCTTTCATCAATTTTACGAGTCGACTTTGTAGACGCTCAGAGGAATATGGATGATCAAGAGTTAGCTAAATCGAACAAGCTTTCGAGTGCTTTTGGAGCATATTATAAAAATAATCTGCAACAACCTGAAATTAATGAGGAGGCTAATAGGGTTATAGACGAGAACAATCAAAACCTTAGCCACCATTATGAAACAAGCTTTAGGGGTTTGATGGGGATCTTGGGTAATCTTGGAGTCCCATCTGTGAATGATAGAAGTCTTCGTCTTGTATCATCGCTAAGCCCTGAAACAGCTTTACAGGGTAATACAGAGTTACTTTACATAGATAATGAAAGCCAACATCAATTACCAGAAGCTTACAATGGTTTAGGGTTCAAAAACCTAGTTTATATTGCTATTCAAGTAAGTCATTTCTACCTTCAGTGGATAACTACAGAGAATAACAGGCCCTTATGCCAACTTATATTTATTGAAGAGCCGGAAGTTCATTTACACTCCCAAGTTCAACAAACATTTATTGCAAATGTTTGGACTATTATTTCAGATGTTGCTAAAAATCAAGATGAGCAAAAAAAAGAGCCTCAGCTATGTATCACGACTCACTCTTCACATATTCTTGATAAAATTGAATTTGAAAAAGTTAGATATTTTAAGCGTTGTTTATCTGATAATCAGGATCAAGTAAATGCATGTATCTTAAATTCTTCAAAGGTGCTCAGTATGAGGAGTTTTTCTCCTGATACACCTTCAGCTAACGGTGATATGCCTGATAAAACTGAGGTACTTAAATTCCTAAAAAAATATTTACGAATTACTCATTGCGACCTATTTTTTGCCGATGCTGCTATTTTGATTGAAGGTGCAGCAGAAAAGTTGCTTTTACCAGAAATGATAAGAAAATCAGCTCCTTCTTTAGAACGCAATTATATTACAACTTTAGAAGTTGGTGGGGCCTATGCCAGTCGTTTCGCCGGATTATTAGAGTTCTTAGGGGTACCGTACCTAGTTATAACCGACATTGATTCAGTCGACCCTGAAGCAAGCCGAAAAGCTTGTATGGCAAACCTTGATGGTGCCGTTACATCAAACTCTTCAATTAAGTACTTCCTTAATAAAGACAAAATATCAGACTTAATTGAGCTTACTCAAGATGATGTTCTTGTCGCTAAAAAACAAGCTTTTATTTCTTATCAGGGACCTTCGCTTACAACCTGTTATGGTGAAAGTGTACTTATGCATGGGCGAACGCTAGAAGAAACAATTATTTATGAAAATATTGCGGCATTTAGGAACTCAGATTTAGAGAGTGAAATCGAATTTACTGGTAATGCGGAAGATGATCACAGAATGATATTCGAAGAAGTTAAATCTTCGTCATTCAAAAAGACTGAGTTTGCTATAAATCTTATTGTTTCTGAAAGTGGGTGGAATACTCCGAAATACATCGCTGATGGACTTCAATGGCTAGAAGGAAAGCTTAATTCAAAACCTATTAATGAGGAAATTGAATAATGCTTGACTTACAACAAAAAAAATAGTTCCAACAGAAGCAGATCATTGTATTCGAAAATGTATTGATAGTTGTAATAGTTTTTCTGTAATTGCAGGGGCTGGCTCAGGAAAAACAACATCACTTGTTTTAACTCTCGATTATGTTCGAGAAAAGTATGGTGCAATGTTAAGAAGAGAGAGTCAGCAAATTGCTTGTATAACTTTCACAAACAGGGCTGTGGATGTGATATCTGAGCGGCTAGGCTGGGATGAAATTTTTGAGGTTTCTACTTTACACAGCTTTTTGTGGTCTCAAATAAAACGTTTTACTAGTAGTATCAAAGCATGCTTAGTCGAATTTATAATACCAGCAGAGCTTGAAAAGCAGAGAGCGAAAGATACCGGTAAAGACACGAAATCAGCTATTTCAGCGCGCGCTAAAATTCAAAAATATGAAAATGTTCTTGAACACATTGATTCGGTGAAAATATTTAAATATGACAGTCTCTCAGCTTTTAGTAATTATCTCGAAGGGGAATTAAGTCATGATGATATTATCAAAGCCGCAGGATATTTGATCAAAAACAATATTTTGTTTCAGAAAATTATAGGCCAAAGATATCCCTATATTTTTATAGATGAAGCACAGGATACTTTTGAAGAAATAGTGGTTGCTTTAAATGCTGTTTGTTCTTCAGAAGGTTTACCTGTGATTGGTTATTTTGGAGATCCTGTACAGCAAATTTATGATCGTGGTATTGGGAGCTTTAATGGTCCGCAAGGCTCAACAGTAATTAAGAAGCAAGAAAACTATAGATGCTCGACAGAAGTAATCCATTTGTTGAATCGATACAGGACTGATATTAAACAAGTCCCTAGTGGTTCAAACGCAAACGTTAAGGGGAGTGTTCACTTATATCTCATTCAGTCTGAGAGGCCTGATGGCCCTAGGAATAGGTACAGTGATGAGCAGCTTGATAAAGTCGCTAAAAAATATGAGGAGATTCTTAAAGAATTTGGTTGGCAAGATAAAGATGACGTAAAGCATTTATTCCTAGTTAGACAAATGATTGCTAGGAGGCAAGGTTTTGAAAGACTTCATAAGCTTTTTACTGGAGAGTTTGCTTCTACGTATGCACAAGATGCTTATGAATCAGGAGAGCACTATCTTCTAAGGCCTTTCACTCAAGTAATGATACCTGTACTCGAGTTATATAGAGCAGGCAATGCTGTTAAGGCACTATCAATTTTAAGGCAGCATAGTCCCGCTTTTGATCCTGAAGGGAGTAATAACTCAAAATCCATAAAAAAAATGATTGAGTTTGCTAAAGATTCTATAGAATCTTTAAATACCATGTGGGAAGAAAAAACAATCGGAGAAATACTTAAGTTTGCTTTGACTTCAGATTTGCTAAGAGCGTCAGAACATCTTTTTGAAGCTCTTGATAGATGGCCTCTAGACATAGAGTATGATGAAGAGCTTCACCAGAGAGAGAAAGGGAATTGGTTAGCTGATAACTTTTTTCAATGAAAACCAGAGAACTTATCAATTATTTTCACTTTATTAATGACAACACGGCCTACAGTACCCAGCATGGTGTCAAAGGTGAGGAGTACCCTAATATAATAACTGTATTTGATGATGTTGAAGCTGCATGGAATCAATATAGTTTTACTAAAATGTTATCACCTAAAGTTAGTGGTTCAGGTACTGAGGGGCAGCTTTCTAGAACATATAAGCTTGCTTACGTTTGCTTTTCCAGAGCTGAGTTAAATTTGAAAGTGGTTTTCTTTACTAACTCACCTACAGATACCAAACAAGAGATGATAGAAGAAGGGGTTTTTCTTGAAGATCAGATTAGTATTTTCATAGATTAATAGCTTTGATCTATTGTTTCTTGCTAAGGAATCTTCTTTGTCATATTTCCATGAAAGTAGCTGCACACTTGTGACGTTTATAGTCAAAACTATAGCAGCGTACCAATCGAGATACGACTATCCTTAGAGATGGAAGATGTTAAAAACCCTAAAAACATCTATGTGGATTACTCACCTCTTGGGCAACGCCCGATTGTACCATTAAGCCTACGGCCACCTAGGTAGAGGTCGTCTGTAGAGTCGACGGAACTAGTGTGCAGCTAATGATTTTAACTATACCTGAGCTTTCTAAATATTGATCCAGAAAACCCCCTTATTTTTATGAGGTTTTTCTGAAAATCAATTGTAGTCTAGTCGTACCTACTCGAAGAGATAGGGACGACTCACAGAGTCGCCTATCTCAAGGCCGCTGCTCATGATGCCTTGAGAACTATTATCCAACCGTAAAATTGAAAGGCCTAATTTCCGGAGTAATGCTACTTTTAGAACTATACAAAAAAGTTGAGGTGAGGCCATTCATCCCTTTAGTAGCATTTATCTTTTATATAATTAGTTAATTAAGGGTAGTAGGTTTTGCTCCTAAGCTACCCAAAGCTTCTAAATTAACCTACACAAATCCCGTATTGAGGTAAAATATCATCGATAATTGTTAATTTATGCTTTTTTGCTGCATCATGAAAATACTTCCAGTTTGATGTCATGAAGTCGGCAGTGAATTCATATTTGTCTTCATCACCATTAGCTAGAGTGGTCCCTAAAGCTTGATGTTTCCATGAACCTTCTCCTTTAGCTATATAATCAAGGGTATATGCACCTAAGTTAAATCTATCGTTTTCAATTGCTTTTAGCCATAGCTCGTGGCGAGCTTCGCCATCGTTCATATCAAACTCTGTAAAGCACTCAGATATTTTAAGTTCTAACTCATCAGGTAGTCCATTTTCTTCAATATCTAAGTACCTTTGATAGGCTTTACATAACTCATTTGCAGCTATTAAGAAGTCTACAGTATTATTTCTCACTACCTCTTCCCCTAATCCATTGGTATAGCTCCACTCTTGATGGGGGAGATCTGGATTAGAAAGTGCTTGGCCATGGCCTAGGCTAGGTATATCATCTTGAAAAATATTAGAAAAGAAACCTGAAACTCGTTCCATAAGCTCAAGCTCTGGGTGTCCATTCCGATCTAAAATATTTTCAACTTTATTAACATCATGATTGACTCCTGCAAAGCCTTGATGCCCCCAAGTATCAATAAAAACATGAGAGGTAATACCTAATCGATGTAAACCATAAGGTCGATTTTTTTCTGCAATACATTCATCAATCATATCTTTAGCAATATAAGAACCAGGTTTACACACCAGCTTTTTAATGAATGTTCCAGATGGGTTTTGACCAGCAGGTAGGCCACCGTTGCCAGGAAGAAAATGGAATGGTACCCAGACTTTCATATTCTTCAAGCTGTCTAGGTTTTTATAATCTAACATTTTATGAGCTGTAGCTATACGTTCATACGCAGCGCCGTTACTGAACTCTATATGACCATAGTTTGTTGCATCATCCACATATTGAGAGGCGTGAGCAATAATAGTAGCTTCTTCTACCGAAAATCCAGCAGCTCTTGCTATAACCCATGTCATACCGTGGTGTAAATCAATTTGCATTTTACAATCCTTATTTGTTGTTTTTTTATCCATCTATTTAGTAAAACACAAAATTTATTATAGGTTAAGTAGCTAAATGTGTTCCATTGAATTTATCTAGACAATCTCTTTATCGGAAAAGTTGGACTTCCCTTTTTTCATTAGACAGTTTCTAGCTCAGAATACTACGCTTCTTTATACTTAGCAGGTTAAATAGCAAGGTTCATAGCCATTAAAACGCTAAGTTTAAAAAGCTTTGGAATAACTTAGCTTTGATTTAAGTTTCTTCCGCTCTGATTTTTCCGCCATTTTCAAGTGGATATTTACTAACTGAAATTGCCGCGCTATTTTTAAATAAAAAAATGCATCAAGATTACCAGTTTTTGATCTAAGCAATAATTAGACGTGAACCTACAAAAAGTTCTAAGCAAGCGGCTTAAGTACTTCTATCTGAGGATAATTAACTTTGAAAACAGCCGCTAAAGTTGGCTAACTGTATTTTCTTACCAGTGCACTGATTTCTGTATTAATTCTATTGAATACATTGCAATAAACACAGTTGAATCTACTATTAAAGTGTTATGGGGTTTTATTATAAAAATCTTTACTTAATAACCTTTAATATCGCTACTGTTAATTGTGTGCAGTATATAAAATTTCGCTTAGTTACTTCTTAGGTGCTCTATGTTATTGAAACGAAAAGTATACCTCAGTCTTATTCTGGCTGTTGTTGCTCCTTTAGCAATATCTACTCTAATATTTTCCAATAGTATTCGCTCAAATACAGAAGAAAAGCTAGCTAAAGTAGATTTACCTACTGCGCTTAGTGAAGTGAAAAGCCAAATTGAATTGGAGCTTTCTACACCCATTATTGTAGGCAAGGAAATAGCGCAAAACTTATTTGTAGAACAATGGATGAATAATAATGAAGATGCGCAAAGCCGCGGTAAATTTATTGATTACCTCAAACATATAAAAAATAAAAACCAAGCCAGTAACGCATTTATTATTTCTAAAAACTCCCGCAACTATTACACCGATGAGGGTATTTCCAGACAGATAGACAGTAGTGATTCTTGGTTTGATGCTTTTTTAGCATCGGATAGGCCATTTGAAGTCGCGCTAGACATAGATAAAGGCAGCTCTGAGGTAATGGTATTTATTAATTATGCCATAGAGCTTGATGGGCAACGTCAAGGAATTGCCGGAATAGGCCGTTCGCTCGATTCTATGGTGGATCTCATAAGCGAATATAGAATAGGTGAGGGCGGTATAGTTTATTTGGCCTCTGGTAGTGGCGAGATTATGTTGCATGGTGATAAAACTAAAATAGGGCAATCAGTTGACTTGGCGCCGATTAAAAATGGGGCAATTCAAAGTAAAGTAATTGATGGTGATGACTATGTTGTTTCAAGTACGCCAGTAAACTCATTAGGCTGGCACTTAGTCGCTGAAATTCCCCAAGAGCAATTATATGGCCCAATTAATAGCGCTATTAGTACTAATATCATTTTTGGTGTAATTATTGCGCTTGTAGGTTTAGCGTTAGCACGCGTGTTGGTAGGGCAAATATTTAGGCCAATCGAAAACATTACTTCAGCAGTGAATGCGTTAACAGAAAAAGATGGCGATTTAACGGCGCGACTTCCTAATGACGATAATAATGAAATTTCTGATTTAGCGATTAAATTTAACCTGTTTTTAGAGCAGTTACATTATATGTTTAAACAGGTTTCTGAGTCGGCAATTCATGTTAAAGGTATTTCCCAAGATGTACTTGAGCAAGTACAAGGAGCGGCTAATTTAGCTGAGGTACAGTCATCGAGTACACAAACTGTGGCGGCAGCGGTTAATGAGATGGAAGTTACGGTTCAAGATATTTCTGGCAGTGCCAGCAATGCGGCTGATATTGCTACTAAAACCGAAGAGACTACGCATAAAGGCGTTGATTTTGTGCAAAGTACAATTAAACAAATGGAGCAGCTGGAAGCATCGATGGCCAATTCTGTGGCCTCAGTGTTAGAGCTCTCGACAGAGATTAAATCAATTTCTCATGTATTGGATGTTATTAAAGGGATTTCTGAGCAAACTAACTTATTGGCGTTAAATGCGGCAATTGAAGCGGCGAGAGCTGGCGAGAGCTGGCGAGCAAGGGCGTGGCTTTGCAGTAGTTGCTGATGAAGTGAGAACGCTTGCACAGCGTACTGCGGAGTCTACAGAGCAAATTAATGAGATGATTGCTTCGTTAAATGCTAAAGCTTCAAGCACGGTAACTGCGATTGAATTGGGCAGCAAAAACACCTTAGAAAATGCCGAGCGATTAAAAGAAACAGGCCATACATTAAATGGTATTTCACAGGAAATTGTACTGTTAAGCGAGTTAAATAACTCAGTGGCTACCGCGACGCGAGAGCAAACGTTAGCAACCTCAGAAATTAGCCAAAATATTGTGATGATTTCCGACTCGGCAGAGCAAACCAAAGAAAATATGAAAAAGTCAGAGCAGCTTTGTAGTGGCTTAAATAAAGAGTCGAATATTTTAAGGGATTTACTAGGTAAGTTTACGCTTTAACCGCGGTTTTATAAAAATTAGCAGAGCGAGGATACCATCATAGTTATAGAGCACTTGCCTATAACTATGATGTTTTAATGGCGGTTAATTCTTACGATAAATCTCGTGATTCATTTCGTAAATATTAACGCTTAAGCTATCAGAAGCTCTACAATATGTTTGTAGGCACGCTAGTAACTGCTCACTTAGTTTTTGTTTTTGCTCAATAGAGCGCCCAGCCATAATATGTACTGCAATATGAATAAACCCCTCTTTACCCACACCTAATTGGTAATGTTGATACGCAATAGCACGAGTTTTTATTGTTTCTAAATCAAATAAGCCACTTTCAAATGTTGTTGTGTGGATTTTTTCCACTAGAACCTGAGGTAATAAAGGCAGATCTTCTGAGTGTTCAATAATAATGTGTGGCATTTAGCGTATCCTCTTAAGATTGGTTTGTTTAATTATACCAAACGGGTTTGTACGCGCTAACCCTATGGAGCTTAATTTTTAAAAATTTGGCTTAGCATAGTTCAGGCTATTGCTTTTAGGGCAAATGTTTTTGGTTGATACGTTTTATGTCAATTTGTGGTGACTTATACGAAGAGTACACCAGCCAGTTAGCACTCGTAATATAAGTTAAGCCAGAAGTACGGCTAAATGCGCGTTCGGGAAGGCGTATAACGTCATGATGGCTTTTGGTTGAGAGGTCGTAATAACTTAATCGGTAATCACCTTGTTTTACATTAAAATAGTAAATACGTGATGTCGCTAAGGTATCGCCTTCAAAAAAATACCACGAATTATGATTTGATAAATTAATATCGCTAACCAGTAGTTGCTCAGTTTGGCTTTTAGGGTCTTTTATCCATAGTTGATTGGTTGCTTGGTTGGCAAAAATTAAAGCGCCTTGCTTGTTTTCATAAGCGTATAGCGTGGGAGACTCTACAGCTTGTATAAGCTTATTAGTGCTTAAGTCTAAGCGATACACGTGCTGATCATCAGAAACTAATACGGTTTTACTATCTGCAGCCCAGCTCGGTTTACCATGATCGCTAAAGCCCGTAGGTAATAATCGACTGGTTTGTTTATTAAAGTCATACAGGTATAACGCATGACCACTAGGGTGCGAGGCAATAAAAGCAATATAATCACCATCTGGCGACCATACTGGATGGTAAATATTGGCATTGAGATTAGTGAGCTGCTTTCGAGAGGTACCGTCTTTATTTGCGGTCCACAACTCCATTGAGCCCGACTCATTAGAGACAAACGCGAGTTTGTTTCTGGCTTTGTTATAATCAGGAAAGCGGGTACTAAAGTGGCTTGATAGCACTGGGAAAGGAGAGCTTGCAACCGCATTATTAACCTCTAAACGCATTAAAGCCGAGTCTATATTCCACTGATGAAAATACAAACTGCCATCACTGGCAAATTCTGGGTAGCTTAAGCCATCTATGCGGGCATTGATCATTTGTTGTGTTTTAAGGTTGTAAAAGTACCCTTGGCGTTTACCTTTTTTTACACCAGAAAAAACGAGTTGTGCCTTAGAGGGGTGCCAATCAACGCCTCTCATATCAATAAACCCAGTAGTTAACTGATTTGCATTGCCTGTTTTTATATCGATTAAAAATAATTCTTCAAACCCCGTTGGTAAGTTACGAGATACTACAAGTTGAGTTGCATCTGGGGAGAACACAACCGACTCATCGCTATATTGGCATGCTGAAATACAAGGTATTTGAGTAACTGTGTATGGCGATGAGGTTAAATCAACAAGGTTAAGTTGAGTCAGAGTATTTGTTTGATCTTCACTAATATAAACCAGTTTAGTGCCCGGGGCATTTATGTCTATATCGGTACTCGCTTTGTTACCACACTTCCCTAAAATAATGGTATTTCCCGAGGCAATATTTTGCTGAATAACCTCACAGCCTTGACCAGATATGCGGCGATAATAATAAACAAAGGTTAAGTCGGGGCTAAATACCGCTCGCCCTTCAATGAATGGGGTGTCGGTAAGAGCTATTGCAGCTTGTTCGGGTAAATGTAAATCACGTAAGTATAAATTTGCTTTATGACCAGGGCGGCGCCAAGAATATGCTAAAAAATGACTGTCGCTGGATATAGCGGGGAATAGCTCTCGTCCTGGGCTGGTAGTAATGGTTTCAACATGATCGTATAAGCGCTCTGCTTGTTGCGATAGCGCAAGCGGCTTATTTTCATCGCTAAAAGCGTTGTAACCCCAGGCACCAACGAATAACAAGACCACGATAGCCATGGCTACAGCGAAAATATATTTAGGGCGAGTAGAGGATGCATCAATACTGTTCTGCGCGTTTGGCATTATTGGTTTTTGCACTAAGCGATAACCTGTTTTACGCAGTGTTTCTATGTAGGTGTTGTCGGGGTCAAGCTCTTTAAAGCTTTTACGAAGGTGCCATATGGCATTAGTGAGTGCTTTTTCACCCACATATTGATTACCATCCCATACATTTTCAATTAGTTGTTCGCGACTCACTGCATTTGGGTAGCATGCTACTAAGTAGGTCAGCAGTTCTATAAATTTAGGTTGTAAAATACAGGCTTTATCAGCACAAAACAGCTTATTTTCAAACGCCGATATTTGGCAATTTCCAATTGAAAAAGGCTGCTGAGTATTCATAGTATGTGTATTTAAACCTCTTCCTAGTATGAGTTATTAGCAATATTTATTGTGTTGTTTAATGCAAATTAGCACGATAATTAGTTAACGTTCAATTTTACATCATTCTAACACAATAAGTATAAGTTCATGATTATAAATAAATAGATATTAAATAGATGTAAAATAGGGATATAAACGAGACACCTCTCATTGTGCTTTTATTCACGATTACTTACAACCTGTTATTAGTAAAACAAACCAATTAGTACAAAACCGATTTAATAACTAGAAAGTTAATAAAAAAGCGATTTTTACTAATGGGCTAATAAAAAATGAGGGAAGTCTGTGAGTAAAATATCAACCAAAAAATGTGCGTTAGCACTGGCTATAACAGCAAGCTTATCTGGGTATGCAATAGCAAATGACGAGGCAATTGATCGTCAATCTTCTGCAAAGGCAAGCGAAGAAGTGGTACAAGAAGTACCAGAGAAAATAACAGTAACAGGCTCGCGTTTAAAGCGTGATAGTTTTTCGGTTACGACTCCGCTGGTTACCATGGACAGAGCATCAATTCAGGATACAGGCTTAGGCAATCTTTCAGATGTATTAATCGATAATATGCCTGCACTGAGTCAAAGTATTGGTAACACAACCAGCCAATCAAGCATTTCGGGTACTGGTTTATCAACAGTCCAGCTTCGTGATTTAGGCGCTAATAGAACGCTGACATTGATTGATGGCCGCCGTGTTGTCTCTAATAGTTACGGTGGTAATTATGTCAGTTTAAATACTATTCCTAGTGGCATGGTAGAACGTGTTGAAATTATTAGTGGTGGTGCGTCGGCCACTTATGGTGCCGATGCGGTTGCTGGTGTAGTTAATATTATTACCCAGTCAAAAAAAGAAGGTTTTGAATTTCAAGCCCGAGGCGGTGAAACAACAGATGGTGGCGGTCGCGAGTTTACGCTTGATTTAAACTACGGAACGTCATTTGCTGATGATCGTGGTTATGTATTTGTTAGCTCAAACTGGGATCGTGATTTTGGTATGACCTTTTACGATCGCGACCGAGCGCAAATAGAAGCGGCGCATAGTTACGATGATGAGCTGATGTGTAATCAAATGTACACTGCTGATGGTTATCAGTGTATGAGCGGTATTACACAAGCTGATTGGGCAAGCAAAAGCGATGGCACTTTAGGCGGTGTATTTTTAGAAAGCAGCCGAAACGACACTCAGTTTTGGTACGACGGTCAGACACTACGTGATGACTGGAAAGGCAATGAAGAGATATACGGTATCAACTCACAACAATACGTTATGCTTGATGTACCTAGTGATAACTTTTCGACCGCAATAAAAGTAGATTATGATGTAACAGACGACATCATGAGTTATTTCCAAATTCAATACAGTAAGAGTGGCTCGTTCAACGATAAGTCACCAGAAGATGAATACGAAGGGGCTTATGTACCTCGCTACGACCCAGTGACAGGGGATCCTATCGATGATATTGCGCCAGGTTATATTCCTATTGATAACCCATATGTGCCACAAGAAATTATTGACAGTAACCCATACAAAGACCGTATTTATTGGGATCGTCGTTTTGGTGAAGTAGGTAATATCAGCACTGACAACGACCGTACGACTATTCGTACCTGGACTGGCCTGCAAGGTATGATGTTTGATGATACATGGGATTGGGATATTTCTGCCGGATATGGTCAATTTAAACAGCATCAAATCCGCAGTAACGAGTTAAACACAGTACGTGTTAACCAAGCCCTGCAAGCTGAAAAGCTAGCCGATGGCACTATTCAATGTAAAGACGCCGAAGCGCGAGCGCAAGGATGTGTCCCGCTTAATTTATTTGGTGAAGGGTCTATTACCCCTGAAATGGCTGACTGGATCCGTACAAATCCAATTATTGATACTGAGATTCAACAGTACACGGTAATGGGTTATATCACCGGTGACTTATATGAATTGCCAGCAGGTAATGTGTCTGCAGTATTTGGTGCAGAGTATCGTAAAGACTCGCAAAGCTTAGATACCAGCGATGATATGAAAGCGGGCGGTATTACGTTTAACGTTGTGCCTTCTTTTTATGGTGAAGTAGAAGTATATGAGGCGTTTGCAGAGCTTGCAGTGCCACTACTTAAAGATGTGCCATTTGCTAAAAGCTTATCGGCAGAAACATCGTTGCGTTTAGCAAATTACAGTATTGATAATATCAGCACCGTAGCCAGTTATAAGTTAGGATTATTGTGGCAGCCAATTGACGGGTACATGCTACGTGCTAACTATGCGCGTGCACAGCGTGCCCCAACTATTACAGAGCTATTGTCACCCCCTCGTGGCGATTTTGATTCATTTGATGATATTTGTGATGGCTTAACTGCAACATCAACAAACCCAGGGCACGATAACTGCCGTTTAGAGCCAACCTTGGCACAAAAGCTGGCTGATGATCCTGACTTTAAATTTGAAAGTGAAGACAATAACTATTCACCAAATACGGGTAATCCAAACTTAAAAGAAGAAACAGCCGATACCTATACCTTTGGTATTACTGTTTCTCCTGAGTTTTTAGATGGCTTTAACTTAGCGGTTGATTATTACGACATTGCCATTGTTGATGCAATTGATGAAATAAGTAACGAAAACATCATGCGTGAATGTTATGACTCAGAGGCTGCGTGGGGTAGTGATAACGAATATTGTAACGATATTACCCGTAACGACGAAGGTAACATCGTAAAAATACTACAGCGTGAATATAACTTAGATGAGTTAACAGCGCGCGGTTACGATGTAGTTGCAACTTACAAATATGACATAGGCAGCTATGGTAACCTGTCATTTAAGCTTGATTACAATCATATTATTGAAAACTCGCAAACCTATGAAGGGTTAGATGGTTCTAGTGTGACTTCTCAGTATGCAGGTTATGGCCGTTCAAAAGATAAAGCCGCTATGTCGATTGTATGGAAAATGGATGACTTACGTATCCGCTGGCGTACAAATTACGTAGGTGCTTTTAAAGCAAGCCAAGAAGATGAGAAAGATTACCTTGAATATGTTGCTGCAAATGATGAACGCTGTGCTACGGGCGATGCCGGTTGTATTGCTAACCCTGAGCCACTGGCATATCAAAACTATGGCTCATTTTTAAAGCATAGTTTATCAGCGTCTTACACTATGGCACTGACAGATAAGAGTGACTTACGTGTATTTGGTGGGATTAATAATGTATTTGACGACAAAGGGGCATTTTATCCAAGTGGCCGAGGGAACTTCTATAGCCGTTACGGCGGCGGTGCTGGTCGTTATGTTTATCTAGGTGCACAATATAGATTTTAATAATTTTTAGCTGTATTTGTTTGCAAAGGCACTCCTTCGGGCGTGCCTTTTTTATTGCTTATAAAATTTGTTTTATCGCAGTGAAAGCGTTTAGTATAAGGCATAACTTAATTTTATTATGAACGAAGGACTTGCTATGAAATATCTCAAAATGGGTGGTTTAATTGCATGTTTAGCAGGGCTTACGGGGTGTTCTGATGATGTTGCTTCAGTGAGTCTAGGGTTATTTACCACTAAGGATGTGGTAGTTAATTCTCAGCAAGATCCGCTTGTGACTGGGGTTACTTGTCATATTAGTCACATTGAGGCTAATTTAGACTTTTCAGATCCCTCAGATATGTCGATTGCTTGTCGTCAAACGGGGCCAATTACCGCAGACCAATTACAGTCTATTGACCGTAGTAAGTCGGGCGAAGTTGTATTTAAATCATCTAAGAGTATTTTGTTTAAGTCGTTAAAAGTTCGTCGCATTTATGATGCTAAAACACATACGTTATTGTATTTATCGTACTCAACTAAAGAATCTACGGGCAGTCATCATCACGCGCTTTCTACGGTGCCTTTATACAATACACAAGCATGGCAATGGGCGAAGGGGCAAGAGTAGTTTATGTTAACCCTATTTAAATCAAAGCCCTTATTGGCAGAACAAGAACAACAGTGGCTAGTTGATACCTTTATTTGGGCTGCAGAAAACTTTGACCTGAATTTTTTTACTAAGCACAGCCAAATTATTTTGCCAACGGTCGAGTTTTTTCCTGATTCGGTTTCAAGCATTGAAGAAATGGCCAGTAAAGTGTTTGCGCGTGTTAAACACTATGCTGGTATGAGTGAATGGCCTATGACACTTGTTGCACCGCAACAATTACAACCTCAGGTGTTTCCACATTTTGAATTTAGTGAGCATCTACGTGGTGAGCACTGCCATTTAATGGTGCCACCAAGCCATACAATTAATGTGTCGTTTAACCCAAACCAAATTAATCAGCCACAAGATTTAGTAGCTAGCTTTGCAGGTACTCTTGCTACCATTTTAATTCATCATGTAGGCGTATTGCCCCCAGGTGGTAAAGCGTACTTACCTCAAGCAACGGATGCTTTAGCGTGCTTTTTAGGTTTTGGGGTGATGATGAGCAATACTGTGTACCAGTTTAAGGGTGGTTGTGGCTCATGTTACAACCCATATGCCAATCGCGAAGCCAGGCTCAGTGAAACCCATACTGTATTTATGCATGCTTTAGTAAGCTACTTTAAGCAAGATAAACACTCTAAAAAACATTTAAAACCGCATTTAAGAGGCCAATTTAAAAAAGCGCAAAAAGAAATAAAAGCGTTGGTTAATCAGTCGGCTAATCCATTATTGTTAGCTTTTTCGCCAGAGCAAGCCTGTTAGCCATGGTTTATATTGATGAGTTTTTATTAATTGCCATCGCTCATTTTTTTGCAGTGGCCAGCCCTGGGCCCGACTTTGCGGTAGTCCTTAAACAAAGTGTACAGTACGGAAGGTATAATGCGCTATGGACCAGTGCAGGTGTAGGCGCAGCTATTTTATTACACATAGCTTATTGTGTGTTGGGAGTCGCGCTGGTTTTAACTCAATCGCCTTCGTTGTTTATGGCACTTAAATATATAGCCGGTGCTTATTTAGCGTATTTAGGTGTGCAGGCGCTTCGCGCTGCTAAACCTTCAAATACCGCCAATAATGAGCAGATAAAACCCAGCCTTGCAGTTGAGTCATCATGGCGTGCGTTTCGCCGTGGTTTTTTTACCAATGCATTAAACCCTAAGGCTACGCTATTTTTTATGTCGCTGTTTACCTTAGTGATTAGTCCTACTACACCGGTAATAGTGCAAGTGGGGTATGGTGTTTATATGGCGCTTGCTACTTGGGCTTGGTTTTCTATTTTGTCGCTATTGCTATCAAAAGCACGGGTGCGTAACTTTTTTCAACAAAGTGGTTATTGGTTCGATCGCGGCATTGGCATTATTTTAATCGCACTGGCTGTGCGAGTTGTTATTTAACAGAGGTCTGTTGACCTTTGCAAATTTGATCTTGAAAGGTCAATAGACCCTAAGGAATAGTATGGCGTTATATAATTTTTCGTTTGGCTCCAATATGTCATCTAATCGTTTATTGGCACGTTTACCTAATGCAAAACGTGTGGGTACGGCGCTTTTAAAAGGTTATAAGTTAACCTTTAATATGGCCTTTGCTGATGGTTCAGG
Source organism: Pseudoalteromonas sp. KJ63-1 (assembly GCF_055808145.1). The sequence continues at coordinate 2,898,758 of NZ_CM147855.1, read as the reverse complement.
TAAATGCACTATTGTGCCCACTAATGAACCCGATGCCGTGGTATATGGGGTGGTGTATCAGCTTAATGAGGCCGAAAAAGAGATCTTAGATAAAATTGAAGGCCCTAATTACGACTGTGTTGATTTAACCGTGAGCCTTTTAGATGACGATGATATTAATGTGCACTGCTATATAGCAAACACACATGACGACACACTGCTACCTTATGATTGGTACGTGCAGCATGTATACCGAGGCGCACTTGAGGCTGGCGTACCCGAACACTACAGTCAACGTATTTTAGCTTACCCGAGTAAGCAAGATACGAATAAAGCGCGCGCCGAAATAGAATTTGCGGTTTATCAAGATTAAACAAAAATAATAACCTAAGGTAACACAATGAAACTAACAAAATTAGCCACAGCCGCATTATTGGTTGGCTGGGCGTTCACGAGCTCTGCAGCGGTTGATACCGATAAAATTTCAGAGGTGATCAACGCTTCAATGACACGGTTTGATGTACCCGGAATGGCCGTTGCTATTGTTGAAAATGACAAAGTTGTATTCGCTAAAGGCTTTGGTGTTGCCAACCTCAATACTAATAGCAAGGTGAATAAAGACACTTTATTTGGCATTGCTTCAAATACCAAGGCATTTACCAGTGCAGCACTGGCTAAGCTGGTAGATGAAGGCAAATTAAGCTGGGATGATCGCGTAATTGATCACCTACCCGAATTTAGATTGCATGACCCATACGTTACCCGTGAAATGCGAATTCGCGATTTGCTAAGTCATCGCAGTGGTTTAGGGCTTGGTCAAGGTGATTTAATGATTTGGCCAAGTACTGATAAATCGGTAGCCGATATTTTATCGGGGCTGAAATATTTAAAACCTGCTAGCAGTTTTCGTAGCCAATATGCTTACAACAATCTAATGTTTGTTACCGCTGGTGAAGTTGTTGCCCGTATATCGGGGATGAGCTGGAACGACTACATTGAAAAAAATATTTTACAGCCGCTCAATATGAGCAACTCACGGGCTGGCTTTTCGCGTATCGCTAAAAATAACAAAAACTGGGCAATTGGGCACATCCCAATGGACGGTAAATTGCATCCCTTTTTTGTTAATTACCTTGAAGACTTCAGAGGCGCAGGAGCCATTGCATCAAGCGTAAATGATATGAGCCAATGGCTACGTACTCAACTTGCTGGTGGCAAAATGCCTAATGGCGAGCAGCTATTTAGTGAAAAGCAGCAAGCACAAATGTGGCACCCACATATTACCTCACTAGCATCCAAAAGTGCTTATGAAGCGTACTATCAGCAATTTAGAGGTTATGGGTTGGGCTGGAGTATAGAAGATTACCACGGCGTTAAGAAGCTGGCACATGGTGGTGGTATTTTAGGTATGGTCTCGCAGGTTACTCTTTTGCCAGAGAAAAATGTGGGAATTGTGATATTAAGCAACCAACAAGCGTTTTCTGCATTATCGGCGGTGACTCATGAAGTATTTGAAGATGTACTAGAGCTTGAAGATAAAGACTGGGTTGAAGATTTAGCTAAAAAGCACTTTGCAGGTAAAGAAAAAGCCTATGCTAACGCGGCTCCTTCAGTGCCAGCAGATATCCAGCCGGCATTGCCAACCATTAATTACACCGGTACGTTGCATGATGATTGGTATGGCGATGTAATAATTGAAGAGTTAGATGGTAAATTACGCATTGATTTTACCCATACAAAGCGCCTCAAAGGTGAGTTGGAGCATTACACAGGTAATACCTTTATTGTTAAATGGGATGAAAAGCTATTAGAGGCAGATGCCTTTATTCGTTTTTCTATGAGTGCAGATAACCGTGTAGAATCAGCGAAAATGAAGGCAGTTTCAACGCAGGTGACCGATTTTAGCTTTGATTTTAGAAATCTTGACTTAAAAGCTAAATAACCAGAACCTTGCTTATATAGTCGTTTAGTATCAACCAAAGTCGCAAAGCCACCCTAAGGTGGCTTTGTTATACTCGTTAAGCAACTTATTTTTGGAGTTAACTATGCGCACTGCGATTATTTCTCACCCCCACTGTCGAAAACATAAAATGATTGACGATCATCCAGAGTGCCCTGAGCGTTTGGATGCGATTAACGACCGTTTACTTGCAAGTGGACTGGATGTCGCCATTGAGCAAAAACAAGCGCCTAAGGCTTCGCGTCAGCACTATTTATTAGCGCATAGTGAACAACACATTAAGCATGTAGAAAGTATGATCCCAACCGAAGGGCTCAGCGATTTGGACGGCGATACCTGGTTATGCCCCGATTCATTGAAAGCAATTGAACGTGCAGTAGGGGCAGGATTACTCGCTGTTGATGAGATTTTAGAGGGTAAATTGGATGCCGCGTTTTGCTCAGTACGCCCGCCAGGGCATCACGCTAATCGCGACAGCTCTTCTGGTTTTTGTGTGTTTAACAACCTTGCGATTGCGGTTAAATATGCACAAAGCAAAGGGGTAAAACGCATTGCCATTATCGATTTTGATGTGCACCATGGCAATGGTACGCAAGATATTTTTATGGATGATGAAAATGTGTTGCTGTGCTCGTTATTTCAATATCCATTTTATCCAAATACTGCCATTAAAAATAACGCCACGTTGATAAATTCACCTTTGCCTATTGCTAGTGATGGTACTGATTTAAAGGTACTTTATGAGCAACAATGGCTACCAAGATTAACAGAATTTAAGCCTGAGCTACTTTTTATAAGCGCAGGATTTGACGCGCACCTTGAAGATGATATGGCCAGTCTTAAGTTTGTTGAAAGTGATTATATATGGCTTACTGAGCAATTAGCGCAATTTAGCCAACAACATGATTGCTTAGGAATTATCTCTTACCTAGAGGGAGGATATTCGCTATCAGCTTTAGGGCGCAGTGCGATTGCACACGTTAAGGCCTTAGTTGATTTCGGCGAGTAACATAAATGTCTGATCAGGAGTAAGCTGCTCTATTTTACTGAGGCAACATTGTCCTTCTTTTGCTAAGTATTCCTTTACCAATTGCGCTAATTGTATTGCACTGAGTGCATTATGCGCATCGCCATTTAAACCTTGATAGCCACCTACTTTATCTAAAATAACTACGTTTTTCTGCTCATTCACGTCCATAGTATAAATAAAATCATGTAACTCATCTGCATGCTCTAATAGCTCAATCTCATTATTATAAATAATAATTAATGGGTAACTGATGCTCATATATTGTCCTAAATCAAATTGTTATTTACTGAATAATTTATAATCGTGCATTGGTTTAATTTTGGAAGTAGAAGCAATGCCCCACACTAGCCGCTATCAAAAAGTATGCGATGTTTTTACCAATAAAGTGATCGCCTGTACTGAGAATACCCCTTTAATTGAAGCGGTAAAATTAATGCGTGCGCACAATGTTAGCGCTATTTTTGTTAAACATCAGCAACAAATAGTGGGAGTGTGGACTGAAACTGATTGTTTAACGCTTAACTTTTCTGATCAGACTCTTAGACAGGTAATGATTGAGAAAGTGATGTCGAGCCCTGTATTAAGTGTATCCAGCCAACAATTATTAACCGATACCGCGATGGTGTTTAATAAGCATGGCGTCAGGCATTTACTGGTGACTGATGCCAATGATAACCCGAGCGGGGTGATCAGTATTACTGATATTGTTAGTAATCAAGGGTTAGAGCATTACCTGCAATTTAGACCGATAAACGAGCAATATAACAAAAATATTAGGGTAGTACCGAGTTCATTAGCTATCAATGATGCAGTTAACTTAATGCGTGAACACGCCGAGAAAGTTGTTTTAGTCCTTAATGAAGATGAAAATGCCCATGGCATTATTACCCAGCGAGATTTACTCAAACTGATCACCGAGCAGCACAACCATCTTGTTTGTTGGGATTTAGCGAGCCGTCCTCTTTATAAAATAAGCCCTCAAGACAGCCTTTTTGATGCTTACAGGTTGATGTCGGAGAGTAATATTCGGCATTTAGTAGTAAGCGAAAATAATCAAATAAACGGTGTATTATCGCTTGAAAACTTAATTAATGAAATTGAAACTGCGTATTGCTGCGAGCTTGAAAAGGTACTTCAACAGCGTGATATTGCACTGCAGCACTCACAGCGTAATTTATTCTTAGCCAATAAAATTATCGACTCCTCCCTAGATGGCATCATGATCACCGACTCGAATGGAGTGATTATGCAAGTAAACCCTGCATTTACTCATTTAACCGGTTACAAAGAATATGAGGTGATAGGTAAGCGGCCTAATATGTTGAGCTCAGGGCGTCATGATAAAAACTTTTACATAAAAATGTGGGACTCACTGACCAAAACTGGGGTATGGCAGGGGGAAATTCATAATCGTAAAAAATCTGGCGATATTTATATTGAGTGGCTCAGTATTATAGAAATAAAAGAGCCAAGTCATAGTGATGTGATTTATGCCGCTATTTTTAGTGACATAACAGAGCGAAAAAGCGCAGAAGAAAAAGTGGTGCAGCTAGCATATTTTGATGAGCTAACAGGCTTACCTAACAGGCGCTTATTTAACGATAGACTCTCTATGGCACTGGCCGCTGCTCACAGAGATAAACAAATGTTAGCGGTAATGTTTATTGATCTTGACCGTTTTAAAGAGGTAAACGACAGCTTAGGCCATAACGCCGGTGATACCTTATTAAAATTAGTCTCTGAGCGTATTATTAACACCCTCAATGAGGGAGATACATTGGCACGATTAGGGGGGATGAGTTTATCGTATTGTGTGAGGTTGAAAACGTAGCAGCTGTTATCAGACTCGCAGAAGGGATTTTAAATCACTTAAATACCCCCTTTAAATTGGAAGGATTTGAAGTGGGTGTTACCGCCTCTATAGGTGCAGCCGTTTATCCAGATGATGGCTTGGACAGTGAAACATTATTAAAGCATGCTGATATTGCCATGTATCGCTCAAAAGATGTGGGGCGTAATTCGTTTCAGTTGTTTCAACCCTCAATGAATGCCCGCTCCCTTGAGCGCTTAGCGATGATGAGCCGCTTTCAACATGCACTCGAACATGATGAGTTTGAGCTTTATTTTCAGCCTAAAAAATGTTTAAAAACAGGGGCGATTATGGGGGCTGAAGCATTACTGCGTTGGCATGACCCTGATTTAGGCACTATTTCACCAGCGCAGTTTATTCCACTCGCTGAAGAGTTAGGTTTAGTTGTACGTCTCGATTTATGGGTTATTAACCAAGCCGGTAAAGAGTTAACTCTTTGGCAAGCAAAAGGAATGAATCTCGGACGTTTAGCGATTAATGTATCTGCTTGCCACCTAAGTCAAGGTAAGTTGGCTGATAATATTAAAGCCATGCTAACTCACTATCAATTACCAGGTAATTTACTTGAAATAGAGCTGACCGAAAGTAGCTTTATAGGCTCTTTTTCACAGGCAAAAGAACAATTACAACAGCTTAAAACGCTAGGTGTGCATATTGCGCTTGATGACTTTGGCACGGGGTATTCGGCGTTAAGCTATTTAACCAAATTGCCCTTTAACTCATTAAAAATTGATGCCAGTTTTATTGCGAAAATTCCTGATGAATACGGCAATAGCCAAATTGTAGCGGCCATTATAGCTATGGCGACAAGTTTAGGATTAGATGTGGTTGCTGAAGGAGTTGAGCATGCCTCGCAAGAGGCACACTTAGCAACAATAGGCTGCAATATTATTCAGGGTTACTATTATTGCTATCCATTAACACGACAGCAATGGATAGCATTTTATAACCAAGCAGCAAATGGTTATTCTGAGTCTACACTCACTTCATAAGAGGTGAATTTTCGAATATTAATCACACCGCTATCAAAAATTAAGTACTGACCTTTTATACCTTGTAAAATACCGCTAACAACAGGGTTTTTATCAAAGTTAAATGAGCTAATTTTGCTTGGGTATTCACTGACTGGAAAATCAAGGCTTACTACATCTTCATCAAGCTGTTCAATGGCGGTTGCGCCAAACAACTCACTCAGCTCTGTGAGCTTTTCGCTTATTTGTGGAATAAGTTCAGCGGCCGCTGCTTTTAAATCAAGCGCGTCGTTTTGCCCTTTAAGCATATTGCGCCAATTGGTTTTATCAGCAATAAACTGTGCCAGCGCTACTTCAACAAAGCCCGATTGTAAACGAGTCTGCACTTTAAAAATAGGTAAAGCTTGGGTTGCCCCTTGGTCAATCCAACGGGTAGGTATTTGTGTATGGCGAGTAATGCCTACTTTTAATCCAGAGGTATTTGCTAGGTAAACAAAATGCGGGATCATGCAATTTTCTTCGCCCCACTCTGGCTCGCGGCAGGTGCCTTGGTCGTAATGGCAGGTTTCAGGTTTCATGATACACATATCGCAACTGGCAAGTTTGCGCATACACACAAAGCAATGCCCTTGAGAGTAGCTCTTTTTGGTTTTTTTACCACAGTTAGAGCACAAAATTGTGCCACTAAAAGTAAGGGTTAGCTGTTTGCCAATTAAGGCATTTAAATCAACCAGCTGCTCACCTACAGGTAGATGATATTGAACTGGCTCTGTTAAGCTCGACTTTAATTTACGCAGTGTACCTTGCATCTTTTCTTGGCCCCAAAGATGTTAAAAAGGGGAGTTTAACATTTTTAGGCTGTATTGGCTTTTTAAGAAGTCTAAATAATTATCATAAGAGAGTGCTTTGGCATACAAGTAGCCTTGAGTACGGTCGGCGTTCATCGTTGTAAGTAGTTGATGAACCTCTTGAGTCTCTACGCCCTCAATCGTGATAGTTAGGCCCAGATTATGTGCCATATCTATGGCTGTTTGTACAATAACCTGATGCGCACGGTTATCAGTTAAATCAAACACGAACGACTTATCTACTTTAAGTTCGCTAAAGTGATAGTTAACTAAGTAGCTAAGCGATGAATAACCCGTACCAAAGTCATCGAGTACCACTTTAACGCCCAAGGTGGCAAGTTCCTCAACTAAGGTGACTAATGCATCTTGGTTTTCGACAAAAGCAGACTCAGTCAGTTCAAACTTTAATAAGTGAGGGGCAACTTGATATTTAATTAAAATATTCTCTACTTTTTCAGTCAAATTAGTAATGGCTAGATTTTTTGCACTTAAATTAATACTAATACTATGATTGCTTATGCCATCGGATGCCAGCTTTGCAATGTCTTTACAGGCTTGTTCAATAACCCAAATTGTTAATTCATTAATAATACCAGTGTGTTCGGCGAGTATAATTAGCTTTTCTATCGAAATGCTTTTAAAGTCAGCATCGGGCCAACGTAGTAAGGCTTCAGCGCCGTTTATACTGCACTCCTCTAAGCTTACCTGTGGTTGATAATACAGTGCCAGCTGATCCTCTCTTATCGCTTGTTGTAGCTTGGCTGCAAGGGCAACGTCCATGGTAAGGTTGTCATATGCAAGTGATGAGCTTACTTTGCTTAGGTTATGTTTAGCGTCGTGTAATGCTAAATAGCCTCGTTTTAACCAAAACTCAAAATCATCACGTTTACCGTAACCACTAATGCCAACACTGTAATTAAGTTGTAAGTCTAGACCTTTAATTTGATATGTTTTTGGTAACTTATTTAAGATCTGTTTGAGTAATTCTTCGAGCGTATACTGACTCTGGTTTTTAGTGGAAATACAGGCAAATACGCCACTGCCTAAATCAGCAATTTTAGCTGGCTGATTAATACCACTGTTGAGATGAAAAAACTCTCGTTCAAAGCTTAATTGGCATTCAAGTTCGTGAGCAACATGTTTAATTAGCTCATACCCTTGCGAGGGCGTAATAATGGTATTTAGAGAGTTAAAATGACGTATTTTCACCAAACATAAAGTGGTAGAGCGCCGCTGTGCCTTGAGTGCCATAAAGGCATATTTTAGTTTGGCGCTATTGAGTAGCTTAGTTTGCTGGGTATGTGTTGCATGATATAGCGCTTGCTCACGCTGGTAACGAATCCGATCAGCAAGTGCCATTGCCATTAGGACAATTTCACACAAAATGGCAATTAAAAATGCATGGCGTATTGAAAAGCTATAGGAAATAACACCTGTGAGCTCTAAAGGTTGAACGGCTGCGCCAATGATCAGTGGCACCCATGAAAACACATAAAACTTAGCCCAACGAAAACCACTTCTTAATTTGTTATAAATTAAAATGGAGCAGACAATATAGAGTGATCCTAAAATTACAAAAAATATCGGCGCAGCTATGTTTTCGGGAATGAAAAAGCTCAATATACCGAGAACTAGCATCAGCCTTAATAAACCGATGCTTAATTTATAACGCCAACAGCCGTCTTTGTGATAACGCAAAAACAGTGTACAAAATGCGAGGGTAAAAAACGCCATGGTGTAGTTGACCACAATGACTTTTTCGTGAATAAATAATTGCCATTCAAGCGGCCATAAATAAAAGCCAAATCCCAGCACAGTTCCCATTAATGCAATAGCGCTAATAATGTAGCCAATATAAACTAAGTAAACACGGTCTTTAATGCCAAAATAGAGCAATAAGTTGTACAGCGAAGCCATTAATAGTACGCCAGCAAAAATTCCCCAAATGCCTGTTTGAGAGCGCACTAAGTCAACAAATACAGTATGGCGATACAAATGAATTGGGGTTTTACTAATCCCCACGGTATCTATTTTTATGACTAATTGTTGTTTAGATTGGCCATCAAGCTTAAAACGAATATGGGGCACGCTGTACTTAAATAAAGTAAGGTGCGGCTCTTTATCACCAAGTTTATAAGTGTCGAGTAGCTGGTTATTACTATTGAGCCGATATATAGTGAGGTGATCCACCATAGGGTTATCAAAGTGCGCCACCACATCTTCTTCTTTGCTGCTTTTGTTTTCTAAATCAAGGCGTAACCAATAATTTTTCTGTTGAAAACTCCAAGGAATATCGTTAAATTCTTGCGCTGTAAACTGCGCTTTATTACTCATTACTTCTGCGAAGTTTTGTGTTTTACTCTTGTCTATGTAATATGCATGATCGAGGTAAACAGGAGTTATTTTATCTATGGTATAGCGAGATGGCATCACAAAGTTTGTTGCCAATGTGCTGATAATAAAAAAGATAAAAATTAGTATTACGACCGCTATCGCATGATAGCGCAAGGTTTTAAATTCCAATATTAACCTGTGCCCTGATTATTTTTTTATAGTGTAGCAGTAAAAAGCGCAGATAATCTGCGCTTATAAAGTTTAATGAGTAAAACTCAATAATTATTGTTCACGAGCAATTGCACGATAGGCTATATCTGTACGGTATTCCATGCCGTTCCAGTTGATTTCATCAACCAGTTTGTAAGCGCGCTGCTGTGCTTGTGTAACTGTATTACCCAGTGCCGTTGCACATAGTACACGGCCACCGGCAGTCACAATATTGTTACCGTCTTGCTTAGTTCCTGCATGAAAAACTTTTTCGCCTTCAGGGTAAGCTACTTTCAGGCCACTAATCGCATCACCTTTCGGGTAGCTATCTGGATAACCTTTGGCAGCTAAAACAATACCTACAGCAGCGCGTGAGTCGAACTCAATAGTGGTTTTATCAAGTTCTACACGATTAGCAGCTTCAATCAGTTCAACTAAGTCTGATTGCAAACGTAGCATCATAGGTTGTGTTTCAGGGTCGCCAAAACGACAGTTATATTCAATTACTTTTGGTGTGCCGGTGTCATCTATCATCAAGCCTGCATACAAAAAGCCAGTGTACGGATGGCCTTCGCTAGCCATACCTTCTACCGTAGGGTAAATCACTTCATTCATAATGCGTTGATGAATTTCATTAGTCACTACCGGTGCCGGAGAATAAGCCCCCATACCGCCAGTATTTGGACCCGCATCGCCATTGTAAGCACGTTTATGATCTTGGCTGGTTGCAAACGGCAATACGTTTTTACCATCAACCATCACAATAAATGACGCTTCTTCACCTTCTAAAAACTCTTCAATCACAACACGGCTGCCAGCTTCACCAAAGGCATTACCCGCAAGCATATCGCGAATAGCCTCTTCAGCCTCGTGCTCGTTCATGGCTACAATCACGCCTTTACCTGCCGCTAAACCATCGGCTTTTATAACAATCGGTGCGCCTTTCTCTTTTAAATAGGCAAGCGCAGGGTCGATTTGTTCAAACGTTTGGTAATCAGCGGTTGGGATAGCATGACGTGCTAAAAAGTCTTTAGTGAACGATTTAGACCCTTCAAGCTGGGCTGCACCTGCTGTTGGGCCAAAAATAGCTAAGCCGTGTTCACGAAACTTATCAACAACACCTAATACTAGCGGCACTTCTGGACCAACAATGGTTAGCTCAACATTATTTTGCTGTGCAAAGCTAAGTAGTCCATCAAGATCTTCAACGTTAATTGCAACGTTCTCAAGTTTTGGCTCAAGGGCTGTGCCCGCATTACCTGGAGCAACATAAACAGTGTTTACTTTTGTATTTTGAGCGGCCTTAAACGCAAGTGCGTGTTCGCGGCCGCCGCTGCCAATGACTAATACATTCATGGCGAATTTCCTATTTAAAGCGGTTTTTTAAATTTCAGCGTCATACGGTCGCTTTCACCTATGGCTTTATATTTAGCGGCATCTTGCTCGCCAAGTCTAAGGCTCGGTGGAAGGGTCCATACCCCTTTAGGGTGATCGGCTGTATCAAGAGGGTTTGCATTAATATCGCTTTTTGCTTCAAGTTCAAAACCTGCTTGTTCAGCAAGTGCAATAACCACACTCTGCTTCATATAACCTGATGACTTTTGCATTTCATCGGCTTGCTCTTCGGGTAGGCGATGTTCAACTACGCCTAAAGTGCCGCCAGGTTTAAGTGCTGTATAAAATGACTTAAACGCATTGCTTGCAGCTTTTTTATCTTTACTCATGTACCAGTTATGGACATTACGAAAAGTAAGTACCATATCGGCGCTACTTGCAGGAGCAATATCTAAATGAGTAGAAGGAGCAAACTCAGTAAGTTTAACGTCACTAAAGCGGGCATCTTCAGCGATTTTAGCTTTAAAACCAGCAAGAGAACGTTGGTAGTAACCTACCGATGAATCAGCAGGAAAATGCGCGGCATAATAGGTGCCTTGCTCTTTTAGTGCTGGCGCTAAAATTTCACTATACCAACCACCGCCAGGCGCAATTTCTACCACAGTCATTGTTGGTTTAAAGCCAAAAAACTCGAGGGTTTCTACAGGATTGCGGTATTGGTCGCGTTCACTACTGCGCTCGCTTGCTTTAACTGCATTTGTTAATGCTGAGTCGTGGCCATGGTTGTGTGCTAATGCCATTGTTGAACTTAATGACAGCGTGGCAACCAGTAGAGATTTTAGTGCAAATTTCATCGTCTAATCCTTCACATTATAATTGTTAGTCATGGTTATAGAATAAGCAGAATACGTGAATTTGATGCAAACAAAAAGAGCTAACTGAAGTAGTTAGCTCTTTAAGCGATTAATGGCGGAAATGGCGCATACCCGTAAACACCATTGCCATACCAGCTTCATCAGCTGCGGCAATTACTTCTTCATCGCGCATTGAACCACCCGGTTGAATAACCGCGGTAATACCTGCTGCGGCTGCAGCATCAATGCCATCACGGAATGGGAAAAATGCATCTGATGCCATGACTGAGCCTTTAACTTCAAGGTTTTCATCAGCGGCTTTAATACCGGCAATTTTAGCTGAGTAAACACGGCTCATTTGGCCTGCGCCAACACCAATAGTCATACCGTCGCGGGCATAAACAATGGCGTTTGATTTAACAAATTTAGCCACTTTCCAACAGAACAGTAAGTCTTTAAGTTCTTGCTCAGAAGGCTGGCGCTTAGAGACAACCGTTAAGTCGTCTTGCGTTACCATACCTAAATCACGGTCTTGAATTAGAACGCCGCCATTAACGCGTTTAATATCATGGCCTGTGCCTTTAGCTGAAAACTCACCACACTCTAATAAGCGAACATTTTGCTTAGCCGAGACTATTTGAGCCGCTTCTGCACTTACGCTTGGTGCGATAATAACTTCAACAAATTGACGTTCAACAATCGCTTGTGCAGTTTTTGCATCAAGCTCTTGGTTAAAAGCAATGATGCCGCCAAACGCTGACGTTGGATCTGTTTTAAAAGCGCGATCGTACGCTTCTAAGATATTGTCGCCAATTGAAACACCACATGGATTAGCATGTTTTACAATAACACACGCAGGTACATCAAATTCTTTAACACACTCAAGTGCGGCATCGGTATCGGCAATATTGTTAAACGATAATGCTTTACCTTGTAGCTGAGTCGCTGTCGCCACAGACGCTTCAGTGATGTCGCTTTCAACATAAAACGCGGCATCTTGATGCGAATTTTCACCGTAACGCATATCTTGTTTTTTAGTGAATTGCATATTAATAGTACGTGGGAACTTAGTATCTTCAGCGGCTTCTTCTGTGTAATCAGGCACCATTTTACCGAAGTAGTTAGCAATCATACCGTCGTATTGCGCTGTGTGCTCATAGGCGGCAATAGCTAAATCAAAGCGGGTTTTGTAGGTGGTTGAGCCGTTATTATTTTGCATTTCGCTGATAATACGGTCGTAGTCGCTTGCGTTAACAACAATCGTCACATCTTTGTGATTTTTAGCTGCTGCACGCACCATGGTTGGGCCGCCAATATCGATGTTTTCAATAGCATCTTCAAGGCTGCAGTTTTCTTGAGCGACAGTATTCGCAAAGGGGTATAAGTTAACTACAACGATGTCGATAGCAGCAATGTTGTTATCTGCCATTACGCCTTCATCTTGGCCACGACGAGCAAGAATACCGCCATGAATTTTTGGGTGTAGGGTTTTTACGCGACCATCCATGATCTCAGGGTGTCCGGTGTGATCTGATACTTCGGTAACTTTAATCGCATTATCAGCAAGTAGTTTACAAGTGCCGCCAGTTGAAAGTATTTCAACACCTTGTGCTTCTAGTGCACGGGCAAATTCAACAATACCGGTTTTGTCTGACACACTCAAAAGTGCGCGACGTATAGGACGATGTGTATCCATTGTAGTTTGATTTCCTCAGTTAATGAGCTAGCTTAGAAGCGCGTATTTTAACTGATTACGACTCAAAAAACGACTTATAACGACCCATAAAGCGTGAGCATTTTGCAATTTCGTTAATAAATTTTACAGATAAAAAAAGCACCCTAAGGTGCTTTTTTAAGAGTGTTTTATAAAACACTCAGTGTATTGAATCAGTAAGCGCGGTAAAGCAATTACGGCATCAATACCTTAGGTATTAGTTCATACCGTATTTTTTTAGCTTTTTACGTAAAGTACCACGGTTGATACCTAGTAAAATTGCCGCACGAGTCTGGTTGCCACGTGTGTAAGTCATTACTTCTTCAAGCAATGGCGCTTCTAGCTCAGAAAGAACAAGGTCGTAAACGTCTTGCACATCTTGACCGTTAAGCTGTTTTAAGTAGTGGTGAACAGCTTTTTTTACTGCATCACGCAATGGCTGCGGTTTCTCGTGTGACTGAACATGAGGGTTTGTGATAAATGGAGAAGTCACGTTTTGTTCGAACATTATAAAGTCTCTTTCTTTCTTAGTTAGCTGCTAGTGTTTTAAAGTATTGCTCTAATGCGACGACCTGTTCCTCGGAATTGTCGAGCGCATTAAATACTCGCCTAAACTGACCGTCACTGTCATGGGTTTGCAAATACCAAGATACATGTTTGCGAGCGATTCGTGCTCCCATTGGCTCACCGTAAAACATATGGAGGTTGGTTAAATGCTCCATTAAAATACTGCGCACCTCTGCAATAGCAGGTGGCTGCATATGTTCACCAGTTCGCAAATAGTGGTCTATCTCCCTAAATATCCAAGGGCGACCTTGGGCGGCTCGACCAATCATGATGGCATCTGCACCCGTATAGTCCAAAACCTGCTTTGCTTTTTCAGGTGATGTAATATCACCATTAGCAACCACAGGTATCGACACTGAACGTTTTATATCCCTAATTGTGGCGTACTCAGCATCACCTTTGTACATACATGCGCGCGTGCGCCCATGTACAGCCAGTGATGCAATGCCATAACGTTCAGCTATTCTTGCAATCTCTACACCATTACGGTTGTCCTGATCCCATCCAGTACGGATTTTAAGTGTTACAGGTATATCAACCGCATTAACGACGGCATCAATAATCTCTTCCACGAGTTCTGGAAACTGTAATAAGGCTGAGCCTGCAAGTTTCTTGTTCACTTTTTTTGCTGGGCACCCCATATTGATATCTATGATCTGTGCACCGTTTGCAACATTGAATTGTGCGGCCTGTGCCATAAGCTCAGGGTCTGCTCCTGCAATTTGCACCGCACGTATACCCGACTCACCAGAATGATCCATTCGGTTCATCGACTTTTCGGTTTTCCAAACCTTCGGATTAGACGACAGCATTTCAGACACAGCAAGGCCAGCGCCTAAACGACGACATAACTGTCTAAATGGTCTGTCTGTTATGCCCGCCATAGGCGCGACAATGACATTATTCTCAAGTTGGTATGAACCGATACGCACGATATTCAATAGGCCTCTTTTCAAGGGGCGCTAAGTTTACGGCTTTTTGCGCAAAAATCAAAGGCTATAAATTGAACAAAAGTGACTTTTTTTTGCTCTTTTCGTATTGACATTTGATAACCGTATGACGAAGCGGTTTATTTGTGTGAATTTTGAACGGTCGTTGTTTTTATAATAAAAAATCTTTATTTTTTATTATGTAAAAAAATAGTAAAGCCTGTTAAATACAGGCTCTAGAAACGACTTTTGAGTTAATGCTCTAAATTTTTAAAAACGCACTATTATGCTTTTTTAATGCCACTGACTCGGGTCCAATCGCCTTCACTGGCAATCTCATCAAGTTCAATAAAGGGCGCATATATATCAGCAACCGATTTTGCTTGCTCTTCTAAAATGCCCGACATGGCAATTTTACCACCTGGTTTTAATAATCCTAAAATCACACTATGAAGCTCACGCAGAGGTTGCGCTAAAATATTTGCCACAACAATATCAGCTGTAAATTCAGGTTGGTTTTCAGGTAGGTAAACCTCAAGCTTGTCAGCAACGCCATTACGGTTAGCGTTATCTAAGCTTGCTTCTAGCGCTTGCGGATCAATGTCTATCCCTATCATGCGCTCAGCGCCTAATTTAATTGCTGCTATACCTAATATGCCTGAACCACAACCAAAATCGACTACTGTTTTGCCGCTTAAGTCTTGGCTTTCAAGCCACTTTAAACACAGCGCGGTGGTGGCGTGCGTGCCAGTACCAAATGCAAGGCCAGGATCAAGTAGCACATTGACTGCGTCAGGGTCTGGAATATCGCGCCAGCTAGGGCAAATCCATAGTTTTTCGCCAAATTGAATAGGGTGGAAGTTATCCATCCACTCACGTTCCCAATCTTTGTCTTCGAGTTGCTCGATTTTGTAAACTAAATTGTCTTTGAGCTCATCATGGCGCTTTAATAACGCAACCACGGCGTTCATATCGTGATTAGCTTCGAACAGACCAATTACTGTGGTATCAGCCCAAAAAACGACAGTGCCAATTTTGGGTTCGTAAATAGGGGTGTCTTTAGCATCAATAAAAGTAACAGAAGCACTACCAGCTTCCATTAATAAGTCACTAACTGCATCAGCGGTTGCAGCATTGGCATTGATACGGATTTGGATCCAAGCCATGTTTATTTCCTTGAAATAGAAAAAAGGCCGCTACAGCGGCCTTTTGAGTTAACTCATAATGTAACGCTAGATTATTTAGCGTCTAAAAAGCTTTTCAGTAAATCAGAGCGAGAAGGGTGACGTAATTTACGTAGTGCCTTCGCTTCAATTTGACGAATACGCTCACGTGTTACATCAAACTGCTTACCTACTTCTTCCAACGTGTGGTCGGTATTCATATCAATACCAAAACGCATACGCAGTACTTTCGCTTCACGGGCAGTTAAGCCAGCGAGCACATCGTTAGTTGCGCCACGAAGAGACTCCATTGTTGCCGAATCGATAGGCGAATCAATAGTCGTATCTTCAATGAAGTCGCCTAAGTGCGAATCTTCATCATCACCAATCGGTGTTTCCATTGAAATTGGCTCTTTTGCAATCTTAAGTACCTTACGGATTTTATCCTCAGGCATCATCATGCGTTCAGCTAATTCTTCTGGATTTGGCTCACGACCCATTTCTTGTAACATTTGACGTGAAATACGGTTCAATTTATTGATCGTTTCAATCATATGTACTGGAATACGGATCGTTCTTGCTTGGTCAGCAATAGAGCGAGTAATTGCTTGGCGGATCCACCACGTAGCATAAGTTGAGAACTTATAACCACGACGGTATTCAAACTTATCAACCGCTTTCATCAAACCAATATTACCTTCTTGAATTAAATCCAAGAACTGTAAACCACGGTTGGTGTATTTTTTAGCGATTGAAATTACCAGACGTAAGTTCGCTTCTACCATCTCTTTTTTAGCACGGCGCGCTTTCGCTTCACCAATACTCATGCGACGGTTTATATCTTTAATACGTTCAATGCTTAAGCCAGTGCTTTCTTCCATTGAAGAAAGTTTGCTAATACAACGAAGTATTTCAGGCTTCACTTCTTCAAGTTTAGCTGAATGCTTTTCGTTAGCTGCAATTTCAATATCAAGCCATGCTGTGTCAGTTTCGTTGTTTGCAAAGTGCTTAACAAAGGTTTTCTTTGGAAGCTTTGAAACTTGTACTGCATGCTTCATGATAAGACGTTCTTGAACGCGAACTCGGTCCATCATTTCACGCATGTTATTAACCATGCGGTCAAATTGTTTAGGCACAAGTTTAAAGGTTCTGAACAACTCACCAATTTCTAAAATTGCGGCTTGAGATTCTGGATGAGAGCGACCTTTTTTATCGAATGTTTCACGTGCTTTAGTGTATAAATCACGTAAGTTTTCGAAATGGATGCGCGCTTCTTCAGGATCTGGACCTGTATCTACTTCTTCTTCGTCTTCATCATCGCTGTCATCATCATCGTCGCTGTCATCAAGCTGTTTTTCGCTTAATTCAGAGCCAATGTTAGTGGCAGCAATTGGTGGTGCTTCGTCTGCATCAGGATCGAAAAAGCCAGAGATAATGTCGCTAAGGCGCATCTCTTCTGCTTCAAACTTATCCCACTGTTCAAGTAGGTAAGTGATCGCTTCTGGGTATTCAGCAACCGAAATCTGTACTTGGTTAATGCCTTCTTCAATACGTTTAGCGATAACAATTTCGCCTTCACGGGTAAGAAGTTCAACAGTACCCATTTCACGCATATACATGCGAACAGGGTCTGTTGTACGGCCGATTTCTTTTTCTACAGTAGCAAGGGCTGCAGCGGCAGCTTCCGCTGCGTCTTCGTCTGTCGTGGTTTCTTGCATCATTAATTCATCAGCATCAGGCGCGTTTTCGCTAACCTTGATACCCATGTCATTAATCATGCTAATGATATCTTCTACTTGATCTGAGTCGATAATATCTTGTGGAAGGTGATCATTAACTTCTGCAAAAGTTAAGTAACCTTGCTCTTTACCTTTTTGAATCAGAAGTTTTAATTGTGACTGAGGAGTTGGATCCATAGAGATTGTTTCTTCCACTCTGATAAGTTGATACAACAGGCGCCATCATGGAGTTTGCTCAAAGGCTAACCAGAATAATGTGACGCAGTGAATAGCACAGTATAACAGCCTAAATCAAATCTGACTAGGGTCTGTTGGTCTTTCAGGATTAAAGTTTGTTCAATCCAAGGGTGGTTTAATCGCGGCGCGAGGTTTGTAACCTAGTGGGCTAAGTAAAAACCGAGCCACAAAGAGTAAACCTCCCTTGGGCCGAACCCAAAGGGCAGCGCGTGTTTGGCATTTATGCTGCGTTATCGCCTATTTATGTGGAACAACCACACTACATAGACTCTGCCTTGTCTAAATACCAAACACACTGCTGTAAACTTAACCTCGAAAGATAAACAGACCCTAACTGTTAGTCGTTTTTAACGCTGTCATTAGCAAATGACATTCTAGTCGTTCATCGCTATTTAAGCCCTGTGTCTTGTCTTTTATTAATAGGGTCTCTAGTCGATAATTTAAACACTGATCTTCAATAAATTTAAAAGTATTTTGAAAAACAGTCTCTAAACGCTCTTCATCTATTTGATGTTGCCATGTAGCCAACTTAGTTAATGGCTCATAGTCATCAGTGTCTCTAAATGATTCGAGAATTTGTGCAGTGGTAATGCCATCTTTTTGTAACGCTTGATGTTGTAGGCGTAATAACAAGCCGATTCCTGCAATATTCATTTGTGCTAAATCAGGCAAGTAGGGCACGCTTTTTGCCAAATTAGGGTGCTGAACTAAAATGCCTATCGCTTGGCGCATCGGTGTAATTTTAAATTTACGTTCAATTGCCTGCTGCTGTTTTGGTGTTTTTAAGTGATTATTAAGTTGCTCACGGGTGCGACCAATTAATCTGCCAAGTTGCTCCAAGATATTTTCTTGATAGAACTCACTTGGGATTTTTTCAATTAATGGCAGTGCTGCACTGAGTAACTTAGCCTTACCGGAATCGAGCGTTAAATCAATCTCTTTACTTAATTTATTAAACAGCACTTTAGTGAAGTCATCGGCGTTTTCTAGCCGCTGCTCAAAAGCCTCTTTACCTTCTTGTTGAACGAGTGAATCAGGGTCTTCACCATCGGGTAAAAATACAAAATGCAGTGCTTTGCCATCGTTTAAGTAAGGAAGTGCATTTTCCAGTGCACGCCACGCGGCATCTTTACCTGCACGGTCACCGTCGTAGCAACAAATAACTTTGTCAGTGGTTCTAAATAAGGTGTGCATATGCTCGCTGGTTGTCGCTGTGCCGAGTGCGGCAACTGCGTATTCTATGCCTTGTTCAGCCAGCGCAACAACGTCCATATAACCTTCTACTATGAGTACATGATCGAGCTTTTTGTGTGCTTGCTTTGCTTCATAAAGGCCATAAAGTTCAAAGCCTTTGTGGAATATTCGTGTTTCAGGTGAGTTTAAATATTTTGGCCCCTGATCTGCTTGCATTACACGGCCACCAAAAGCAATAACGCGACCGCGTTTATCACGAATAGGAAACATTAAACGATCACGGAAAAAATCGAATTGCTTACCTGGCGTTTTTTCAGATGCGAGCTTAAGCTCAACTAATTGCTCTTTTTGTTCTTGATTACGTCCAAGCTGTTGGCAGAGGCCTTCCCATTCGCTGGGTGCATAGCCCATCATAAACTTTTTAACTGTTGCGCCGCTTAAGCCGCGACCTTTTACATAGTCTATTACTGTTTCAGAATTACTATGATGTTTTAACTGGTGTTGATAAAAACGCGCTGCATGGAGCATTAAATCGTAGTCTGAACGTTTTTGTGCTGCGGTGCGTTCTGGGCCATTACTACTTCCTTGTTCGCGAGGAACATCTAGGTTAAGTAAACTGGCTAGCTCTTCAATTGCATCAACAAACTCAAGTTTGTCATATTCCATAACAAAAGAAATAGCATTGCCGTTAGCGCCACAGCCAAAGCAATGATAAAACTGTTTATCTTGCGATACAGTAAACGAAGGCGATTTTTCATTGTGAAAAGGACAGCAAGCTTGATAGTCTTTGCCCGCTTTTTTCAACCCTACCTTTGAGTCAATCAGGTCGACAATATCGGTTCGTGCCAATAAATCATCGATAAAGTTGCGTGGGATCTTTCCAGCCATTGTTTAAAGTACAGCCCTAAGGTAAATATAAAAGTGTTAAAAGCGAATTATAATACGCAGAGATTGGAACACAAATGCATATTTTTTTGAAGTGCTCTAAACGAAGAAACCGAGCTCAAGGCTCGGTTTACTTCAATCATACTTAATGTATGTGGGAGTATTAGGCAGTTAATCGTTGCTTAATTAAACCTGAGATTTTGCCCATATCGGCACGACCTTCGGCTTTGCTTTTGATTATACCCATTACTTTACCCATGTCTTGCATACCTGCTGCATTAGTATCAGCAATAGCCGCGTCAATGAGAGCAATGATTTCTTCTTCACTCAATTGTTGAGGTAAAAAAGCTTCAAGTGCTGTAATCTCATTGGCTTCAATTTCAGCTAAATCATCACGCCCAGCATCTTTGTACTGAGTGTAAGAGTCGCGACGTTGTTTAACAAGCTTCACTATAACGGAGGTAATACCTGCGTCGTCTAGTGTTATTTGCTCGTCAATTTCACGTTGCTTGATTGCAGCAAGTACCATGCGAATAGGATTAAGACGTTGTTTGTCTTTAGCTCTCATCGCATCTTTTTGCGCATCTTTTAGCGTTATTAAAAGGCTCATTTATACAAGACCTAATATATTAGTATAATTTAACGCGACGAGCGTTATCACGAGAAAGTTTTTTCATGTGACGTTTAACAGCAGCTGCTTTTTTACGCTTACGCTCAGCTGTTGGTTTTTCATAGTGCTCGCGACGACGAACTTCTGAAAGGATACCTGCTTTTTCACATGAACGCTTGAAGCGACGAAGTGCTACGTCAAACGGTTCGTTCTCTCTTACTTTAATTACTGGCATTAAAAATTCACCTACCTAAATTATGAGCGTTGCTCAAGTTGATCAAACATTGATCAAGTGGTTCAAAAATGGTGCGGTATTGTAATCCGAAGCAACACCACATGTAAAGGATAATATTAACAGAAACCTTACCGCTAAAACAGTGTTAATTTATATGTCGTTGGTACAGCCTACAAAAAACTTGTCCAGCCTTTTTCTCCTTTATTAACAACCAGTTAATAGGTGCCTTGAACGAAGTTAACTCCGTTTCAACCTCAACATATATCAGTGCGTCTGACTCGAGCCATTGATTATTTTCTAATAAATCACAGCATGATTGAGCCAAATTTTTACGAAATGGCGGGTCAATAAAAACTAAATTAAATGCCTCACTGGTGTTTTTATTCTCAAGAAAGGTCAAAGTATTAGTATTAAGTACTTGTGCATTTTGCGCATTAAGAGTGGCAATATTTTGCGTGAGTTGTTTTGCTGCTAGCGGGTCAAGCTCTAAAAATGTGGTGTTTTTAGCAAAGCGAGATAGCGCTTCAAATCCCAAACCACCAGAGCCGGCAAAACAATCGAGAGTGCGTGCATCTCGGGTATCGTGCATTAACCAATTGAACACAGTTTCTTTTATTCTGTCGGTTGTAGGGCGCAAGCCTTGAACGTCTTTTACTGGCAGTTTACGACCGCGAAATTGGCCGCTAATGATTCTAATAACGCCATCGGCTGATTTATGGGTGGTGTTATTTTGTGTGGTTTTTTTCTCATTTAACTCACTAAAAATTGGTATCTATGATCTAGCTCAGATAATATTGCAATCATATCACGGCGTGTCATTTTTCAACTGCGCTAAAAGTGTTACTATTATGCACCCTCGAGGATAACGTGTTGCTAAAAAGCAATTATTTAGGCTTAAAAGCACGCTATCATTATCGTTAGTTTATCAGATTTTTATAAGTGGTTATTAGCAAGTATGGCAAAAAAAGTAAATTCATGTCGTGGCTCGGTTTTGGTAAGTCAGATAAAAAACAAGCAGAAGCTGATAAACAACAAGCATTAGCAAACGAGCAGGCGGAAAAAGCCGAACAGGAGCGTTTAGCAGAGCAAGTTGAGGCTGAACGTTTACAAGCTGAAGTAGAAGCTGAACGTTTAGAACAAGCCCGAATTGCAGCTGAGAAAGCTGAAGCAGAGCGTTTAGCGCAAGAGCAAGCTGAAAAAGCCGAACAACAGCGTATAGCAGCTGAAGCAGAAGTAGAACGTTTAGAGCAAGAAGAACAGGCGCAAACACAACGCGCTGCGGCAGCAGAAAAACAAGCGATTGAACAAGCTAACGCTGAGCTATTAGCCAAACAACAGGCGGATGCAGAGCAGCAAAGACAAGAGCAAGCTAAACGTTTAGCTGAACAAGAAGCGCAAATGTTGTTAGAGCAAGAGCGTATCGCGGCTGAGCAAGCTGAAAATGAGCGTTTAGAACAACAGCGTATTGCAGCAGAACGAGCTGAGC
This sequence comes from Pseudoalteromonas sp. KJ63-1, assembly GCF_055808145.1. Next base: position 2,876,608 of record NZ_CM147855.1, on the reverse strand, counting down.
ATGAGCGTTTAGAACAACAACGCATAGCAGCAGAACAAGCTGAAAATGAGCGTTTAGAACAACAGCGTATTGCAGCAGAGCAAGCTGAGAATGAGCGTTTAGAACAACAGCGTATTGCAGCAGAACGAGCTGAGCATGAGCGTTTAGAACAACGCATAGCAGCAGAGCAAGCTGAAAATGAGCGTTTAGAGCAACAGCGTATTGCAGCAGAACAAGCTGAGAATGAGCGTTTAGAGCAACAGCGTATTGCAGCAGAGCAAGCTGAAAATGAGCGTTTAGAACAACAGCGCATTGCAGCAGAACAAGCTGAAAATGAGCGTTTAGAACAGCAGCGTATTGCAGCAGAACGAGCTGAGCATGAGCGTTTAGAACAACAGCGTATTGCAGCAGAACAAGCTGAGAATGAGCGTTTAGAGCAACAGCGTATTGCAGCAGAGCGAGCTGAGCATGAGCGTTTAGAGCAAGAACGTATTGCGGCTGAAGAAGAGGCTGAACGCCTAGAGCAACAGCGACTGACCGCAGAGCTTGCAGAGGAAGAAGCAAAAAAAGCGGAAAAGCCTAAAAAAGAAGGCTTTTTCTCTCGTCTCAAAAAAGGCTTACTTAAAACTCGAGTGAATATTGGCTCTGGTTTTTCGTCTATTTTTAGCGGTAAAAAAATCGACGACGAGTTATTTGAAGAGCTAGAGACTCAGTTACTTACTGCTGATCTTGGTGTGGATACCACCATGAAGCTCATTGATAACTTAACTGATGCAGCTGATCGCAAGCAACTTAAAGATGGTGATGCGCTTTATGAGCTTATGAAACAAGAAATGGCAACTATGCTAAAAACAGCAGAGCAGCCTTTAGAAATACCAGCAGATAAAAAACCTTTTGTTATTTTAATGGTAGGGGTAAACGGTGTAGGTAAAACCACTACCATTGGTAAAATGGCTAAACAATTTCAAAACCAAGGTAAGTCGGTCATGCTTGCTGCGGGTGATACTTTTAGAGCAGCAGCGGTAGAGCAGCTTCAAGTATGGGGTGAACGTAATAGTATTCCTGTGATAGCCCAGCATACAGGTGCTGATAGTGCATCGGTGGTATTTGATGCTTTTCAAGCTGCAAAAGCACGTAATGTCGATGTGTTAATTGCTGATACAGCAGGGCGCTTGCAAAATAAAGATAACTTAATGCAAGAGCTTGAAAAAATAGCTCGTGTAATGAAAAAAGTAGACCCTGATGCACCCCATGAAGTGATGCTGACTATTGATGCTGGTACAGGCCAAAATGCAATTAGCCAAGTAAACTTATTTAATCAATGTGTAGGTCTAACAGGTATCACATTATCAAAGCTTGATGGTACTGCTAAAGGTGGGGTTATTTTTGCCGTTGCCGATAAATTTAATATTCCTATTCGTTATATTGGCGTAGGTGAAAGTATTGATGATTTACGTACCTTCAAGAGCGATGACTTTATTGACGCGCTATTTAGTCAAGATGAGGACGACGCTTAATTTACCAAAAGGGAGCCTGCTCCCTTTTTAATTGCGAGGAATACCATTTTATTTTAAAGCCTAAGGCTAACAATAAATTGGCAATAATAAAAAATGATAAATTTTCAGCAAGTAAGTAAAACCTATGCCGGTGGGCACCGCGCGCTTGAAAAAGTGAATTTTCATATTAAGCCTGGCGAATTGGCCTTTCTAACAGGCCACAGTGGGGCTGGTAAAAGTACACTGTTGAAGCTTATTAGCTTGATGGAACGCCCTTCTGCGGGAAATGTATTTATCAATGGCGTGGATTTAAATAAATTAAATTCCCGTCAAATTCCGTATGCACGTCGCGACATTGGTATTATTTTTCAAAATCATCGATTATTAGAGCGATATACGGTATTTGATAACGTTGCTTTGCCCTTAATTATTGAAGGGACTCACCACAAGCAAATTGCCAAACGTGTGCATGGAGCGCTCGATAAAGTGGGTTTGTTAGATAAAGTACGCTGTCACCCCTCAACACTTTCTGGTGGTGAGCAACAACGAGTGGGGATTGCACGAGCCATCGTCAATTCGCCACCGATATTGCTAGCCGATGAGCCTACCGGTAACTTAGATCCTGAATTATCAATGGAAATATTACGCCTGTTTGAAGACTTTAATAAACATGGCACTACGGTTTTAATTGCCACTCATGATTTAGGATTAGTGTCACGAATGAAGTACCGTAGCTTAACACTTCATGATGGGCGGATGAGCCAAGACCCATTGGCTGAGGGGGATTATGAGTTTACTGTTCAAAAGTCGTCAAAATAGTAATGATAAACAAAAAAAATCAGTACTCTCTCGTAGTTACTTTTTTATTATTAATATTTTTCGCCAAGGTGTATACAGCCTAGGGGAAATGTGGCGCACGCCATTGGCTTCAATGATGACCATTGCAGTACTCGGTTTGAGTTTAACCTTGCCTGCAACACTATATTTAGTGGTAAAAAATGTGCAGCAAGTGAGTAGTGGTTTTGAGCAAGCCAGCGAAATATCATTGTTTGTAAAAGAAAATATGAGCGAGCAAGAAACGCAAACCTTAGTTAAACGCTTAGCGCTATATCCTGAAATACAAAGTGTGACTTTTATTTCTCGTTCAGAGGCTTTGGATGAATTTCAGGAAATGTCTGGCTTTGGTCAAGCTTTAGAGTATTTAGATACCAACCCGTTACCAAATGTAGTTTTAGTCACACCAACACAGCGGCATAGCCAACCCAATGCGGCTAAGCTGTTGCTTAAAAAACTTGAAGCCGAACGCGAAGTTGACTTTGGCAAGCTTGATATTGCTTGGCTTGAGCGCCTAAATGCATTACTAAGTTTGTTAAAAGAGAGTGTAATAACGATTGCGCTACTATTACTTACCTCAGTTACGCTCATTATAGGCAACACAATTCGCTTATCTATTATGGATAAAAAAGAAGAAATACAAGTGATGAAGCTAGTTGGGGCAACTAATACCTTTATACACGCTCCATTCTTATGGACTGGCATTTGGTATGGTGTGATTGGCGGATTGTTTGCTTTTATATGCGTAGCATTAATGATGTGGTGGCTATCTGCTGCGGTAAGTAGTGTGGCAGGGGTGTATCAAACCAGCTTTACGCTAATAGGGCTTAGTCTTAATGAGTTTGGCGCGTTGGTATTACTTGCTACTAGCTTGGGCTTTATAGGTTCTTACTTATCGGTTAATCGTTACATCTCAGAAATAGAACCCGATAAGGTTTAGGGCCCTAATATAATTCTTAAAACTGTCATGTTTTAAGTTTAAAGTTATAAAAAAGCCAGAGCAAAAAGATTATTTTTAGTTTTGGCTAAATCAATTCATAGGTTATTCAGTCGCCTAGCGTAGACTGAATTAACACTAAAAAAACCACTTGATTTATGATTCAAAAAAGTTTTAAATTCAAGTTAGCACTCTTACTAAAAGAGTGCTAAGATGGTTTCAAATGTTTATCACCGAGGTGAAAAATGAGTAAAGATTTATACGCAATGGCACTTACAGTTGGGCAACAAAGCGCAAGTATGGACGGCTACCTTCAAGCTGTTAGTACTATTCCTATGCTTAAAGTTGAGCAAGAGCAGGAACTTGCAAAAAGACTTCAGGAAGAAGGCGATCTTAGTGCTGCTAAGCAACTCATTATGTCGCATTTGCGTTTTGTAGCGCACATAGCTAAAAGCTACTCGGGTTATGGGTTACCTCAAGCTGATTTAATTCAAGAAGGTAACATCGGATTGATGAAAGCAGTAAAACGTTTTGACCCATCAGTGGGTGTACGTTTGGTTTCATTTGCCGTTCATTGGATTAAAGCCGAAATTCATGAGTTTGTGCTTAAGAACTGGCGTATCGTTAAAGTAGCGACAACCAAAGCACAGCGTAAATTGTTTTTTAACTTACGTAAAAATAAAAAGCGTTTAGGTTGGTTTAACCAAGCTGAAGTGAGCACAGTAGCTAGCGAGCTAGGTGTGAGTGAAAAAGAAGTGCGTGAAATGGAGTCGCGTATGAGCGGCCAAGACATGGGCTTTGACTTAACTGGCGACGATAATGATGACGCGCCAACTAGCACTTACTCACCGGTACAATACTTAACCGATGGTTCTGCGGATTTAGCAGACGATATTGAACAACAGCAATGGCAAGAGCAGTCACATACGCGTTTATTTAGCGCTTTGAAAACTCTCGATGAGCGTTCTCAAGATATTGTTAGTGCTCGTTGGTTGTCAGACGATAAAGCTACACTGCAAGAGTTGGCTGAAAAATACAGCGTATCAGCAGAGCGTGTTCGCCAGCTGGAAAAAACAGCAATGAAAAAATTACAAAGCGCGATGAGTTAATCGCACTAAAAAACTGATAAAGCCCTGCATGAAAATGCGGGGCTTTTTTTAACTAAAAAAGCTAACCAAAAAGGTTAATAGAAAGTATCGTTTTTCTTGTTCCGCTTACCTCTAATCACATCTATGTATCTTTTAATTAAATATACGCTATTTAAAATTAATGAATAAGTTTGGTTTTAATTTAAATACATGATTTTAGTTTGTTTTTAATTTGGGTATATGAAAATATTCGCGCACTTGAGCGACTTGTCACTCAAACCGTAGCCTAAATTAAGTCATTTAATTGCTGTGCTTATTGCCTTTCAATTTCATTTAACGCGAGTATTTACACTCAATATGAACTCATATTCACTAAAGAAAAAAATCTTACTATCGGTGGTTCTTGCCCTAGCTGTTATTATTGTATTGCTGTCGTGGAATAGCTACACCTCTCAAAAAGCGTTACTGTTAAAAAGCAGTATTGATAACGTAAGCCAATCTGGTAAGCAACAGGCTGCGAGTATTGAAGATTGGCTAGCTAGTCGTCAGCAGATAATTAAATCGGTTGCGAGTAAGGTTGAGGGCAATACGCTCAGCGCACTTCAGCAGGCAGCATTTTCAGGTGGCTTTCAGTTAACATACTTTGGAAGTAACAGCGGAAAAATGACTGACTCTGATCCCGGTATTGATCGCACCGGTTACGACCCGCGCACTCGTCCATGGTATAAACAAGCACAACTCAAAAGTGATACCGTAATTACCAAACCTTATTTAGATACCGCCTATAATCTGTTGGTTGTTTCTATTGCTAAAACCACGCGAAGCGGTGTGGTAGCCGGTGATTTGTCGATTGAGACCTTGGTCGATAGCGTCAATACAATGTCTTTACCTGCGGATGGATACGCCATTATGATGCACAAAGATGGCACTGTGATTGCCTATAAAGACGCTAGAAAAGTAATGGCAAATATTACTCAGGTTGATTCTAAAATTAATAACCAAGTAATTTTATCTAATAGTCAAAACAATGAATTTACGCCTGTTTACTTTGAGGGTGAAGGCCGAGAGAAGCTAGTTTGGGGTGAAAACATTAACAATACAGATTGGCAGTTGTTGTTTGTATTGGATAAACAAACTTTAGAGGCTCCGCTTATTAGTTTATTGCTGACTCAATTAGTGCTGGTTGCAGTAGCACTCTTACTGAGTGTGTTGGCTATTTCATGGCTATTGGGTGTATTGCTCGCACCTTTGAGCCGAGTGTCGCAAGCTTTATCAACAATTGCAGATGGTAACGGTGATTTAACTCAACGTATAACTGTTGATACGCAAGATGAAGTTGGGGTACTGGCTGATAGTTTTAACCGCTTTGTAAGTAGTCAGCATGAACTAATTAGCCATATTCGTCAGCTAGCAACGGATTTGGATTTTGATGCAGAGAAAAGCTTAATCACCAATCAAAATAGTGTTAGTGAGTTACAGCGTCAGCAACAAGAAGTAGCTATGGTTGCTACTGCGGTCACAGAAATGGCGAGTGCAACCCATGAAATTGCCGCCAATGCAGAAAACACCGCAACCGCATCGCAACAATCGGCGCAAAGTAGTCATGAAGGTAAGCTGTTAGTTGATAAAACCAAAAACACGATTAATTCACTGGCGGGAGAAATAGACCAAACTACCACCGTTATTGGTGAATTAAGTTTGCATGCTCAGGCTATCTCGAGCATTTTGACTACCATTCAAGAAATTGCTGAGCAAACAAATCTCTTAGCGCTTAATGCAGCAATAGAGGCCGCTCGGGCAGGAGAGCAGGGGCGTGGTTTTGCAGTGGTTGCCGATGAGGTGCGTGTGCTATCAAGAAGAACACAAAACTCTACAGCCGAAATTTATACCACTATAGAAACCTTACAAAACACCACTAAAAAAGCCGTGAGCTTGATGGACAGCAGTAAGGGTTATGCCAACAATAGCGTAGATGATGTGAATGCTGCAGCTCACGCGTTAGAAGAAATCACTCTGGCAGTAAATGAGATTTCTGATATGGCGGGTCAAATAGCCGTGGCTGCAGAAGAGCAAACGCAAGTGACTAATGAAATTACTAGAAATACGGTCGCCATTAAAGATGTAACCGATGAAATAACGACCTCGGCTACCGCGCATTTAAGCCAAGCAGAAGTATTAAAAGACAGAGCTACAGACTTAAATGCTAAAGTAGCAACGTTTATTTTATAAGCAGTATACTTATAATTAAGTTTAATTAACTGTTGGGGTAAGGCGCTCGCTTACTCCATCAGTTTAATGAAATGGCTTGTTGTTGGGCTATTTGCACATACTTACGTTCTACCAGTTGTGATACTGGCACCAATTCAAATCCTTGCTCGGTTAATTGCGGTAAAGCGTGACGTAAAAAATCGATGGTTTCGGGGTAGGGGTGCGCTATTGCAATGGCAAACTGATACTTAGTTGCTTTTGATTTTAGCTCTTCTAGCCTAAGTTGAAGCTGCTCAGGGGTAGTTATATTATCTAAAAATACATGCCGACCAATATTTTCTACCCCTAAAAAGTTAGCTGCGTTTTGCGCCTGGCTTAATTCGGTTGTTCGGCTATCAAGAAAATACAGCTGGCGCTTTTTGAGTACTTCCATGGTCCACTTCATTGCTTGGCTTTGTTGAGTTAGCGCAGAGCCCATATGATTATTAACCCCTTTAACTTGCGGCAAACTCGCCAGTGCATTACCGAGTGTTTGTTGAAGTTGTGCTTTATCCATATTTAAAGTGAGCGCCCCAGGGCCTAGCTTTTTACCATTTAAAGCTTGCATAGGCACATGCAACAGGAGCTCTTTATTTGACTGACTAGCAAGGGTTGCAAATATTTGAGAATAGGGGGTATGAGGCAAAATTGAATAAGACAATTGCCCAGGTAAACTTAGGAATTCTAAATCACGTTGATGATAACCTATGTCATCGATCACTATGGCTATTTGTTTGGCTTTAACAGCACTCGATGTTGCAAATAAGGCTAAAAAAAGCCCTGCTAACACCATTAAATTTATAATTTTCACGTTTTATAATTTTTATTATCTTTAAATAGTTTATCGTTTTTATTGCATGCTAAGTAGCTGTTTTGCTTTTACTAACTGGATATCGGCTAATTCTTCAGCGTTAAAAACCGTGTTTTGTTCTGATTGTTCATTTTTTATTATAACGGCTTTATTTGTTTGTGGAAGCGTTGTTTGATTAATCGCCACATTTGGGGTTACGCCAATCCCTTCAATAGACTCTCCCAGTGGCGTAAAGTAACGTGCGGTGGTTAGTTTTAAGGCGGTATCGCCGTCGCCTAATGGAATAAGTGATTGCACTGTTCCTTTGCCAAACGACTGACTCCCTACTATTTTTGCACGTAGGTTTTCTTTTAACGCTGCAGCTAGTATTTCTGCTGCTGAGGCTGAGTTTTCATTAATGAGGACAACAATCGGCGCACCTTTCAAAATATCGCCGCGTTTAGCGTAAAAAGATTGGTTCGAATCATAAAAACGCCCTTTGGTGGTTACAATTAAGCCATCTTGAAGAAACAGGTCTGCCACTGAAACTGCGCTTTTTAAAGTACCTCCAGGGTTGTCTCGTAAATCAATAATTAGGCCTTTTAATGAATGGCCATAATGGTTTTGCATGGCGGCTATTTGCAAGGCAACTTCATGTAAGGTGTGATTAGAAAAGTTATTAATAGCAATATAACCGCTACCTGAGTCAAGTAGTTGCTTGGTAACACTAGCTAACTTAATTTGCTTTCTGCTGAGGTTAAATATTAGTGGCGTTTGACTGTCATTACGGGTAATACTTAGCTGTACTTTGCCATTAGCGCTGTCTTTGATGTATTGTGCAACTAAATCAATGGGGCTATTTTCTACATATTGCTGATTCACGGCAGTAATTATATCGCCAGAGCGAAGGCCTGCTTGTTTTGCAGGGGAGTTATTAATTACTTTAACAATTGTAGTACGTTGTTCAATGCTTTTTACCTCTATACCTAAGCCGGTATAGCGCCCATTAGTGTTATCAAATAATGCACTTAGCTCATTTTTATCTAAATACTTAGAGTAGGCGTCGAGCTTAGAATATAATCTTTCAAATTGAGACGAATTGTATTCAATATACTCACTGTTTTGCAGTGCTAAATCATCAACGTAGTAGGTGTGGATATTAAACAGTATTTCATTTATTTTTTGGCTTTCTAAATCTTTAACCGAGCTTGCATAGGCAGTATTTATAAAGCCACAAAGCACTAATAAAACAAATAAGATAAAACTAAAGCAGAGTGCTTGCTTTTTCACAGAATTCTTTTGTTGGCAAATGTGTGTGTTTATCATAACTGCCTCTAACAGGATGCAGCTATTTTGGTATTAAATACGCCTGCACCATTTTATGGGATTAACAGCACGCCCTTTATGGCGTATCTCAAAGTATAGACCAGAATCTGCTTGTCCACCGCTTTGCCCGACTAATGCAACACTTTCACCTTCTCTGACCATATCACCCACGTCTTTTAACAAGGTTTGTGCGTGTCCGTATAGGCTCATAAAACCTTGGCCGTGATCAAGTACGATTACCCAGCCATAGCCTTTTAACCAATCAGCAAACACTACTTGGCCATTATCAATGCTATTAACTGAAGTCCCTTCGGCGGCTGAAATTAATACGCCTTTCCAGTTTATTCCGCCGTGCTTACGTTGGCCAAACCTATGCGCTAATTTCCCTTTGCTCGGCCAGTTTAATTTTCCTTTATTACGATTTAAGCCAAGTAACTCAATTTTTGTAATTTTTTCCTCTTCTTGAAGTTCTTTGATAGTGGCAATCAGAGTTTGTTCGTTTTCCTCTAAGTAGCTAATGGAATTTTTGGTTTTATTTAACTGCTTTTTTAGATTTTTTAAGCTTGATTGGCGCTCATTTTTGGCATTGAGGAGTGCCGCTTGTCGCCTTTTTTGCTCCTCAAATAAAGCAACCAGCCTCTCTTTTGTTTTTGTCAGTTCAGCTTGGTTTTTCGCAATCTCTAGTTGTAGTGCTTTAAGATCATCAAGCTGTTTTATACGGGCTTTATTTAGGTAGTTATAGTAGCTAAGTGTTCGTTCAAATTTGGCGGTATTTTCTTGGTTAAGCAGCATTTTTGGATAGTCATCGCTACCTGTCATATAAGCACTTTTTAATTGGGCTGCTAGAATACGTTGAAACTGTGTTTGTTGCTTTTCAAGCTGTGCTGCTTTTTGCTGCTGCTCTGCTTGCTGTTGTTGTGTTTTTTTAACGGATTGCTCAGCCATATTAAGTGCTTTTGCATTTTTAGCAATGGCGAGTTCATGAGTTTTAAGCTTTTGTTGCTGCTTAGCAATTTCTTTTTGTTGTTGTTGAAACTCGGCTTGGCTTTGCTCTAAGGCAACTTGTACCTGTGATAAGTCTTTTTTGGTACGATCTTCATTAGCCACTGCAACGCCAGTGGCTAATGAATTTAGTAAACATATACACGCAATAATGCGGCATGCGCTTTTATTCATAAGTTATTTCAACACCATAATAGGCGAACCTGTCATTTCTGCAGGTTGTTCCAAACCCATTAAATGCAGCATAGTAGGTGCAACATCGCTCAAGGCTTTACCGGTATGCGCTTGTGCGTCACGACCTACATAAATAAAGGGTACGGGTTCGCTTGTATGTGCTGTGTGCGCTTGGCCTGTTTTAAGGTTTGCCATTTGCTCTGCATTACCATGATCAGCAGTGATTAGTGCTTCTCCCCCATATTCTTTAAGGGCATCAACTACACGACCAATACAGCTATCTACTGCTTCACAGGCTTTAACTGCCGCTTCAAATACACCTGAGTGGCCTACCATATCGCCATTAGGGTAGTTACAAATAATGGCATCGTACTTTCCACTTTTTATTGCCTCAACGAGTTTATCTGTAAGCATTTGCGAGTTCATTTCTGGCTGTAAATCATACGTTGCTACTTGAGGAGATGGGATCAGCTCGCGAGTTTCGCCGTCAAACTCATTTTCGCGTCCGCCACTAAAGAAAAAGGTAACGTGGGCATATTTTTCAGTTTCTGATATACGTAGCTGAGTTTTACCTTGTTTTTCAAACCATTCACCAAGTACGTTATTAAGCGGCGTTGGGCCAAAAGCCACTGGCGCATCAATATCAGCAGCGTATTCAGTCATCATCACAAAGCCACTAAGCTCGGGCGATTTTTTCTTATTAAAGCCCTCAAAATCAGGTTCGACAAAGGCGCGAGTGATTTCGCGTGCGCGGTCTGCTCTAAAGTTGGCAAATATAATGGTGTCGCCATCATTTACTTTTACTGATTCGCTACCTTTAGGGGTAATAGTACTGGCTGCTACAAATTCGTCATTTTCATCACGCTCGTAGGCAGCATTGAGTGCGTTTACGCCATTTTCATAATCAAAGTCGCCTTCACCTAGGGTGATTAAATTATACGCTTTTTCAACACGGTTCCAGCGATTGTCTCTGTCCATGGCATAGTAACGACCAATTAATGAGGCTAAACGGCCACATTTAAGTTCGCTAAATAAGGCTTCAATACGCTCAATTGATGCTTTAGCACTGCGTGGGGGAGTATCTCGGCCATCTAAAAAGGCATGGAAGTACACTTCTTTAGCGCCGCGTTTTGTAGCCAATTGTATACTCGCCACAATATGATCTTCGTGACTATGAACGCCACCAGGGCTTAGCAGTCCCATAATATGAACGGCTTTGTTGGCATGAACAGCTTTATCAATGTTTTCAACCAGCGCAGGGGTTGTATCAAATTCGCCATCATCAATGGCTTTTGTGATGCGGGTAAAATCTTGATACACAATACGACCAGCACCTAAATTAACATGGCCAACCTCAGAATTACCCATTTGACCACCAGGAAGACCCACATCTAAACCCGATGCTGAAATTAATGTATGAGGGCGAGTGGCCCAAAGCTCATCTAACACAGGGGTATTAGCAGCTAAAATAGCATTACTTTGCTCATCTTCTCTGTATCCCCAGCCATCTAAAATCATTAATACCAGTGGTTTTTTATGCTCTGTCATAGTCACTCCTATTAGGGTCTGTTGACCTTTGCGGATTAAAATTTGTTCAAACTAGGGGCGGTTTAATCGCGGCGCGAGGTTTGTAACCTAGTGGGCTAAGTAAAAACCGAGCAACAAAGAGTAAATCGCCCCTAGGCAGAACCCTTCGGGCAGCACCTGTTTGGCATTGATGCTGCGTTATCGCCTATTTATGGGGAATAACCACACCACATAGGCTCTGCCTTGCCTAAATACCAAACAGACTGCTGCAAATTTAACCTTGAAAGATCAACAGACCCTAGCGTTGCTGAAATACACGCTAACATTAATGCCAACATGCCAAGCTTAAGCATACCGCGTTTTATAGCTAGGATCAGCAATGAAAAGAAGATATTAAAAATTTTCAATGAGCTCGCTCTATCAATTGTATACTTTAAAGGGTGGGTTATTTTTTAGTTAAAAGAGCACTACATTGTGGCTTCCAAGCGTGCTTAAACTCGCATTTTTAGCTGATTTGGGTATACTTGCGCGGCTAATCCCTATTTTATTCAAGTATTGAATAGGCTTGTGGGGTAAGCTAAGCCTATGTGTAGGTAAAATTCAGAGTAGCCTAACAGTGCTCTAAATTGAATTACAGATGAGTGACTGCTCATTGTGTAAGTTCAATAAATATGAATTAAATATCTAAAACACCCTGTTTTAGCATGTAACTTTATAGTGGAAGTCGAATGGATCAATATATTGAATTTGTCTCAAATCATCCAATTCTAAGCCTAGCTTGGGTTGCGATTGCGTTTCTTATTGTTAGTGGCGCAATAAAAAGTAAATTTTCAGCAATTCGTCAGATCAATCCTCAGCAGTTAACGTTACTTATTAACCGCGAAGACGGTCAGGTTGTTGATATGCGTGGGCAAAAAGAGTTTAAAACAGGCCATATTGCCGGTGCTGTGCATTTAAACCCTGAAAAAGCCAAAGAATCTGATTTCTCAACCCTTGAAAAGTATAAGAGCAAACCCATTATAGTGGTATGTGCTGCAGGCATGACTGCTTCAGGCGTTGCAACCGCAATGCATAAAGCAGGTTATGAACAGGTTTATGTTTTATCTGGCGGTATGGGTGCGTGGCAATCAGCAAGTCTGCCAACAACAAGCGGTCGCTAATATCTCTTAGCTAAACCGATTAAGGATTAATTATGAGTAACGTTGTTTTATACACCAAAGGATATTGTCCTTTTTGTCATCGCGCATTAGCGCTGTTAGACAGCAAAGGTGTAGAATACACAAACATTGATATTGGCGTTCAGCCAGAGCTTCGCGATGAAATGATCGCCAAAGCCGGTGGCGCAAGCACGGTTCCACAAATTTTTATTAACGATGAACACATCGGTGGCTGTGACGATATGATGGCACTAGAAGCACAAGGTCACCTTGATGCTAAGTTAAGTGCTTAATTTAATTAATTATAATAAATAACAGGTTAGGAATAACAATGAACGAACAAAATCAAAACGCAGCAGCAGAAGCTGATGCAGGCGCACAGTTTACTATTCAACGTATTTACACTAAAGATGTGTCGTTTGAAACGCCAAATTCACCCGCTATTTTTCAAAAAGAGTGGGCTCCAGAAGTAAAATTAGATTTAGATACACGCTCTAATAAGCTTGATGAAGGTGTATACGAAGTTGTTTTAGCATTAACTGTGACGGCATCTATCGGTGAAGAAACTGCGTTTTTGTGTGAAATTCAACAAGCAGGTATTTTTACTATTGCTGAAGTTGAAGAAATGCAATTAGCACATATGCTAGGTGCATTCTGTCCTAACGTGTTATTCCCATATGCACGTGAAGCGGTATCGAACTTAGTAAATCGTGGTACGTTTCCACAACTTAATCTTGCGCCAGTTAACTTTGACGCATTATTTGCACAGTACATGCAGCAACGCACAGCGCAAGCTGAGCAGGCTTCAGCAGACGCATAATTTATGAATACAGCAACATCAGCTGTTACTGTTTTAGGGGCGGGGTCATATGGCACCGCCCTTGCTATTTGTTTAGCCCGAAATGGTCACAAAGTGACTTTATGGGGACGCAATAGTCAAGACGTTGCGACGCTTGCAGCTGAGCGAAAAAATCAACGTTACTTACCTGATATTCCTTTTCCTGACACCTTAACCCTTGAAGCTGATTTACAACATGCAACAGCAGCTAGCAATATTGTACTGGTTGTTGTGCCGAGTCATGCGTTTGCTGACACGTTAAAGCAAATTAAACCGGCTTTACGCTCAGATGCAAAAATAGCGTGGGCTACTAAAGGGCTTGAGCCTGATACTGGGCGTTTATTGCAAGAAGTGGCAGTGCAAGAACTCGGTGAAGAAGTGCCATTAGCGGTGCTTTCGGGGCCAACTTTTGCTAAAGAAATGGCGAAGGGTTCACCAACTGCCATTTCGGTGTCATCAACTTCATCAGCATTTGCGAAACAAATTGCCGATTTATTACATTGCGGTCGATCGTTTAGAGTGTACAACAATGATGACTTTATTGGCATACAGCTTGGTGGTGCGGTTAAAAACGTGATTGCTATTGGTGCAGGGATTTCTGATGGTGTCGGCTTTGGTGCAAATGCACGTACCGCGCTTATTACTCGTGGTTTAGCAGAGTTATCGCGTTTGGGTTGTGCCCTAGGTGCAAAACCAGAGACCTTTATGGGGATGGCTGGTTTAGGCGATTTAATTCTAACCTGTACCGATAATCAGTCGCGCAACCGCCGTTTTGGTTTAGCCTTAGGTCAAGGTGAAAGTGTTGATGATGCGATTGCATCAATCGGCCAAGTAGTTGAAGGCTTTAGAAATACCAAAGAAGTGTATTTACTTGCGCAGCGTGCGGGCGTTGAAATGCCAATCACTGAGCAGATATACAAAGTGCTTTATGAGAATAAAGGCATGAAAGCAGCTGCTATGGCATTACTTGGTAGAGAACAAACATCTGAGTAATAACACCAAATTTATTAAAATCAATTATTGCCTACCTTAAGTGTTATTCATAGTGAGCAACCTTAAGGTATTGGCAAATATGCTAATCTTAAGGTTGCTTTAATAAAATCATTACGACATATACGCTTATTTAAAGTAGTTTGTCATTATTTGATTGACGTTTATTTTGGCTAAACCTTTATTATAAATTTGTTGCCATTTTTTTCCTTCTGCATCGTTTCTAAACGCAATATATAGTTTTTTCTCTTCAAGTAAATTTGCGTTCATCGCAACTTTACTTGCAATGCTGGTAAGGGATTTATCTGTGCTCAGTAAGTACTTTAATACATTAGCATCAATAACTGCTGCGTCTATTCTGCCAGCGGCTACTTTTTTAATATTTAGCACATCAGAAGTCACAGCATCACCTGTAATAGCACCAGTGGCTATCATATAATCGAGCTCTTTGGTGTTTACGTAGTCTTGTACAACCCCAATACGTTTTCCAGCTAAATCGTTTATAGTTGAAAAACTAATTGGTTTTGTATTATTTTGTACTAATCCAAGCGGGCCTGTACCTATTACTTCAGAAAAAACAACATTTGGGTTTGAGTGCATATAAGACGGAAAGTAACCCACATACTTTGAGTTTGCCTGTAATGCAGAGTTAACCGCTCGTGTCCAAGGATAAAAGCCAACAATGAGATCGTAGCCTTCGGCTTTAAAAGCGGCTTTTGCAACCGCAACAGAGGCACCTTGCTGATCGAGTGATTTGTCAGAATAGGGTGGCCAAGATAGTGATGTTAAATAAACTGTATTTGCCATCACTAAATGTGAAAAGCTCAGTGATATCAATAGTAATAGTATTTTCATAGCGTGCCTTTAAAGTTAAACTCAACAACTATAGTAAAGCAATGATTGTTTTAATTTCATACAGTGCTAAAACTATTTCGTTATAGGCGATTAAACCGCCATTGGATTCGGGTTTGTTGAACTTTGCTGGTTAAAAATCGTGCAATTCAGGCGCAAGCCTCGTAACCTAGTGGGCTAAGTAAAAATCGAGCAAAGCTTCCGCGTCCTGCTCAAAGTTCATATCTACACCTTTATAGGCATAGTCACTCTTAGGCAGCTGCAAACTTAACCTTTAAATGTCACTAGGTCTTGAATAAATACAACTCTCACAGTCTACTTGTCTCAGTTTTAGGTTACGTTTTAAAAACACTGGCAGAATCTTTTAATTGTGCCGCTAGCTCTTGCATATCCCGAGAGTAAGTTTGAACTTGTTCAATTTTAGCCATACTACTTTGTCCAGCCGATACCACTTCATTAATATTTTTACTTAAGTCCTCAGCAACGGTGCTTTGCTCGGTAACTGCACTTGAAATATGGCTCGACATTTGGGTAATTGATCCAATTGCGTTAGAAATATTTGCAATCAGCTCGCTCGCTGCAGTTGCCGCACTCATACTGTCTTGACTCATATTTTTACTCAGTTGCATGACATTAACTGCAGATTGAGAGCCTTTTTGCAGATTTTCAATGGTAGTATGTATCTCCGCTGTGCTTTTTTGTGTTCTACTTGCCAAAGAACGTACTTCATCAGCAACTACGGCAAACCCTCGCCCTTGCTCACCTGCTCGAGCTGCTTCAATAGCGGCGTTTAATGCCAGTAGATTTGTTTGTTCTGCGATAGCCTGAATAACGTCAAGTACTGATACAATATCCTGAACAGATTCTTCTAAAGTACCTATTACTCTAGATGATTCATCAAGTTGACCGACTAAACTTTCAATAGAGTTAATAGAGTTTAAAAAAGCTTCATGAACTTTTTGTGCATCAATATTTGCAGTTTCTGCAGAGTTCAAAGTATGCTTTGCATTATTTTCTATTTCTGTTGCAGAAGAAGCCATTTGTGTAATGGCTGTCGCTATTTGGTCTGTTTCTACCTGTTGTGTGGATAAATAGTGTACGCCTTCTGCGCTAAGTGATGAGATGTTACCAGCAACACTAAGCGAATCATCTACCGACAATTTAAAACCATTTATAAGCGCTGCAATTTTATGCTCAAACTTATTAAAAGAGGCTGCCAGTTGACCTATTTCGTCATTGCGTCTAACAACGATTTCTTGTGTTAGGTCGCCATCACCACTGGCTATCATTGCCATTTTTTCTGCTACCTCAGATAGAGGCTGCGCAACTAGTTTTTTAAAAATATAAACTAAAACAGCTCCCAAAATACTGGCAAGCAACAACATCTCAATGACTAAAAATATCGCCAATTCAGTTAATACTTTATCAATATGACTGTATTCAACGTAAAGACTCACTGAGCCGACTTTATTAGGGGTACCTGAATCATCATAAATAAGTTCACTTTGTATAACAGACTGTGTTTTTACACCGTCTGTTTCTGCAAAAACTTGCTCATTAGTATCATAAATTGTTATTTTAGAAATATTATCAGAAGCTACTTCAGCTTTTATTAACTTATTTGCGAGCTCGTCTTGAAAGTTCCACATTGCATTGGGTAACGATAAACCAATACGTTCTTTAGCTAGGCTAATCTCAGTATCAAGTTTTTGCTTTAGTTGCTTACTTTGGGTGGTATAATCATAAATTCCAAAGCACAACAGCACCAATATCATAGCGCTCAACGTGGTAACTACAAGCCTAAATAAAATTGAACGGGTCAAAGGATGTCCTTACTTTAAGTAGTTTGACATTATTGCATTAACATCTATCTTCTCTAACCCTGAGTTGTAGATTTGTTACCATTTTTTTCCTTCGGCATCGTTTCTAAATGCAATATAAAGGCTTTTATCTTCAAGTAATGTTTCATTCATTGATACTTTACTTTTCATGCTTGCCAGTGATTTATCAGTACTTAGTAAATAATTAAGCACATTGGCATCAATAACTGCTGCATCAATTCTACCAGCTGCAACTTTTTTGATATTTAGTACATCGGAGGGGACTGCATCACCCTTTATCGAACCCGCGGCAATCATATCGTCAAGCTCTTTAGTATTTACATAATCTTGCACCACACCTATACGCTTACCAGCTAAATCACTGGTAGTAGAGAAAGTGATAGGTTTTACATTGTTTTGTACTAACCCAAGTGGACCTGTACCTGTTGGATTTGAAAATACAAAATCAGACGTGTCATGCATATACTCAGGAAAATAACCAACATACTTTGAATTTGCTTGAGCTGCAGAATTAACTGCGCGAGACCATGGGAAAAAGTCTACAACAAGCTCGTGCCCTTCAGCTTTAAATGCGGCTTTTGCTACAGCAACAGATGCACCTTGTTGATCAAGTGATTTATCAGCATAAGGCGGCCAAGCTAATGACGTTAAGTAAACGGTATCGGCACAGACCAAGTTTGAAAAACCTAATAATATTAATAGTAATAATGTTTTCATAGCGTAACCTTAAAAGTTAAATGTTCTTGATACTGAAAGAAGTATAGTCGAGTCACCATAGGTGTCTAAGTCTGTGTCTTCATAGCTGGCCGATAAGTTCCAGTCGTTGATAGTGTAATTAGCACCAACACGCCAATGAATATAGTTATCATCATCAGCTTCCCACTGCCATTTGTCGTCATCATGGCTGAGTGAGTAGTCGGCACCTATATCAATCGAAAAAGCATCATTAATGGGAAAGTTGTGCGTGATCATTACAATGCTGTGGCCAGCACCCGTACCAAAGTAATCCCATGCATGCCAGAAGTTTAGATTAGTATTGCCATAATTGAACTTAGCGTACGCTTCAGCATAGTTATAGTCTGAGCTAAAGTCCTCGCCATGGTAGGTGTATTGAGCTATGCCTACGTCAAGGTTTATAGAATCGTTTAGGCTAGTAAAATAACCTAAATAACCGTCTGCTTCTATATCTGTACCTTCTCCAAAGTCGACATTTGATCCCCAAACGCCAGCATAAAAACCAGTGTCTCCAGCCCAGTCAAAGCTAGCCTGTAGGGCGGGGTCCTCTTGAGTTTGGCTAACACCATTGAATAAATAATCAGAAACAACAGTTACTGTTGCCGAAGTCGCTGCAAGTGATGAAGTTGAGCAAAGTAGGAATGAGCTAAGTAATAATTTTTTCATAATTTAACGTTTTAAAAAGAAATATTATCATTAGCTTAGTACAAGTTTATAGATTTTGAAAAATAGTCAGTGATAAGGGTCTGTTGACCTTTGTGGATTAAAATTTGTTCAAACTAGGAGCGGTTTAATCGCGGCGCGAGGTTTGTAACCTAGTGGGCTCGATAACTGCTCCTGCGTTATTCTACTGGCTTACATCCATGTAAGAATAAGTAAAAACCGAGCAAAAAAGAGTAAATCGCCCCTAGGCAGAACCCTTTGGGCAGCGCCTGTTTGGTATTGATGCTGCGTTATCGCCTATTTATGGGGAAAAACCATACCACATAGGCTCTGCCTTGCCTAAATACTAAACAGGCTGCTGCAAATTCAACCTTAAAAGGTCAACAGACCACTAATGCTTAATGGCGCTTAAAGTTACTAAATTTAAACGCCAGTTTAATTTATTGGGCGTTAGGAAAACCAAGTTGGCGCCAAGATTCATACACAAACACAGCTACTGCATTAGATAGATTCATACTGCGACTATCGGCTTGCATAGGAATACGAACGCGTTGCTCATTGGGTAATGCTTGGATCATTTCATCAGGCAAACCTCGAGTCTCAGGGCCAAATACTAAGCAGTCACCCGCTTCATATTGTGCTTGATGGTGAAATTGACTGCCTTTGGTGGTGCACGCATACACTTTTTTAGGCTGGCACTTTTCTAAGTAAGCTTCAAATGAAGCATGGCGTTGCACATGGCTAAATTCGTGATAATCAAGGCCAGCGCGTTTTACACGTTTGTCATCCCACTCAAACCCCAATGGTTCAATTAAATGCAGTGCAAAGCCTGTATTGGCACATAAACGAATGATATTCCCGGTGTTAGGCGGAATTTCAGGTTGGTATAAAACAATATCCAGCACAATAAGCCCTATAAAATCTTTAATTTGACGGGCTCAGTATACACGAACAATGAATAAAAAATGATATACTGAAAACATTAAATACAGCTTACAGCGGAAAGATACGTGCATAATCGCAGTTATGAATTTTGGGTTAAGGCCTCTAGTATAGTGACCATGGTTATGGTCAGCCTAATGATTGCGACCAAGGCATGGGCCTGGCTAGCGTCGGGTTCGGCATCAATGCTCGGCTCATTAACCGACTCATTAATGGATATCACAGCAACGCTAATGAGCTTTTTGGTTTTATCGTACGCGCTGCGTCCTGCGGATGACGACCACCGATTTGGCCACGGTAAAGCAGAGGCGCTTGCAGGGTTAGGGCAAGCTGCTTTTATTGCAGGCTCGGGTTGTTTATTGGCGTTTCATGGTATTGAGCGTCTCATTAACCCCGTAGAGCTGACACATTCATTATTAGGTGTATGGGTGAGTATTTTTGCCATAGTGTGTACATTAGTGATTGTGTATGTGCAAAATAAAGTCGTAAAGCATACAGAATCAATCGCTATAAAAGCAGATTCTGTACACTACAAAGGCGATTTAATTTTAAACGCTGCGGTGCTACTTGCTATTTTACTTGCTTATTATGGGGTGCTGTATGCTGACCCTTTGTTTGCCATAGGTGTGGCAGGATATTTACTTTATAACAGCTGGGATATAGCAACCGAAAGTGCCTCACACTTAATGGATAAAGAGCTACCAGATGAAGAAAAGCAAAGTATTTTTGAAATAGCCCGTAACCATAATGACGTTTATGGGGTGCATGGTATTCGTACTCGGCAAGGCGGTAAAGTTAAGTTTATTCAGCTGCATTTAGAGCTTGATGACAATTTACCACTTATTCGTGCCCATAAAGTAGCAGATGAAGTAGAAGCCATGATCACTCAGCAGTTTGAATCACAAGTGGATATATTGATTCACTTAGATCCACTGTCACTGAGTAGTTAACCTACAGACTCGCAAAATTTATACAGGCTAGTTAGCAGTGATTGGCGGATATCATCACGTTCAAAAAACAGCTCGTGCTTAGCTCCTTTAAACTGCTTGATTAGCGTATTTTTATGCCTACTTGCGAGCTTATGTTGGGCTTGATTATCAACCACTTCATCATTTTCTGCGCTGGCTATAAATAGTGGGGTGGTTATAGATAGTTTGTCGAGTGCTTTAATGAACGAAAAAACGGTATGCAGCCAACCATAAGTCACACCACCTAATTGTAACAGTGGGGTTTGCTGATAAGTTGTCCTAAATTGCTCGTAACGTATTTGACTACTGGTTAAAGTATTAAGCGCAAACTCTTCAGCTGAATAATCGCTTTGCCCTAGTGCATAACATCCTGAGAAACCAAATAATGACGCACTCGCAGCGATAAAATGTGCAATTGGTTTGGGTATTCCTTTGGTATAAATATCAAACATGGGCGCCGATAAAAACGCTCCACTAAAATCATGTGAATAACGTGCTAAGTAATCAAACGCAATGGCGCCGCCCATTGAATGGCTAAGTAGTAGTTTTTTACCTTGCCAGTGTTGCTGCACCACTTTTTCATTAAACTGGTTAAGATCGTGACTGTAATCTTCAAATTGTTTTACGTAGCCTTTGTGGGGGTTTTTTAATAACCGATAAGAGCGACCTTGGCCTTGGTGATCAACAATAAACACAGCAAAATTATTACAATAAAGCTCCCAAAGTAGCTCTTTGTATTTATCAAGTCCTTCAATGCGCCCTGAACTAATAACAATGGCTGTATGAGCATTTTTAGGCTTGGCATAAGCATAAAATAATTCCCCAGCTGCTGTGTTTAAATACGCTTTTTTAAGCGTATTAGTATAAAACTCAGTAATTGCAGACAGGTTATTTTCAAGCTCGCTTTCAGTGCTATAAAACATGGTCTCTCTTTTGTATTGGTAAGCTTACTTCAACGCATAATCCGCCAGCGTCTTTGTTTGATAAAGCTAAATTTCCGCCATGCGCTATTACCGCATTTTTTGCAATGGCTAACCCTAACCCTGTCCCCCCACTGTGGCGGTCGCGGGCATCTGATTGCCTAAAAAATGGTTCACACAACTTATCAAGTTGCGCCTTAGGTACGCCTGGGCCGTCATCACATATTTGTATGTATATGGTATCACTGTGTTTTAAGCTAATACTAATAGTATGTTGTGCATATTTAATGGCGTTACGCAGAATGTTCTCTAAGGCACTGGCAATCAACATTTCGTCGCACTTTATATTTGCCTCAACATTACCGTGTACAAGTAAGATTTTATTGTGCTGTTTTGCTTCAAACTGAGCATCGTTAATCACATGGTCAACAATCACTTGCAGCGACTGTATTTGCAGTGATAAAGGTTGGCTATTGGCTTCTAAGCGCGATACCTGCAATACGTCGGCTATCATTTTATCCAGTTGGTTAGCTTCTTTTTCAATACGCAACAAATAAGATTGGTTTGCCTCACTTGCCTGCATTTGTGCCAGCCCTGTAGCCATTTTTAAACGGGTTAGCGGGGAGCGTAATTCATGGGATATATCGGCTAATAAACGCTTTTGAGCGCTAAGTAGCTGCTCAAGTTGATCAGCCATACGGTTAAAGTCGCGCCCTAAAACTCCAAGCTCATCTTTTCGCTGACTATTTATCGCCGCACGCGCACTTAAATCGCCGTTTGAGAGCTTGATTGCTGCTTGTTTTAAGCTATTTATAGGGGCAATTAAGTTACGACTAAATAAAAAACTTAATGTAAGCGAGGCAATAATTGCCATGGTAATTTTTAACCAAACGGGTAATAATCTTAAGCGAATAAAGAGTGGTCGTTGCTGATTGATATCGATTTCATATAACTCAAATTCCCCTTCAGGAACCCGAATGCGTACAGGGCCAAAAGCTTGGTAATATTCAGTAAAAATAACCTGTGGCGACATGCCCTTACTAAAGTTAAGTAAACTTAAATCAATATTGCTCTCAATATTTTTACTGATCAACACTTCATCGCTATTTTGTGAATTTAAATAAAGCAGCTTACGTTTAGTTAAACGCGGATGAGTAATAATGTCATTAATAGAGCGCTTGTGTTTATGTGCGCTACGCTCGATACCTCGTGCCAAATATTCTAGGTTTTTTTGCATCGGCCCTTGTAGTGGATCATGGCTAATGGCGTTTATTAGTGAAATATTACTCAAGAAAAAGAGCGCTGTAAAAGTACCAATTATGGTTAGCCAAAACCACGTAAACACTTTAAAAAACAAATAATGTCGTGGGTGGCGTAGCCAACTAAAGCGCAGAGCTTTATTCTCCTTGGATGAAGGCATATCCCGCTCCTCTCATTGTTTTAATTTTATCGCCCTCAATATGCTCGGCTATTTTTTTACGAATATTACTCACATGCATATCTATAGAGCGGTCAAAAGATGCTAAGCGTCTGCCTAATACATCTTCGCTTATTTGCTCTTTACTAATTACATCAGGTGCGTGTTTTATCAATAAAGCGAGTATTTCGTATTCGGTGCCCGTTAGTGTGAGAGGGCTGTTATTAATACTGGCCTCTCGCGCAGCAAAATTAATAGTAATACCGTTTAAAGAGAGCTTTTTATTAGTGTTATTGCTTACACTATTTATATGTTCAATGCGGCGAGTAATTGCTTTTACGCGGGCTAGTAGTTCTCTGTGATTAAACGGCTTTGGTATGTAGTCGTCAGCGCCGAGTTCTAAACCAAAAATACGGTCAAAGTCTTCTCCTTTAGCGGTCAGCATAATCACCGGTGTTAATTTACTTTGCCTGAGTTGTTTCAGTACTTCAAAGCCATCTATAGAGGGCAACATAACGTCTAGTAATATAAGCGCGTAATCGTTTTGCAAGGCAAGTTCTAAGCCTTGTTGACCATCATGTGCGGTTTGAATGCTAAAGCCTTGTGCACTTAGGTATTCGCTTAATAATTCGCATAAACCGGTGTCATCATCAATCATTAATAGTTTCATATATAAAGCCTTACGCGCTGTTTATGGTTTTATTTTACGCGCTAAATTCATCAAAAGTTAGTCTTTACATAACCTTTACACTGCTTTGCGTTACTTTGCATTGAACCAGTTATAGTGAACATACTGGTTAGCAGCCAACAACCAATCCAATATTAAGGTGATGATTATGACTAAAGTAAACACGTTATCAAAATTAGTACTCATTTGCGGTTTAACAGCGGCAACGC
Source organism: Pseudoalteromonas sp. KJ63-1 (assembly GCF_055808145.1). Next base: position 2,852,988 of record NZ_CM147855.1, on the reverse strand, counting down.
TCAGTACGGGCAGCGTATTTGCAAAAGGCGATGGCTATAAACAAGGTCACTCTCAAGCGCGCTTTCTACTTTCTGAGCGGGCAGCTGATAAACTAGCGCTTACGCAAGAGCAACAAACACAACTAAAAGCGATTTTTACAGCGCAAAAAACGCAAATTAAAGCGCTAAGAAGCCAAGACAAAGACGCGCGTAAGGCACAGCGCCAAACCTATAAAGCGCAAATGGATGCGTTATTGTCAGCGCCAAATTTTGACGAAAATGCAGCAAAAGAGTTATTAACTGCACGCCAAGATAAGAAACAGCAATTGGGGTTAATTAAATTAAAAACCCAGCATCAAGTAATGCAACTACTTAACGCTGAGCAAAAAGAGAAGTTAGCTAAAATTCAGCAGCGAATGACCAAAAAGCACCGCAAACATAAAGCATAGCGTTTTAACACAAAGCAAAAAGCCAGCTAAATGCTGGCTTTTTTATATTACACGAGTGATTATTTAAAAAAGTCATCTTCATTTTTTGCCATCATTGCTTCAATGTCTTCAATCATGTCTTGATTGAATTCATCTGCAGAGGTGATGGGTGCTGAAATTTTATTATTTTCAAACGACCACTCTCCTAAGTCAATAAGTTGGCAACGCTTTGAGCAAAAAGGGCGGTGCGGACTTTGTGCTGACCATTCTACTTTTACTTTGCAGGTTGGGCAGTTAACCATAGTTGGCATAATTTACTCTCAAATTAATATAGGCTTGGCTGCTCAATTTATCGTTCAGCAACTAAGCATTTTATTTAAAAACTAGTAACGCGGTTTATCTCAGCCAGCGAGGTCACACCCTCTGCTGCTTTACGAATACCCGATAAACGTAAATTGTTATACCCTGCTTTAAGTGATACCTCAGCAATTTCTAATGAGTTACCACCACGCATTATAATTTGCGCTATTTCGGGGGTGATTTTCATAACCTCGTAAATACCAACACGGCCTTTATAGCCCTCAGTACAGCTTTCACAGCCTTTAGGGGCATACAAAACCATATCCTGTATTTGTTGTTCACTAAAGCCTTGGCGAATAAGTTCTTCACGCGGTAATTGCTCTGGCGTTTTACATTTAGAGCATAATCGGCGCGCTAATCGCTGAGCGATTATTAAGCTAATTGAACTGGCCACATTATACGCGGGTACGCCCATGTTTAACAAACGAGTTATGGTTTCAGGTGCAGAGTTAGTATGTAGCGTTGATAGTACTAAGTGACCGGTTTGCGCCGCTTTTATTGATATTTCAGCGGTTTCTAAATCTCGTATTTCACCTACCATTACTACATCGGGATCTTGACGTAAGAACGCTCGTAAAGCATTAGCAAAGGTCATGTCGGCTTTAATGTTTATTTGTACCTGATTAACCCCTTCGAGGTTAATTTCTACCGGATCTTCGGCGGTACTGATGTTTCGCTCTGGCTGATTGAGTATATTTAAACCCGTATACAGGGAGACGGTTTTACCTGAGCCAGTTGGGCCGGTAACTAAAATCATCCCCTGTGGTTGCTCTAATGCATCGAGGTAGAGTTTTTTCTGCTCAGGTTCATAACCTAATACATCAATACCTAACATGGCACTTGATGAATCGAGGATACGCATTACAATTTTTTCGCCCCATAAGGTAGGCATGGTACTAACACGAAAATCAATACTTTTACGTTCTGTCACTTTGAGTTTTATACGGCCATCTTGTGGCTTACGTTTTTCAGCGATATCAAGGCGCGACATAACTTTTATACGGGCAGATAGCTTACTGGCCAAGGTGTTTGGCGGGCTGGCTACCTCATGTAAAATTCCGTCGATGCGAAAGCGAATACGGTATTTATGTTCATAAGGTTCAAAGTGTAAGTCTGAGGCGCCTTTTTTTATTGCGTCCATTAAAATTTTATTAATGTAAACAATAATAGGGGCGTCGTCTTTGTCATCGTCTTTTGGCGTATGGTCTTTTTGTGGCTCAGAATCTAGTTCAGCAAACTCTTTAAATTCATCCTCACTTAAATTTAAGCTACCTGCAGCATCCAATAGTTGCTCAATTTTATGGTCAAGCTGTAGGTAGTCAACCACCACCACTTCACACGATAAACCGGTGCTAAATTCAAAGTTTTCAAAGGCACCATAATCGGTAGGATCTGAGGCGGCAATATATACTTTTCTGCCTTTTTGTACCAAAGGTAAAATATGGTGCTTGCGAATTAGCTTTTCTTTAACCAGCTCTGCTGGAATTTGTGCAACATTAAAGTCTTTTAAATCAAAAAAAGGCACTCTAAACAAATCAATACATTGCTCAGCTAAATCGTTGCTATCTATTTTTCCGCATTTAGAAATAAGTTCTGCGGTTGACGCAAAGTCTTGCTGCCTGGCTTTTACGGTATCGGTATCGACACGGCCGAGGGTAATAAATTTTCTTAGTAACGGTGAGTTAATATTCATTGCGCACCTGATTTAATCCTTCTTTACTCAGCAATTTATCAGAAAAAAGAAAGGAATACATTAATCGTACCAATGCAGCAGATAATTTACCGATAAAAAATATCAGTTTATTGCGCTGTGATTGGGTCAGTCACTCTATATTGTAGACTTTGCTTGCTGTAAATAATAACTATGTAGCTTAAGTAAGTCTTGTTTTACATCGTTTAAATCGCGGTTATTATTTAAAATATCATCCGCTTTTTGTTGTTTATGCTCACGAGATATCTGTGCGTCAATAATTTGTTTTGCTTGTTCAGAGCTAATATTGTCACGTTTTGTGGTGCGGGTAATTTGTATTTCTACTGGTACATCAATTAGTAAAGTACGATTACAGTAGCGATCAAGCTCATTTTCAAATAATAACGGGGCAACTAAAACCACATAGTCGCTTTGCGCGTTTTTTAAGTCAGTGAGCAGTTTAGTGCGTATTAAAGGATGCAACAGCTTATTGAGCCATGTTTTTTGCTCAAGGTTACTAAAAATACGTGCTCTTAGCTCGCTACGGTTTAATGCGCCATGTTCATCGAGTATGTCAGAGCCAAAATGCTTAATAATGGCATTAAGCCCTTCTGAGCCAGGTTCAACCACTTGGCGAGCTACAATATCAGCATCAACAATAGTAATGCCTAGCTCTGCCAACATATCGCTAACTGCGGTTTTACCACAGCCAATCCCACCGGTTAGGCCCAGCACCCAGTTATTTTTATGGTGTTGTGTATTACTCATAGTTAGTAACCAATAAAATTAAAATAGCTGTTTTGTAGTTGTGTACCCCACAGCATAGTTATCCAACCGGCTATTGCTAAATAAGGACCAAAAGGAATAGGCGTTGCTTTGTCTTTACCTTGAATACTCAGTAGGGCAACGCCAATAACAGCGCCAACTACGCTTGAGAGTAAAATAATGGTCAATAATGATTGCCAACCCAGCAGTGCGCCAAATACCGCCAGTAATTTAAAGTCGCCATAACCCATACCTTCTTTGCCAGTAATTAGCTTAAACAGCCAAAACACACTCCACAAGCTTAAATAACCACATGCTGCACCAATAATGGCATCGCTAGGGGCTATGGTATAACCCATAACTGAGGCGATTAACGCCAGCCATAAAAGCGGCAAAGTAAGCTGATCTGGCAGTAGCATGTGATCAATATCAATAAAAGTCAGTGCTACCAATGCCCAAGTCACTACAATGTACAATAAAGCCTGCTCAGTTGCGCCAAAAGTGTAAGCAACAACTAGGCTCAAAATAGCGGTAATGGCTTCAACGGTTGGGTAACGCACTGATATTGGGTTATCACAGGTTGCGCATTTACCTTTTAAAAATAACCAACTAAATATAGGAATGTTTTGCCATGGTTTAATGGCTGCTTTGCACTTAGGACAACATGAGTTGGGCTTAACTAAATTAAACGTGCCAGTAGTTTGTGAAGTGGTCTGTTCAGCCTTTGGGCTGGTTAGTTCATCGGCTAATAATAAGCGGCATTCAGTTTGCCATTCTTTTTGCATCATCAGTGGCAAGCGATATATCACCACATTTAAAAAGCTACCAATACATACACTCACAAGGCCAATCGTGGTCAAATAAAACCATAAGTTAGCCTGCATCGCGTTGCTGATATCAATAAAAATACTTTGCATTTATTTTACCTAAAACTAAATTCTGTGTTGATAATACAGTGGTTTTATATAAGTGCAAAGTTAGGTTCGAGGTTCGAGGTTCGAGGTTCAAGGTTCAAGGTTCAAGGTTCAAGGTTCAAGGTTCAAGGTTAAAGGTTAAAGGCTCGGGCAACGGGCAACGAGATGCGGGGCCCCCGCGTTTTAATTGTTCTGTAGGCGGGGCTTTATGCCGCGCAGGGCTATTATTCACAAAGAGGTTAAGAGACGCTTCGCTTTTAGAGGTCGTTAAGGTTACGGGTAACGGGCGGCAAGTTGCAGGGAACCACCCCGTTTTAATTATTCTGTAGGCGGGGCTTTATGCCGCGCAAGGCCATTATTCACAAAGAGGTTAAGAGACGCTTCGTTTTTAGAGGTATTTAAGGTTACGGGTAACGGGCGCGAGTTGCAGGGAACCACCCCGTTTTAATTATTCTGTAGGCGGGGCTTTATGCCGCGCAAGGCCATTATTCACAAAGAGGTTAAGAGACGCTTCGCTTTTAGAGGTAGTTAAGGTTACGGGCGCGAGTTGTAGGGAACTACCGCCGTTTTAATTGTTCTGTAGGCGGGGCTTTATGCCGCGCACTTTAGTTGCGGGCAACGGGCCTAGAAACTCGAAGCTAAATAACTGAACCTAGTTGGAATATAGGTAAGTACATGGCCACAATTAAGCCGCCAACTAATACGCCTAACACCGCCATGATTAATGGCTCAAGTAAGCTAGATAAGCCATCTACTGCGTCATCCACTTCTTGCTCATAAATAGTGGCAACTTTAGCCAGCATGCCATCAAGCGATCCTGACTCCTCACCAATGGCAACCATTTGTATTACCATATCGGGGAATATTTTAGAGTTACGCATCGCCCAGTTCATTTGGTTGCCTGAGCTTACCTCGGCTTTTATTTCTAAAATAGCATAACGGTAAACTGCGTTGCCTGAGGCACCAGCTGCAGAATCCAAAGCATCCACCAATGGTACACCCGCAGCAAAAGTAGTCGATAAAGTACGGGCATAACGTGCCACGGCAGCTTTATTTAAAATCATGCCGACAACAGGGAGTTTAAGTATGGCACGGTCGGTGGCATCACGCAGTTTTAAACTTCTTAAATGTGCTTCTTTAAATATATAACCAAATGCCACAACGCCAATGAGGGCTATCCACCAATTTGCTTGCATAAATTCTGAAATGCCAATCACAAATAAGGTAAAGGCTGGCAGTTCGGCACCAAAGCCAGAAAAGATATCTTGAAATTGCGGTACTACAAATATCAGCAATATTGAGGTAACAACGAACGCCACAACTAACACTGCTGCTGGATAAAACATGGCTTTTTTAATTTTTGATTTAAGTGCTTCTGACTTTTCTTTATAAAGCGCAACGCGGTCAAATATTTTATCAAGCGAGCCCGACTGTTCGCCTGAGGCTACTAAATCGCAATATAAATCATCAAAATAACGAGGGTATTTCCTAAGTGCGTTAGAAAGCGGTAACCCCGCTTTTACTTCATCGCCAATAGCACTCATGAGCTTACTCACGCTTTTATTGGTGGAGCCTGAGCCTATCATTTCAATGGATTGTATCAGCGGTACACCCGCCATTAACATAGTAGCAATTTGTCGAGTAACTAAAGCAATATCTTTAGGGGTGATTTTTTTCACGCTTTGCAAGCCAAACAAGGGCTTGGCTTTACGTTTTACTTTTGAGGGGGTAATACCTTGTTTGCGTAATTGTGCCTTAACTAAAGCTATGCTTGAGCCAGATAATTCACCTTCAAGCTTTTTCCCTCGAGCACTAACACCCACCCATTGGAAGGTATCTAAGCCTCTGTCTTCTTGCTTTTTTGCCACAAATATTACTTCCAACTGTTTATTAAAGCATAACTTACTGTGAAGAAAAAAGCGCTCAAAAGAGCGCTTAATTTTTTCTTCTGTGTTCTGCTATTATCCACCAGTACCAGTACCAGTACCAGTACTAGCAGTACCATCACAACCGGTTGGTTTGTGCTCTGCATCCGCATCTGTTGAACAAGTCCAAGCTCCTTCTGTTGAACGAGATAGTGTTACCTTTTTGCCATTTACAGCAGGTCCACCATCAACAGTTCCAACGATTGAACCAGAACCATCGGCTGGTGTAGATGTGATTACTGTTCCAGAGCAAGCTTTGTTATTTATACCCATTTCTGCAGTTGTCATACTTGCAGACGCCGTACCTTCATTCATTTTAATTTCGAATGCAGTTTTACCCGGTGAAATTTCCGCTAAACATGCTGTAACCTGAGACTTAGCTGTATAATTTTGATAAGCAGGCAATGCAACTGCTGCTAAAATACCGATGATTGCTACTACAATCATTAATTCAATTAGGGTGAAACCCTTTTGGTTTTGTTGTGTCATTGTTTGCATGTTTCCTCTCCTAAAGGATAATGTTGTGGTAAGCCAAACGGGTATAAATTATAAATATAACTTATGTTGTTTACTTAACCTGTTACTACAAAAAATAAAATCATCTTTGCCAAGTGGCATTTCAGCACTATTGGTAGTCACTATTTTAAAGTTATTACCTTAAAGTAATGACCTCAAAGCAATGACCCAAAAGTAACGCACAGCATGGCGGTTATTCGTTTCTCGTCCCTTATTTGAGTATAAACCCAACCATTAAAAGTTAGTTATAACCCGCGTAAGTTACAAGTTAATTATAAAAATAAACCTTGTCGTTTATTTTTATTCTGTCCCTTACAAATGCTTCTCCATTCTTTTTAACTAATTAAGTATTTAAAACTAGTCAATATGAATGAGTCTAACACTGTTTATTGCGCTTTTGTATTTAAAAACTTTATAAAAAACGCCTTTATTTAATAACTTGTTACAAATAGTCCTTTAGGATTATTTAATGCTCTTTTTAAAAGCTGTCAATCAATTAGCGCAAGAAACTATAAATAGTTTTTACATTATTTATTCAAATCGCATCGATAAATCGATTGATTGTAAATTTTTTGTAAGCGCACCACTTGAGATAAAGTCGACCCCAGCTTGTGAGTAGGCTTTTAGCGTTTCTAAGGTCATATTACCTGATACTTCTAACTTAGCGCGCTTATTTGTAATGGTAACCGCTTGGCGTATTTGCTCAGGATTAAAATTATCTAGCATTATAATGTCAGCGCCTGCGCCAATGGCTTGCTCTAGCTCATCAAACGATTCAACCTCAACCTCTATAGGTTTATCGGCATGATTTAGCTTAGCTTGAGCTACGGCGTTATTAATTCCTCCGCAGGCTGCTATGTGGTTTTCTTTAATTAAAAACGCATCAAACAATCCAATTCGGTGGTTTGCACCGCCGCCACACTTAACAGCATATTTTTGCAATGCTCTTAGCCCCGGAATGGTTTTACGGGTATCGAGTAGTTGCGTGCTAGTGCCACTTAGCTCTTTTACATAATGCGCGGTGGTGGTGGCTGTGCCTGAAAGCGTTTGTACAAAATTAAGTGCTGTTCGCTCAGCCGTTAAAATAGCGCGTGCAGAGCCTGATGCAGTAAATAGGGTGCTATTGGCACTCACAAAGTCGCCGTCGTTCACGCATATATTTACAACTACACTTGGGTCGACTTGTTTGAATACTTCAATGATTAGGTCTTTACCACAAAAAATGCAGTCTTCACGGGAGATCACTTTCGCATTGGCTTGCTCTGCTTGAGGAATAAGCTGTGCGGTAATATCGCCTTGTTCTGCGCTTTGGTTATTTAGGTCTTCATCCAGTGCTAAAGTAACAAGTTGGCTAATTAGGATATGCGAAATAGACATGAAAAAGCTCATAGTAGATAATAAATTAACTAAATTTTACTCTGTTTAATTACTAATTAGAAGCCGCTAACAACTAAACTAAAAATTAACGCGCTAATCATATTTTATCGTTTGGTATTACGCTATCTTTATGTGGTTAAATCTATTAGCATCTTGATATACATCAATTTTGGTTGATTAACCTGAGCTCTAGATAATAAATCTATCTCAAGCAGCTATTTTGAGCAAACACTGTGTTGAATATATTTACAATAGTGTTTTAAATTTTTCGGCAACGGGCAACGGGCAACGGGCAACGGGCAACGGGCAACGGGCAACGGGCAACGGACTTGACACCAATCCCTACCATTTTACTCAAAGAGCATTTGACATCGGGCATATAAGTTTAAATCAAATAGTATGAAAATAGATTCTTTAGGCGTTATAAATAATATTAGCCAGCGGGCGTGTAGCCACTTTGACGAGCGACCTGCTCACTGCGATATTTCGCTGCTAGTTATTCATAATATTTCATTACCAGCAGGGGAGTTTAACACCCCCTACGTTGATGATTTATTTATGGGGAATATTGATTGCAATGCACATTCTAGCTTTAGTGACCTAGAAGGGCTTAGGGTATCAGCGCATTGTTTTATTAAGCGCTGCGGCGAAGTTATACAATATGTGCCTTTTGAAAAACGCGCATGGCACGCAGGGCGTTCCTACTTTACTGGGCAACAAAATTGTAATGATTTTAGTATAGGTATAGAGCTTGAAGGCACAGATACAACTAATTATACCGATGCGCAATATCAAAGTTTAGCCACATTGGCGCAAGCTATAATGCAGCGCTACCCAAAAATAACAGCCAGTAATATAGTAGGGCATTGCGATATTGCCCCTGGGCGAAAAACTGACCCCGGAGCGAGTTTTAACTGGCGTAAGTTTTTTAACCTAATTAAATAACTAGGGTCTGTTGACCTTTCAAGGTTAAATTTGCAGCAGTCTGTTTGGTATTTAGGCAAGGCAGCGCCTATGTGGTGTGGTTATTCCCCATAAATAGGCGATAACGTAGCATCAATGCCAAACAGGCGCTGCCCTTCGGGTTCTGCCTAGGGACGATTTACTCTTTGTTGCTCGGTTTTGACTTAGCCCACTAGGTTACAAACCTCGCACCGCGATTAAATCGCCCCTAGTTTGAACAAATTATAATCCGCAAAGGTCAACAGACCCTAAATTAAGCGAGTAACTACATGATTTTGGTTTCAATAATAATAGCACTGATACTTGAGCGTTTAGGTGCTCGCTCTGCGCATTGGCAAATAAGCCATTATGCCAACAGCTACTTAAATCGCAGTGTTAATTTATTAACGAATAAAGGTTTATTTGGCACGGCTACTGGGTTTTTAATTTGGTTATTGCTGCCGGTGATTGCGGTTGCTTGTTTGTTTTTTTATCTGATTTTGCATTGTGGCAGCTGGTTTTTAATGTAGCGGTGTTATTGGTGTGCTTCGGTTGTGCTAAACAGCGTGCCTTATATAAGTCGTACCTCAATGCATTAACTCGAGGTGACCAAACTGCCGCCACTTTATATGCTTTGCAATTGGGGCAAAAGCGCACAGAGGAGCAGCAAGGTGGTGAAACCTTAGGCCAAACATTAGCGTGGGTTAATTTCCGGTTTTATTGTGCGGTTATATTTTGGTTTGTAATATTGGGTGTTGCCGGTGCTGTTTTTTATGCATTAGTACGTACCTTTGCTGACTTAGTGAGTGATAACCGTGATGAAGTCATTGCCAAGCACTTTAAGCTCATTCACCGCTTGCTGTTTTGGCTAGACTGGTTACCAGCACGCATTACTAGCTTTGGTTATTTAGTGATTGGTAACTTTAACAAAGGCACTAGTTGCTGGCTGCGCTACGTATTTGACTTTTCAAGCCCTAACCGCAAGGTTGTTACCTATACGGCATTGGCCGCCGAACAAGTTGAAAAGCGCTATTACGGCTGCACCTTTGAAGCCACCTGCATGATCAAACTGGTCAAGCGTAATGTACTTTTTTACTTAGTGTTAATTGCCTTAATGACTTTATTTGGTGGTTTAAGTTAAAGACTAGGGGTTAGGTCATAGGTGTTAGGTAGAAATTAAGCCAAGCACTGTGTTTAGTTTGGTGTTGGCGGGCTACGAGCAACGGGGAACGGGCTTAAAACCTTTGACCTTTAACCTAGAGCCTAGACCCTAAACATGCGCGAGGTAAATTCTCACTTACAATATAAAAGTATGTTTATATTAGGTGCTATGTTTTATCCTACTGCCGAACCCCGAACCCCGAACCCCGAACCCCGAACCCCGAACCCCGAACCCCGAACCCCGAACCCCGAACCCCGAACCCCGAACCCCGAACCCCGAACCCCGAACCCCGAACCCCGAACCCCGAACCCCGAACCCCAAAAATCAAAGTTAGCTGGTCTGACCATTTGTTTTTCATCTTATTAACCTTTCTTTACCCTCTGTGATCTGTGTATTATTTGAACTTTGTTTAAATTACGTTACGCTGGCCTTAGGGCTTTAAAACTGCTGTAAATTGACAGTAATTACGGTTTTTGATAACGTATGGCAAAATTTGGTATGACCAATTTACCTTTTGGTCAGGTCATTCAGTTAAAAGCCTTATTTAATGGGCTGCTAGCACTTATACAACGCGGACGTTGATTGATGTCTTTAAAAATTAAAGCGGCAAAATTATCTGATGTTATTTTACAACAACTTGAGAACATGATTCTTGAGGGGTCGTTAGCACCAGGAGAAAAGTTACCACCGGAGCGTGAACTCGCTAAGCAATTTGAAGTGTCGCGTCCGTCGTTGCGTGAAGCCATTCAAAAGCTTGAGGCAAAAGGGCTCGTAACCCGTCGTCAAGGTGGTGGAACGTATGTAAAAAATCAATTGGAAGAGGGGCTGACTGATCCGTTGTTTGATTTGATCAGTAAACACCCCGAATCGCAATTTGATTTATTAGAATTTCGTCATGCGCTAGAGGGAATTGCGGCTTATTACGCAGCACTTCGCGGAACAAGCAACGATTTTGCAAAAGTAAAACAGAGCTTTGAGCAGATTGCATTAGCTAAAGATGAATTAAAGCAAAAAGCCAAAGCTATTAATGACTTTCATTTTTGCATCGCTGAGGCGTCTCATAACGTAGTGTTACTGCACTTAGTAAGAGGGATGCAAAGCTTACTTGAGCAGAATGTTTTACAAAATTTAACGGTGTTACTTAAAAAGTCAGATATAAGCAGCCAATTAGCTGAGCACAGGCGTTTATTAATGGATGCAGTGATTGACGGTAATCCTGAACAAGCTCGCTTAGCGAGTAATGCGCATTTAGCCTATATTGAAGAAGCATTGCTTGAAGCGGGTAAAGAGCATTCGCGAATTGAACGTAGTTTAAGACGCACCAAACAAAATTAAGCAAGTACATTTACTGTTAACTTGAGTTAACAGTGAAGTATTCAATACATAAAATTAGTATTTTAAACATAAGGAAACCTCCATATGTCTGAAGTCAATAAAATTGACGTAGACGCGCTAGAAACACAAGAGTGGTTACAAGCTCTTGAATCGGTTGTGCGCGAAGAAGGTGTTGAACGAGCTCAGTTTTTACTTGAGCAAGTGTTAGAGCAAGCCCGTTTAGACGGTGTTGATATGCCAACAGGCATTAACACAAACTACGTTAATACGATTCCGGTTGATCAAGAACCTGCCTACCCTGGTGATGTAAATCTTGAGCGCCGTATTCGTTCAATTATTCGCTGGAACGCGATTATGATTGTATTGCGTGCATCGAAAAAAGATCTCGACTTAGGCGGCCATATGGCGTCTTACCAGTCGTCTGCAGCATTTTATGAGGTGTGCTTTAACCACTTCTTTAAAGCGCCAAATGATGTTGATGGCGGCGACTTAGTCTACTATCAAGGTCATATTTCTCCGGGCATTTATGCGCGTGCATTTGTTGAAGGGCGTTTAAGTGCTGAACAGCTTGATAATTTTCGCCAGGAAGTAGATGGCAAAGGCCTACCTTCTTACCCTCACCCTAAATTAATGCCTGAGTTTTGGCAGTTCCCAACGGTATCTATGGGTTTAGGTCCAATTTCTTCAATTTACCAAGCGCGTTTCTTAAAGTACTTAGATGGTCGTGGCTTAAAAGACACTAAAAACCAACGTGTATATGCGTTCTTAGGTGATGGTGAAATGGATGAGCCAGAATCACGTGGTGCTATCTCTTTTGCTGCCCGTGAGAAGTTAGATAACCTATGTTACTTAATTAACTGTAATCTACAGCGCTTAGATGGCCCTGTAATGGGTAATGGTAAAATCATTCAAGAGCTAGAAGGGTTATTTAAAGGCGCTGGCTGGAATGTTATTAAACTTGTTTGGGGTAGCGGTTGGGATATTCTGCTTGCTAAAGACACCACAGGTAAATTACTACAGTTAATGAACGAAACTGTTGATGGTGATTACCAAACATATAAAGCAAAAGATGGCGCGTACGTACGTGAACATTTCTTTGGTCGTTACCCAGAAACAGCAGCGCTTGTTGCTGATATGACCGATGAAGAAATTTTCGCCCTTAAGCGCGGTGGTCATGAGCCTTCAAAACTGTTTGCTGCATTTAAAAAAGCAGAAGAGACGAAAGGTCGTCCAACAGTAATCCTTGCTAAAACAGTAAAAGGTTACGGTATGGGTGAAGCGGCTGAAGGTAAAAACATTGCGCACCAAGTTAAGAAAATGGATATGTCGCATGTGGCTCACTTACGCTCACGTTTAGGCTTAGATGATTTAGTATCTGAAGAGCAATTAAAAGAGCTACCATACTTAGAGCTTGAAAAAGATTCTCCAGAGTACAAGTATCTTCATGCACGTCGTGAGGCGCTTCAAGGTTACACGCCAACACGTATTGCCAAGTTCTCTGAAAAGTTACAGTTACCAGAAGTAGATGCGTTCAAGCCATTACTTGAAGAGCAAAAGCGTGATATTTCAACTACTATGGGCTTTGTACGTGCACTTAATATCTTATTAAAAGATAAAGGCATTGGTAAAAACATTGTGCCAATTATTGCCGATGAAGCACGTACTTTTGGTATGGAAGGCTTATTCCGTCAAATCGGTATTTACAACCCACATGGCCAAAATTACACCCCTCAAGACCGTGATATTGTTTCTTACTACAAAGAAGCAACCTCAGGACAAGTACTACAAGAAGGGATTAATGAGCTAGGTGCAATGTCGTCATGGGTTGCTGCTGCAACATCTTACAGCACTAACGACTTACCGATGATCCCATTCTACATTTACTACTCTATGTTTGGTTTCCAACGTGTTGGCGACATGGCATGGATGGCAGGGGATCAACAAGCACGTGGTTTCTTATTAGGTGCTACAGCGGGTCGTACAACGCTAAATGGCGAAGGCTTACAGCATGAAGATGGGCACAGCCACATTCTTGCAAACACGGTACCTAACTGTATTTCTTACGATCCTACTTATGCATTTGAAGTAGCGGTTATCGTGCAAGACGGTATTCGTCGTATGTACGGTGAAGAGCAAGAAAATATTTACTACTACCTAACGCTAATGAACGAAAACTACCATCAGCCAGCAATGCCAGAAGGCGCTGAAGAAGGTATTCGTAAAGGTATCTACAAGCTAGAAAGCTACGAAGGTAAAAAAGCCAACGTACAGCTATTAAGCTCAGGTACTATCATGACTGAAGTGCGCAAAGCTGCTGCAATCTTAAGCGAAGAGTTTGGTATTGCGTCTGATGTTTACTCAGTAACTTCATTCAATGAACTTACCCGTGATGGACAAGATGTTGAACGTTTCAACATGCTTAACCCAGAAAGCGAGCTAAAAACGCCATACATTACTAGCGTATTAAACGACTCTGTCACTGTTGCTGCAACGGATTACATGAAAAACTACGCAGAACAAGCGCGTTCATTTATTCCAAGCAATAACTACAAAGTATTGGGTACAGATGGTTACGGTCGTTCAGACAGCCGTGAAAACCTACGTCGTCACTTTGAAGTTAACGCAAGCTACGTGGTAGTTGCGACATTATCTGAACTTGCTAAACGTGGTGAAGTTGAAAAGTCAGTAGTTGTTGAAGCAATTAAAAAATTCAACATCGACACGAACAAACTAAATCCACTGTACGCATAAGAGGTTTGCAATGAGTATTGAAATTAAAGTACCTGATATCGGTGGCGATGAAGTAGAAGTAACCGAAATACTAGTGAGCGTTGGCGATAAAGTTGAAGTTGACCAATCACTATTAAGTGTTGAAGGTGATAAAGCTGCGATGGAAGTACCTGCTGAACAAGCCGGTACGGTAAAAGAAATTAAAGTAAATGTGGGTGACACTGTTACCACTGGCACTTTAGTGTTCATCTTTGAAGGTGAAGCGCAAGATTCTGCTGCTGACTCTAAAGAAGCTGAAAAAACCGAGAAAGCAGCACCTGCTGCGTCATCGGCTTCATCAACCAAAGAAGTCACAGTGCCAGATATTGGTGATGACGAAGTTGAAGTAACTGAAATTATGGTTGCGGTTGGCGATAGCGTAGAAGAAGAGCAATCTATCTTAAACGTTGAAGGCGACAAAGCGGCAATTGAAGTACCAGCACCCTTTGCCGGTACAGTAAAAGAAATTAAAGTAAATACTGGTGACAAAGTGAAAACGGGTTCATTAGTATTTGTTTTTGAAGTGTCAGGTGGTGATAACCAAAGTGCCCCTGCAGCGGATTCAAAAGCACAAGAGAAGCCTGCTGAACAAGCATCGGCATCAAGCACTAAAGAAGTTAGCGTGCCTGATATTGGTGATGACGAAGTTGAAGTAACAGAAGTTATGGTTGCGGTTGGCGATAGCGTAGAAGAAGAGCAATCTATCTTAAACGTTGAAGGCGACAAAGCAGCTATGGAAGTACCGGCGCCGTTTGCAGGTACTGTTAAAGAGATTAAAGTAGCGACTGGCGATAAAGTTAAAACTGGCTCATTGATTTTTGTATTTGAAGTGGCTGGTAGTGCAACAGCTGCAGCACCTGCAGAAAAATCAGCACCAGCGCCTAAAACAGAATCTAAGCCGGCAGCTCAGGCTGAGTCAAAACCAGCAGCATCATCTGCTAAAGCAAGCTCTGAAAGCTTTGAAAACAACAGCGCTTATGCACATGCATCGCCAGTAGTTCGCCGTTTAGCACGTGAGTTTGGTATTAACCTTGCCAACGTTAAAGGCACGGGCCGTAAAAACCGTGTTGTTAAAGAAGACGTGCAAAACTATGTTAAGCAACTGGTTAAGCAAGTTGAGTCTGGTCAAGTACCAGCAGCTAAAGGCAATGCGGGTGGCGGTGAGCTTGGTTTAATTCCATGGCCAAAAGTTGATTTTGCTAAGTTTGGTGAAATAGAAGAGAAAAAACTCTCTCGTATCCAAAAGCTGTCAGGTAAAAACTTACACCGTAACTGGGTGCAAATCCCACATGTTACCCAGTTTGATGAAGCGGATATCACGAGCCTTGAGCAATTCCGTAAAGAGCAAAATGCCCTTAACGAGAAGAAAAAGCTAGACGTTAAAATTACGCCACTCGTGTTTGTAATGAAAGCAGCTGCTAAAGCGCTTGCTGAGTTCCCTACATTCAACTCATCGCTTTCAGAGGATGGCGAAAGCTTAATCCTTAAAAAGTACATTAATATTGGTGTAGCGGTTGATACGCCAAATGGCTTAGTTGTACCAGTGTTTAAAGATGTTGATAAAAAAGGCATTATTGAACTATCTCGTGAACTAATGGAAGTGTCTGTTAAAGCGCGTGATGGCAAGTTAAGTTCATCAGATATGCAAGGTGGTTGTTTTACTATTTCAAGCCTAGGTGGCATTGGCGGTACGGCATTTACGCCGATTGTGAATGCGCCTGAGGTGGCAATTTTAGGTGTGTCAAAATCTGAAATGAAGCCTAAGTGGAATGGTAAAGAGTTTGAGCCTAAGCTAATGGTTCCACTTTCAATGTCTTACGACCATAGAGTGATTGACGGTGCACTTGCTGCACGCTTTACTGTTACTCTTGCAAGTTACATGAGTGATATACGCCAGTTAGTGATGTGATCACTACAGAGTGAGTAAAATCAAATCCCAGCCAGTTGTTTTTAGCTGGGATTTTTATCATTTGCAATGATACAATATTTGCACAAATGCCCTTTTCTGCCTTGCAGAAACATGGCAGTTAAATTTTGGGGCTGTGTCCCGTTCAAACAATAAAGGTAATAGCATGAGCAACGAATTAAAAACTCAAGTTGTTGTACTAGGCGGTGGTCCTGGTGGTTACTCTGCGGCTTTTCGCGCTGCTGACTTGGGCTTAGAAGTTACATTAGTAGAATCTCGCGAGACATTAGGCGGTGTATGTCTTAATGTTGGTTGTATTCCTTCTAAAGCACTTTTACACGTAGCTAAAGTGATTGATGATGCTGCAGAAATGTCATCTCACGGCGTTACTTTTGGCGCACCAAAAATTGACTTAGATGAAGTTCGTTCTTGGAAAGACTCTGTTGTTGGTCAGCTTACAGGTGGCTTAGACGGCATGGCTAAAATGCGTAAAGTAAAAGTTGTATCTGGTTATGGTAAATTTACTGGTAGCAATACTTTAGATGTTGAAGGCGCTGACGGTAAAACAACCATTACCTTTGATAACGCAATTATTGCTGCGGGTTCTAAACCTGTAAACTTACCTTTCATCCCTGAGGATGATCGCGTTATTGATTCAACGGGCGCGCTAGAGCTTAAAGATGTTCCTGAAAAGCTACTTGTTTTAGGTGGTGGTATTATCGGTCTTGAAATGGGTACGGTTTACCGTGCACTAGGTTCTGCAATTGATGTTGTAGAATTTGCAGACCAACTTGTTCCTGCTGCTGATAAAGACATCATTAAAATTTACCAAAAGCATGTTAAAGACAAGTTTAATGTAATGCTTTCAACTAAAGTAACTGGCGTTGAAGCAAAAGACGACGGTTTATATGTTACGTTTGAAGGCAAAAATGCACCGGCAGAGCCAGTACGTTACGACAAAGTACTTGTTGCTGTAGGTCGTACACCAAATGGTAACATGTTAGACGCTGATAAAGCGGGTGTGAATGTTGATGAGCGTGGTTTTATTAACGTTGATAAGCAATTACGTACTAACGTAGAACATATTTTTGCGATTGGTGACTTAGTGGGTCAACCTATGCTTGCGCATAAAGCGGTTCATGAAGGCCATGTTGCAGCAGAAGTTATCTCTGGTCAAAAACATTACTTTGATCCTAAGTGTATTCCTTCAATTGCTTACACTGACCCTGAAATTGCATGGGCGGGTGTAACTGAAAAAGAAGCGAAAGAGCAAGGTTTAAGCATTGAAACAGCTGTATTCCCTTGGGCTGCATCGGGTCGTGCTATTGCTTCTTCACGTACTGAAGGTTCTACTAAGCTTATTTTTGATAAAGAAAGCGGCCGTATTATCGGTGGTGCTATGATTGGTATTAACGCAGGCGAAATGCTGGGCGAAATCGGTCTAGGTATTGAAATGGGTGCAGATGGTGAAGACCTAGCGCTAACAATTCATGCTCACCCAACATTGAACGAATCAATCGGCCTTGCTGCTGAAATATTTGAAGGTTCAATCACTGATTTACCAAACAAAAAAGCAGTTAAAAAGAAGAAGTAATTTCTTTTAGTTAATCGCGATAAAAAACCCAAGCCTCGGCTTGGGTTTTTTGTTTTTATAGCCTCAGCGTTTAGCAAAAGATTGTTCTGTGTAGCGCAGTCTCTATGGTGCAAAAACAAAGACTAAAGCATGTCGAGCTGCGAGTGTCGGCCAACGGGCTTAAAACCCTAAATTAAACCTGCGCGAGATAAATTCACGCCTGCAACATAAAAGTTATGCTTGCAAAAAGCTCGGTGTTTTATTTTACTAGCGCCCGTAGCCCGTAGCCCGTAGCCCGTAGCCCGTAGCCCGCAGATATCTATTTTCTTTTATTTTAGCTACAATGCGCAGCCATCAATTTATAGGTAAATACCCACAGTGACCCAGAGTTTAAAAAATTCAGTTTTAGCATTACGTGCCCAGCAAATAAGTGAATCTCGACGTGAGTTTAATGCCCGTGGTGGAAAAATGGATCGCTGTGAGCAATGCTTAATTGCCAAGCATTACTGTATTTGTGAGGGCGCTGAGTACGCAAGCTGCAACGCTGCTGTATGTTTATTGATGTATCACAATGAAAGTTTTAAACCGTCTAACACTGGGCGTTTAATTGCTGAAATAGTCCCCGATAATTATGCGTTTCGTTGGGATAGAACCTCTCCAGATCCTGCTTTATTAGCCTTGTTGAATAATGATAAATATCAGCCTTTTGTGATTTTTCCGGCTGAAGATGTTGAAACTGATAGGGTGGTAACCCAGGTTGAAACGCTTGAAGGTAAACAGCCATTGTTTATATTTTTAGATGGTACATGGCGTGAAGCTAAAAAAATGATTCGTAAGAGTCCTTATTTAGATAACTTACCTGTGCTTTCTATTACCGCAGAAAAACTCTCTGATTACCGATTACGTGTAGCTCCCCATGCTCACCAGTTAGGTACGGCAGAAGTGGCTATTATGGTATTGGCATTAGCTGGTGAAGTTGATGCAAGTACTAAATTAGAGCAGCATTTTATTAAGTTTCGCGACGCTTATTTACTTGGTAAGCGTAACAAAGGCAGGCCTGAATAAAGTGCAGGGTATTAATACGAAAAAAGCTGAATTTGACACTTGAGTATAGCGTAAACATATATAATTTTGGCTGACCGCTGACTTTTAGGCAAAAGAAAAGCGCGAACCATCTCTAGTCGCGCTTGCGGAATCTTCTAACTTTGTTGCATCCTGCAATTGAACCTAATCAACTCCAATTTTTACGATCCGTGTTATTACAATATTACTTTCTAGTTCTATGTAATATAGGCTATCCGGGCCTGTCTCCATAATTCCCTAAAACATCCTGTAAGGTAAAATCTATTACCAATCCTTATTGCACATCCTAGTGCATCCCTTTTGCTACCATTCCGTTGTGTTACCCTAAAGGCCTGTCCTTCTTATTCCCTATCCTTTATAAACAACTATTCCGCTGTTGTTATCCATTACGCATCATCCTGATGCTATCCCTTGTGCAACAATCCATTGCGATACTCATCCTGAGCCTGTCCTTAAATCCCTGTTATCCTAAAAACCAAACCTTGGTATTCGAGTAGCTAATCCGTTTCCATTTACTCGGTAAGCGTCGTTGCTTATTTATGGATTAATTATAGAGAGTGATTTGCAGTAAATGTAGGATAAAACCGCTTATGGTTTATGTTCTTACAAATGAAATATTTATAAATTATTTAAAATACAATGGCTTGCTATATTTATGGGGTGTTATGCAGGGTGTTTTTACTCATTTGCTGTCATAAGCGTAAGAGATATCTTACAAGGGTTTTCTTTTTTGGGCGTATTTATCACTAAGTAATTATATAAAGTGTGCACTTTTTAGTTCATCGCGGTAAAATTAATGATAATAATTATTAATCAGGTAAGAAAATATGAAAAAAACACTCGCGCTTGTTGTTGGGTTAATTGTCTCAGCACCTGCTGTTGCAACCGATGTTGTGAATATTTACTCATTTAGACAACCTTTTTTAATTAAACCTATTTTAGATGATTTTACACAGCAAACAGGCATTAAAACTAATGTTGTGTTTGCTAAAAAAGGCCTAATCGAGCGTGTTAAGCGTGAAGGCAAGCACAGCAAAGCTGATTTAGTATTAACCTCTAACTTTAGTGCGTTAATTCAGTTAGAAGAGCTAAAGCTTACGCAAACTATTGAGAGCGAGCAGGTTAATAATAATGTGCCGGCTGCATTTCGTGATGGCGATGGTCAGTGGGTGGCGCTCACTAAACGAGTGCGTAATGTTTACTCTTCAAAAGAGCGCTTAGGTCCCTTGCCTGAGCTGAGTTATGAAGATTTAGCTGCACCTGAATATAAAGGTCAAATTTGTACTCGCTCTGGTAAGCACCCGTATAACTTAGGGTTAGTGGCTTCTATGATTGCTCATCATGGTGAAGTACAGACTAAAACATGGCTAGAGGGTGTAAAAGCGAATTTAGCGCGTAAGCCGCAGGGAAATGATCGTGCGCAAGTTAAAGCTGTTAAAGAAGGTTTATGTAATTTAGCCTTAGGTAACAGTTACTACTTAGGTAAAATGTTGCAAGATGAAGCGCAAAAACCATGGGCAGATGCAGTTAATATTAATTTTCCAAACCAAACTAACCATGGTTCGCATATTAACGTATCGGGTGCGGTAATTACTAAGTATGCTAAAAACCCTGAAAATGCCTTGAAACTTATAGAGTATATGACCGACAATAAGGCGCAAAATATGTATGCCTCGCTCAATATGGAGTATCCGGTCAAGCCAGGTGTTAAGCTTTCAAGTTTGGTTGCATCGTGGGGAAGCTTTAAGGAAGACAGCTTACCGCTTGATGAAATTAGCAAATATCGTCCGTTAGCCCTTAAGCTAATTGATGAGGTGAAGTTCGATCTTTAATGACTTATAAATTTCAGCTGTCGAAGTGGCAGCTTATTGCGTGGTCGACGGGTTTGTTACTGTCGACTCCGTTGTTTTTTCTGCTAGTAGAATCTTTACAAGGCGACTCAGAGGTATTTACCCACCTGTGGAATACCGTGCTGTGGGATTATATAAGTAATACCATATTACTGGTTTTAGGTGTTGGGTTACTTAGTTGCCTGATTGCGTTGCCACTGGGTTGGCTCACCGCTTATTGCCGTTTTCCTGGTAAACAACAGTTTGAATGGGCACTGATGCTGCCGCTTGCCATGCCTACCTATATTATTGCTTATGTGTACACGGATTTACTCGACTACGCTGGGCCGATACAAATAACACTAAGAGAGTGGTTTGGTTGGCAATCACCCAATGATTACTGGTTTTTTGATATACGCACTTTGCCAGGGGCTATCATCATGATTGCGCTGGTACTCTACCCGTATTTATATTTAATTTTTAAAACCGCACTACGTGAACAATCCTTTAAATTAGTCCAAGCAAGCCAATTAATGGGATTAAGTGCATGGAAAAGCTTTTTTAAAGTAAGCCTAGTGCTTTCTCGTGGTGCTATTGTTGCGGCACTTGCTTTGATCAGCATGGAAACCATGGCTGATTTTGCTACCGTTAGCTACTTTGCCGTCAGTACATTAACCACCGCAGTATACGATACTTGGTTTGGTTATTACTCATTAACTGCAGCAGCAAAAATTTCAGGGGTGATGTTGTTACTGCTATTCTTAGCATTGATCACCGAGCGTTTTAGCCGTCGTAACCAAGCTGTATTTGAGCGTCAGTCAAGTGTGAACAGTGAGGCGCTTTATATTCTTAAAGGTAAGTCTGCATGGTTAGCAACAGGGTTTTGTAGCCTTATTTTAATAATCTCATTTATTATTCCTATGGTTGTTTTGCTCAAGTATGCAATCACGTATTTTGATCAAGCGTGGAGTAGTGAATTTTTTAGTTATGCATGGCAAAGTTTGAAAGTGGCCGCAGTAGTGAGTGTGGTGACTATTGTATTGAGTGTTTTAGTGGTGTTTTATCAGCGCATTGCAAAACAAGCAAACCCACTTATACCTGGGCGTTTAGCAAGTACCGGGTATGCGCTACCAGGCACAGTATTAGCGATTGCGGTATTGCTGCCACTCACATTATTAGAAAATACCATTAACCGTATTCTGACTCCTTATGATTTAGACATTGGTTTATTACTTACTGGCAGCTTACTTACTATTATTTTTGCTTATATAGTGCGGTTTTACGCCGTGGCTCATGGTGCCATAGAATCAAGCTTTTCACGCATTAGCCCCTCGCTTGATATGGCAAGCCAGTCAATGGGGAAAAGCCAAGGCCACACGTTACGCTTAGTGCATTTGCCTTTATTACGCCGAGGCTTATTAACCGCTGGTTTATTGGTCTTTATTGAGTGTATGAAAGAGCTGCCCGCAGCCTTACTGTTAAGGCCTTTTGATTTTGAAAGTTTAGCTACGCACGTGTTTCAATATGTCAGCGATGAACAATTAGAGCTGGCCTCCATATCAGCTTTATTCATAGTGGTGGTTGGCTTTATTCCGTTATATTTTATTAATCGTTCAATGGAGCAACGTAGTTAAATGAGTAGTTTGATTTTACAAGGCGTGAGCTATGCATATAACGGGACTAAGGTTGTAGATGATTTAGACTTAACCTTAGGTAAAGACGAAATAGTGTGTTTACTCGGTGCCAGTGGCTGCGGCAAAACCACCACACTTAAAGCCATTGCAGGGTTAATTGAAGCCAAGCAAGGACAGGTATTTATTGATGGTAAGTTAGTCAGTGATGCCAATACATTTGTGTCACCAGAGCATCGTAATATTGGCATGATGTTTCAAGACTACGCACTATTCCCACATTTAACAGTAGCGAATAACATTGGCTTTGGCCTAAACGATATGAGTAAAGCGGATAAACAAGCTCGCGTGGATGAAATGTTAAAGCTTGTGCACTTGGTTGGGTGTGCCGATAGATACCCTCATCAACTCTCTGGTGGCCAACAGCAACGAGTAGCGATTGCACGTGCATTAGCTTATAAACCCAGCTTACTATTGTTAGATGAGCCATTTTCTAATATTGATACCCAAGTTCGGTTTGAGTTAATCGCCGATATTAGGCGTATTATTAAAGCTCAGCAAGTGTCGGCAGTGTTTGTTACTCACTCAAAAGAGGAGGCGTTTGCATTTTCAGATACGCTTGCGGTTATGCATAAAGGTAAAATTGCGCAGCAAGGCACGCCAGAGCAGCTTTTTGCCAAACCAAGTTCAAAGGAGGTTGCAGAATTTCTGGGTCAGGGCATATACTTAAGCGCAACTGCATTAACAGCCACTGAATATGAAACACAATTTGGTGTGGTCGAATCAATACTGCCACAACAACACGCAGTGGTTGAAAAGGGTGTTATTTATGTGCGTCCACACCAGCTTGAGCTTGCCACTAATAACAATAACGAGCTGCTGCAGTGTGAGTGCGTTACAATACTAAGTAGTCGTTTCATCGGCTCTGCCTATGTATACACTGTGGTTATTGCTGAACAAGAAATAGAAGTTGCAGCTCAGTATGGCCAGTCATTTGAAATTAATGAACAGGTTATAATAAAAATAAAACCGCACACGGTGAATTTTTTTAAATCGTAATTAATCACAGTGTTTTGCTCTAAAAAGTAAGGAATAACAATGGTGCAAGCGCAATCAGGGATTTGTGCTGAAGCAAACTTACACGGTTTGCACTTATTTTTTAATGTACTTGACGGTCACGACGAATCACTTCGCGCTAAGCTTAAACAAGTGAGCGATATTGAAGATGAGTTTAGTGATCAGTTCTCTGAATCTATGCTTTCTTGCATGGTGGCAATTGGTGCGCAATATTGGCCGCATATTTTACCTGACTTCATGCCAAGTGAGCTGCAAAGCTTTCCTAATATTACCCATAGTGACTTTGTTATGAGTGCAAGGCCATGTGATTTGTTTGTGCAAATCCGCTCAGACAGAGAAGACGTGAACCACTTGTTTGCACTACAAATACTCAAACTATTCACCCCTGATGTTGAGCTGGTGGAACAAATTCGTAATTTTCGCTTTTTAGATGGCCGTGATTTTAACGGCTTTATTTATGCGGGCGATACCCCACATGGCCGTCAAAAACGTGTAACGGCGTTAGTAAACAAACCGGATAGTTTTGAAGACCAAGGTAGTTACATTCATGTGCAGCGTTTCAAACATGACTTGAGCTTGTGGCAGCATTTGTCATTACATGAACAAGAGCAAATAATGGGTCGCACACGCCTTGATAATACCTTACTCAGCCCCGCACTTGAAAGTAGTCATGCGACCCGCAGTGAATTAAAAGATGACCAAGGTCAGGCACTGTTACTTAACCAAAGCATGCCTTATGGCGATGTGTATGAGCAAGGTATGTTAGTGATCACGTGCTCTGCTAAAGGGGATGCATTCGAAAAAGTGCTAACTAACCGACTAGGGCAGGGAGAGAATTATGATCACTGGCTTGATTTTACTCAGGCGGATATGGGCTCTGCATTTTTTGCCCCCTCAGTACGATTTTTAAAGCAGTTATAACAATTACAAAACGGCTATACATTCATCATAGCCGCCTTTATTACAGCGTTAGTGGTTAAACCGTATCAAATAAAATACGAACACGCTCTAGTGTGAGGTCTATTTCTGAGATTTTAGCTGGTGCTATAAAAATAGTATCATCGCCGGCAATAGTGCCTAAGACGCCATCAGCTTTGCCTAATGAATCAAGTAAACGCGCAATGAGTTGAGCAGCTCCAGGACTGGTGCGAATAATAATCATCATTTCGTTATGCATAATATCAATAACGAGCTGGCGCAACGGGCTCTTAGCGGTTGGTACCCCCATTTCAGCGGGTAAACAATATACCATTTCTTGTTTTGCATTACGGGTGCGTACCGCGCCAAATTTACTTAACATTCGCGACACTTTACTTTGGCTAATATTATCAAAGCCTTGTTCTTTTAACGCATCAACTATTTCGCCTTGTGAGCCAAAGTTTTCTTCTTTTAAAAGTGCTTTAAAGGCTTTAACCAATGCTTCTTGTTTATCTTGTGGTTGCATAGTGTCTAATTAGTTATGTAATAGATACTGCAAATTCTACACAAAAATGCATAATTATGCAGCAGATGTTTGCTTAAGTTGCCATTTTGCTGCGTTTAAACAGCAAAGTTTACAACTATGGTCGAAAATATAGCTAAAATAAGCAGGATAAATTTGTTTTTAGTCGTTAATTTCTTTATCTTATGAACCACAAATATTTCCTACCTCAAATCACGGAGAATTCCAATGAAAGTTGCTGTATTAGGTGCTGCAGGCGGTATCGGTCAAGCGTTGTCTTTATTATTAAAAACAGGCTTACCAGCTGGCTCTGAATTATCACTATATGATGTTGCGCCAGTAGTTCCTGGTGTTGCTGTTGACCTTTCTCACATTCCAACAGATGTTAAAGTTGCAGGTTTTGGTGCAGACGATTTAGATAAAGCACTAACAGGTTGTGATATCGTTCTTATTCCAGCGGGTATGCCACGTAAGCCTGGTATGGATCGTGCTGATTTATTTAATGTTAACGCTGGTATCATCAAAACATTAGCAGAAGGCATTGTTGCTAACTGTCCTAAAGCGCTTGTGGGTATTATTACTAACCCAGTTAACGGTACTGTACCAATTGTTGCTGAAGTATTTAAAAAAGCAGGAACTTACGATGCTAAGCGTGTATTTGGTATTACAACACTCGATGTGATCCGTTCAGAAGCGTTCATTGCTGAACTTAAAGGCGTTGACGTAGCAAGCGTTAAAGTTCCAGTAATTGGTGGTCACTCAGGTACAACTATTCTACCATTACTTTCTCAAGTTGAAGGCGTTACTTTCACTGATGAAGAAGTGGCTGCACTGACTCCACGTATCCAAAATGCAGGTACTGAAGTAGTTAATGCTAAAGCGGGCGGTGGTTCTGCAACATTATCAATGGGTGCTGCTGCTGCACGTTTTTGTATGTCTTTAGTTAAAGGCTTACAAGGTGAAGACGTTGTAGATTATGCATACGTTGCTGTTGAAAATGGTGATGCTGAGTACTTTGCACACCCAGTACGTTTAGGTAAAAATGGCGTAGAAGAAATTCTTTCTTACGGCACACTAAGCGCATTTGAAGAGCAAGCAAAAAATGACATGCTTGAAACGCTGAAAAAAGACATTAAAGAAGGTGTTGATTTTATGGCGTAATAGCCAAAATTAACCCATAAAAAAGCCTGCATTTGCAGGCTTTTTTATTGCTCGGAATTATCTACACAGTATAACTTAGTGGTCGCGATCAACCGCTATTCTAGCTAAGCTAATTAATGCTTGCTTGTAATTCGACTCAGCTAAGCAATCTAAACAAGCAATCGCTTTCTCTGCTTCTTGCTCTGCTTTTTGCATAGTGAACTCAAGGGCATTGGTATGTTTAAGTGCAGCGAGTATCTCATCTAGATGCGCCATACCATTACAGTGCTCTATTGCATCTCTTATTAACTGTGTTTGATGCTCGCTACCGTGTTGCATGGCATAAATTAGTGGTAATGTAGGTTTGCCTTCAGCTAAGTCATCACCAATGTTTTTACCCAGTTGGTCGGCATCGGCGTTGTAATCTAAAACATCATCCACCAACTGAAAAGCAGTGCCTAAATGCATACCGTACAAATTGAGTGCGTTTAATACACTGTCATCTTGCTCAGTTATAATGGCAGCTAGCCCGGTTGCAGCTTCAAATAACTTAGCGGTTTTAGAGTAAATAACCTGCATATAACTGGCTTCAGTAGTATCTGGGTCATTACAGTTCATTAATTGCAGCACTTCGCCTTCAGCAATAATATTGGTTGCATCGGCCAACACTTGCATTATCTGCATTTTACCGAGGCCTACCATTAGCTGAAACGAGCGAGTATAAATAAAGTCTCCCACGAGGACACTTGCGGCATTACCAAACTCGGCATTTGCTGTAGGTGTGCCACGGCGCAAGTTAGATTCATCTACCACATCGTCATGTAAAAGCGTTGCGGTATGAATAAATTCAATAATTGTTGCTAGCGTAATGTGATCTTTGCCTTGGTAACCTAGCGCTTTAGCCGCCAAAATAGCTAACATGGGGCGAACACGTTTGCCACCGCTGTTAACAATATACAAACCAAGTTGATTAACTAACGCCACATCTGAGCGCATCTGCGCATGTATTAGTTGATTGACGTCATTCATATCGCTTTCGATTAACGCCTGGATAGCTTTTATATCCATTGATCTCCGAGCCAATTTTAATGTGTGAACGGCGCAGATTGTACAACAAAAAACGCATCAGCTCGATATTTTGTGATGATTCCTTAAAAAAACACCCTTAAGTAGGTTAAATGACCTATTAACTAGCTGAATAAATGATTAAACAGCGTGGTTTAATTTTGAATCACCCCTGGCGGTTAATTGAACTACATGGGCTTGCTTTGTTATTACAAATTTATTTTCTGTAACCGTTAAAAAGCGCTTGGCAAAGGGGGATTTTCATATAAAATAGGGGAAATATTGAATTGCCCTCAATGTAGCTACTTTTTATTCATTTAATTATAAAAATAGGCTTGCTAGTTATTTCGCGTTAGCGTAAACTTCGCGCCCTATCGAAGAATATTTTAGTTGCGCCGATTTGAGGGTGCACAGACGGAGTTAATTATGTACGCGGTTTTCCAAAGTGGTGGTAAACAGCATCGTGTGACTGAAGGTCAAACGATTCGTCTTGAAAAATTAGACGTTGAAACTGGTGCGGCAGTGGAATTTGATTCAGTACTTTTAGTTGCTGATGGTGAGAAGATCGAGATTGGTGTACCGTTCGTAAACGGTGGTAAAGTAACAGCTGAGGTTGTTTCACACGGTCGCGGTGAGAAAATTAAGGTTGTTAAATTTAGACGCCGTAAGCATTCTCGTAAGCAAATGGGCCATCGTCAATGGTTCACTGAAGTTAAAATCACTAGCATTAGCGCTTAATTAGAGGTACTTAGAAATGGCACATAAAAAAGCAGCTGGTAGTACTCGTAACGGTCGCGATTCAGAAAGCAAACGCCTAGGTGTTAAGCGTTTTGGTGGCGAATCAGTTCTAGCGGGTAGCATCATTGTTCGTCAGCGTGGGACTCGTTTCCACCCAGGCGCAAACGTAGGTATCGGTAAAGACCACACTATCTTCGCAAAAGCAGATGGTAAAGTTCAGTTTGAACAAAAAGGTCCTTTAAACCGTAAATACGTAACTATCGTAGCTGAGTAATCAGTAAGGTAGTTAAAAACCCCGCCTTTGCGGGGTTTTTTGTTTTAAGCAGTTCTAAATATATACCCAAGTGTTTTTATGCTCAGTGTGCTCTAAAGGCCACTTAGGTATATAATAGAGTTATTAACAAGCCAATCCCTTAAGTGAGTAATCATGAAGTTTGTAGATGAAGTAGAAATTCGCGCAGAAGCTGGTGACGGTGGCAGCGGCATCGTGTCTTTTCGTCGTGAGAAATATGTTCCAGATGGTGGACCTGATGGCGGTGACGGTGGAGACGGTGGTAGTGTTTATCTACAAGCTGATGAAAACTTAAATACCCTTATTGACTATCAATTTGAGCGTTTTCATAGAGCAGAACGTGGTACTAACGGTCAAAGCCGGAATTGTACCGGTAAAAAAGGTGAAGATCTGATTGTAAAGGTGCCTGTTGGTACACGTATCATTGATGTTGATACACAAGAATCATTAGGGGATTTAACCCAAGATGGTCAACGAATTGTGGTTGCAAAAGGCGGTTTCCATGGCTTGGGGAATGCGCGTTTTAAATCAAGTACTAACCGTGCCCCACGTCAAAAAACACTCGGAACACCTGGTGAAGTGCGTAACCTTAAATTAGAGCTAATGCTACTCGCTGATGTAGGTTTACTGGGTTTACCTAATGCCGGTAAATCAACCTTTATTCGCAGTGTATCGGCTGCAAAACCAAAAGTAGCAGATTATCCATTCACTACGCTTATCCCCAATTTAGGTGTTGTTCGTCCTGAAGCAAATAAGTCATTTGTCATCGCCGATATTCCTGGCTTAATTGAAGGTGCATCGGACGGCGCAGGCTTGGGTATTCGTTTCTTAAAGCATTTAGAGCGCTGTCGTGTGTTATTACACATTATTGATGTTATGCCAGTTGATGGCTCAAATCCTGTTGATAATGCTTTTGCAATCATCAATGAGCTACATCAGTACAGTCCTAAGCTTGCTGAAAAGCCGCGCTGGTTGGTCTTTAATAAAATTGATTTATTGCCTGAAGATGAAGCCAAAGCTCTATGTGAGCAAATTGCAGAAGAGTTAGGTGAGTCTGAAAATATTTATAGTATTGCTGCAATTAATAAATTAAATACTCAGCCATTAATTCACGACATTATGACGCTACTTGATAACATGCCTAAAGAAAAGTTTGTTGAAGTTGCAGATGAAGAAGTTGAATTTAAGTGGGATACCTACCATCAAAAAGCCACTAAAGGCGATGATGATGACTGGGATGATTGGGATGAAGATGATTACGACGTAGAAGTTGTCTACGAGCGTTAACTATAATTGTATATATTTAAAAGGAGCTAATGCTCCTTTTTCTTTGATTAATAATAAAGTATTGGGTATTTAGTGTGATAATTTCAATGATTGCAGCAATGGCAAACAATCGTGTCATTGGCTTAGATAATAAAATGCCATGGCACTTACCTGGCGACCTTCAGCACTTTAAAAAAGTAACTTCTGGTAAGCCTGTTATTATGGGGCGTAAAACATTTGAATCGATAGGTAGGCCGCTACCTGGACGTCGTAATATTATTATTACTCGCAATACTGAATATCAAGCACCGGGAATTGAAACTGTAACCACTCCTGAAGCTGCACTTGATCTTGTTAATGATATTGCCGAAGTGATGGTTATTGGTGGTGGAAACATCTATCAGCAGTTCTTAGAGCAAGCACATCGCTTGTATCTAACCTTTATAGACTTAGATGTAGAAGGGGATACACAGTTTCCTGATTACCAAAGTGTTGCAAATTGGCAAATTGAAGATGAAATGTTGATGGCGCCTGATGAGAAAAATAAATATAGTTATAAATTCGTAACTTTGAATAAAGTCTCTTAACATTATTGCCAAAATCTGAGCGTGTTGGTACAATATTAAACAGTCGAGTACGAAAAAAGTATTAATATAGGGTGTCCAATCAATGATTAAATTACCGAAACTAGTTGTAATTGCTGCTATTGCAGCGGGTTCGTTTGCTTATACTGCGCCTGCAAGCGCTAATGACCAGTTAGCTGTTTCAGTTTGTGAATACATTGCTGGTGATGATAAAAACCGTCTACGTAGCAAATTAAAAAGTTCACGTGTGAAAGTTCGTAATATCTATGATGCAGTTTTTTGTAATGGTAATAACTTATTGCGTCATGCTGTTGCAAGTAATGCAGTTGATACAGGCGAGTACATTGTTAAAAACTTATCAAAGAGCTCACTTGAGGATGGTGCAGATATTGCTTGGGCTGAGGCAAATCATGCGGGCTCACCTTTAATCCCTATTATTAAAGACCGTGCAGGCCTTTAAATAAAAGCTTAATTAATAAAAAACCGCGTTTAGACGCGGTTTTTTATTTACTTAGATAAATTGTCATTTTGCACCCTGTCTAACTACTTTTAAGTCTAATTCCCTCAAGTATTTATCCTGATTACTCTTGTTACATAAATATGTCATAAAAATTCAATACTCTATGTGTATGTCAGTTTTGAGATATATTTATGCGTGTATCATTTTTTACCCGTTTACTAGCCATTTTACTAACATTTGCAAGTATCCTTCTAGCCGCGACCTTGTTATGGGCAAGCCATACATTACTAAAGCTTCAGCAACAAGATAGCGCATACAGCCATTTAAAAAATAGCATAATGGTTGAGCTTGCCAATCAATTAGAGAGTTACTTAGCACAAGGTAATAGCCAATACTTAAAACAATCATCTACCTTGATTGAGCAACTTAAAGCGCAACAGTTAACGGTGCTTCCTCCTGAGTTAGAAGCTCGTTTAGCTGAACAATTAACTTCATTAAGTACAGATATTAATGGTAAATACAGATCACTTGGAAAACTCTCTGGCAATGAAACTGCGCTGTTAGATAACGCGCTTAGACAAATGGCGGGCTCAGCCTCTTCACTTATTAATTATGCGCAAAAAGCATCAACGCAAACCATTTACGCTCTTAGCTACAATAAATTAGCGAGTGATTATTACAGTGAAGTGGTTAATTTATCACTATCGACTTATCAACTGCTAAATAATTATCAACCTGAGATAGAGAAAAACCTGCAACAAAGCATAAAAACCCTAAACTTACTGGCGGTAAAAATAGAGCAGCTACCTAACTTAGGAGTAATGACAGAGGTTGATGAATTTGCTTTATTTGTAGATGAGGAACCTGAAGATTTGGCTGCTGAAATAAAAGCAGAGTTGGTGAGTTGGCCTAAACGTTATCTGCGTGATTTAAGCAGTACTTTATCGCAATCAAAACTACGTCGTTCAGGAACGAATGAGTTACGCGAACAAATTAGCTTACTATCAAATACAGTGATTGAGGCAGAGCAAACATTAAAAGCGCAGCAAGATACCGTAAAGCAACAAGTATTCTGGGTGTTTGGAATAGCAATAGGTGGACTAGTAATATTAGCTGTTGGTGTTTATTGGGTGCAACGTAAACAGGTTTTACAACCTTTACGACAACTGCGAGATGGATTTGCATTCTTAATCGAAAGTAATGAGTTAAAAAATATTACAGTGAATAACCCTAAAACAGAGGTGGGTGAAATAGCGCAGTATTTTAACCAGTTAATTGAACGCCAGCGTTTGGAAGCGCAAGAAAGAGCAGATATGCTTAATGTAGTCAGTGATTTCATGCAGCAGATGAGTGGGCATTTATACACGATAGGTCAAAAAAGTAATGCGAGTTATCAGCAGGTAAATCACAATGAAGAACTGCTTCTTAATATTCAGCAACTTGGCGAGCAGGTTAATCATATCAATGCTCAAGCTGCTGAAAATGCTCAAAGTACTTATGAAGCAATGCAACAAAGTGTTGGTTTTGCCAAAAGTATGCTTAATGCCAGTTCTGACACACAGCAGCGTATTGAGCAAGGTATGCATAGTGTTCAGGAGTTACTGAGCGGGGTACAGGGAGTAAGTAATATTATTACAGTCATACGTACCATCGCTGAGCAAACAAACTTACTCGCGCTCAATGCTGCGATTGAATCAGCAAGAGCAGGTGAGCAAGGTCGAGGTTTTGCCGTGGTTGCTGATGAGGTAAGGCAGTTAGCTATGCAGACTCAAGGTTCGTTAAAAGAGATTAATGATCAATTGGCGCTACTAAGCGAAAACTCTCAAGAAGTCTATAAACAAATCAATGCATTAACTGAGGATGCACAGTTACAAACTGCAAATGCTCAAGAGCTTAAAGCAAACTCTGAAGGCGTTGCAGATAATGCGCAGCAGGCTAATAAAGTTGCAATTGATGCAATGGAATTGGCTAAACAACAAAGTAATTTCCTTAGTGACTTTACGCTATCAATGCATGATATGAAAAGCCAAGTAAGTGAGTCGAGTGAATTAGTTGCTGATATAGGCTCGCAGTTAGAGTTGCAAATGACATCTATTAAAGAAGGTTTAGGTTTAGATAACAACAGCGATTAATCGAAGACGGATTAAATATTAATCTGTATGCTAAAAGACTATTTAATTACTTTAAGGAATTAATATGATAGAGCAAGGTCAGACAATACCTGCAGTAAGTTTATCTCAGCTTAGTGATAAAGGTATGCAAACACTCACTAACAATGAATTATTTACAGATAAAAAAGTTGTGTTATTTGCGGTGCCTGGTGCTTTCACACCCACTTGTTCGAATGCTCATTTGCCTGGTTATATCGCGCTAGCCGATAAAATTAAGGCTAAGGGTATTAACGCTATCTATTGTGTATCGGTAAATGATGCATTTGTGATGAAAGCCTGGGGTGAGTCACAAAATGCAGAGCATATAGATATGCTGGCAGACGGTGATGCTAGTTTTACTCGTGCTTTAGGTCTTGAAAAAGATACCGCAGGCTTTGGTGGTTTGCGCTCGAAACGTTACGCTATGATTGTAGATAATGGTGTTGTTAACCAATTATTTGTCGAGCAAGAAAAAGAATTTGTAATAAGTAGCGCTGAAGTCGTTTTAGCCAAACTATAACTGACTTGTTTTAATTATTGAATAAAAGCCGATACATATGTATCGGCTTTTTTATCTAAGGAGAAAGTGGTTTATGGCTGGTATTGACCACTTAGCGTTAAACCTGAGAAGGTTTGATACGCATTAACACTTAAATGCCATGTGCCTGCTTGAGGGTTGCTAAATGTACATGTTTCGGCGTTACCGGTTTTAAATGGGCGGCAATCATAGCTTGAGCTGGTTGGCTGACTACCAAACTTTACAAATAAGTCTGCATCACCAGTGCCACCTGATGTTGTTACAGTAAAGTTAGCCATGCCAGCAGGAACTTCTAGCGTGTAATGCTTCCACTGACCTGCTGTTGCAGAAACATCAGATACTGTACCGCCACCTGCTTGTGGTGTGCCTGAGTCTGAACCGCCTGTGATGTTACCGACTAAACTAACGCCAGTGTAGGCTGAGTAGCCGTTTAGCATTATATGATAAGTACCTGAAGTTGGGTTATCGATAGAACACTCTTCACTGTTACCTTCATTGTAAGGACGGCAATCATAAGTGCTTGTTGTCGGTTTACTACCAGCACGTACATACAAGTCAGCATCACCTGTACCACCACTCATTGTGAAAGTTACATTAGTAGCACCGCTTGGGACTGTCATAGTGTAAAAGCTTTGTGTACTTGTCGCACCGCTTAAGCCTGTTTTAGCTTGCCCATCAATAAGCTCATTATCACCTGATGTTGGCGGTGGTGTGCCACCAGAGGCGGCTGCAACAGCAGCGGCAGCATCAACAATGCCTGTGCCACAGCTAGTACAAGTTGCTGGGAATGCACGAGTTGTTGTTTTTAAAATATTTTCTATTTCATCAGGTGTCGCGTTTGGTTTTGCTTGTTTGATTAATGCTGCAACACCCGCAACATGAGGGGCGGCCATTGATGTACCTTGCGAAAAACCATAGCTGTCGCTTGATGGTGTTGTTGAGCCTGAGTTGTAAGTAGATAAAACACCTTCAGAATCATTGGCGAAATTTTGTGCGCCCCCCGGTGCTGCTACATCAATATTGCTACCATAATTTGAGTAATATGCGCGGCCACCGTTACGACCAACTGATGCAACATTAACAACTCCATTACAGTTACCCGGATTGTAGTTTGCAGAATTATCGTTATCGTTGCCTGCAGCTATTACAACAACAGAGCCGTTGTTACGTGCAGTATTAATCGCATTTTGAGTCGTTGAGCTACATGTACCTGCACCACCTAAACTCATGTTTATAACATCTGCAGGGTTTGGGTTTGTCGATGTACCTGATACGTTTCCGCCTGAAGCCCAAATAATGCCGTCAGCAATATCTGAGGTCAAGCCGCCACATTTACCTAATACACGGACTGGCACTACTTTAGCGTCGTAAGCAACACCAGCAACGCCTTCACCATTATTAGTTACAGCAGCGACTGTACCTGCTACGTGAGTACCATGCCAGCTAGAGCCTTGTGCTCCATTATCACCACATTCACCAGTAGCGACAGCATCACCAGGATCGCGAGCATCGTTATCACGGCCATTACCATCATTAGCGACTGATAGATTAGAGATCATATCGTAGCCAGGTAAAATATTGGCGTTTAAATCAACATGTGGGCGGTAACCAGTATCTAGAACAGCCACAACTGCACCACTGCCTGTGGCAGTATTCCAAGCCGTAGGTAGATTTAGACCACCCGCTTGCTCATAGTAATGCCATTGGTCGCCATAGCGAGGATCGTTTGGTGTGGCAAATGGCTTTAGCATTTGATCGATTTCGATATATTCAACATTACCCGAATTAATTACTTCTTGCATAAACTGTTGCGCTTCTTCAGCATTGAGCTTTTTGTCGGCACGCATTACGTGATGATCATTCAATGCCATTGCACGGATATATTTCGCTTTAACTTTACCTTTTTTTGACGTGAAGTTTTTTACAAAGTTTTGTGCTTTTTTATTCATCATTGCAGGCGATGCGTCAGCTGTTGATGTACTCATCATATCGCTATTATTTTTATATTTGATAATGAACTGAGTTTCAAACCCACTTTGATTTTGCATTTTAACTGAGGTTTCAGCCATTGATGGTGCGATTGCTTGTGCTGGATTTGCCATGCTTGAGCTGGCTACAAATAGTGTACTTATTGTTAGCGCAACAGCGCATTTTTTAAATGAATTATTAGAAGTCATAATTACCCTTAGTTTTATTATTATTTGTGGAAAGCCACAAAGCGGGTACAAAGGTAAATGATCTGTTAATGATTTTGAAATATTAAATACGTATGTATCTATTTCATTTGGTTATAACCACGTGTTCAGTGTTGTTTCAGTTGTTTTGTATTTGCTTTTATACTTTTTTTGGTCTTAATGTATTAGGTTTGTTTATCATTATTTAATCTTTGTTGAGAAATTGAAAATAATATAACAGCTATCTTGTTGTTACCGAAACTTTGTTATAATTCATCAAAGTTTTTAAGAGATGACCAAATGACTCACCTTGATGTGATAGTGATCGGTGCCGGAGCTGCAGGTTTAATGTGTGCAGCACAAGCAGGATATCGCGGCCGAAGTGTTACAGTGCTTGATATGGGTAAAAAGCCAGGACGTAAAATTTTAATTAGTGGCGGCGGGCGTTGTAACTTTACTAACGAAAATGCGAGCCCTAATAACTATTTATGCACTAATCCCCATTTTGTAAAGTCGTGCTTAAGTCGTTATACCCAGCATGACTTTGTAGAGCTTGTAGACCGACATGGTTTGGCGTATCACCATAAAACATTGGGACAATTATTCTGTGACAATAGCGCACAAGACATTGTTGATATTTTACTAACAGAGTGTGAGTGGGCGGGTGTTACAATTAAACTACGCAGCGAAGTGTTAAATGTAGCTAAAACAGCAACAGGTTACAGTGTCACAACTGAGCAAGAAACACTGACCTGTGAGTCGTTAGTTGTCGCATCTGGCGGTTTAACTATGCCTAAACTTGGCGCGACGCCAATAGGTTATAAAATTGCAGAGCAATTTGGTTTAAAGGTATTGCCGACGATGGCCGCTCTAGTTCCCTTTACCTTACATCAGCACGATAAAGAGCGTTTTGAAGGGCTTTCTGGCATTAGTATCCCGTGTGAAGTTGCAAGCGAAGATGGCACTGTATTTAAAGAGAATATTTTATTTACTCACCGCGGCTTATCCGGGCCTGCCATATTACAAATAAGCTCATTTTGGCGAGCAGGTCAGGCGGTGACGATCAATTTATTACCTGAACTAGATTTAAAGCAACAGCTAGCCGATTGGCGAGAAACGCAAGCGCAAAAATCGTTAAAAAATAGCCTTGCTACTATCTTACCTAAGCGTTTTGTTGAAATACTCTATGACAGTAAAGCTATTCCTGATTGCAATATTAACCAGCTAACGCATGGCCAAATAGATGCACTCGCGGATTATATTCATGCTTGGCAAATTAAGCCAAATGGTACCGAAGGTTACAGAACCGCAGAAGTGACTTTAGGTGGTGTAGATACCGATGAGCTAAGCTCAAAAACATTTGAGGCTAAAAAAGCCAAAGGTTTATACTTTATTGGTGAAGTGACCGATGTAACGGGTTGGCTAGGAGGCTATAATTTCCAATACGCGTGGAGCTGTGGATTTGCCGCTGGGCAATACGCATAAAAAATCGCTCAGCGCGGCTTATTAAACCTGCCACTTAAGCTTTTAAGTGGCATTTTTATTTCTAATTTTTAAGTCGGTATTGCTGCATCTTACTATTTGGCTTTTCGGGAATCGTCATTTCGATTATGCCTGCATCAATTGCAGGCTTTAAGTAGCGCTCTCTAAAATGTTTTCTATCTTTTAACCCTAGCTGATTTTGTAGCTCTTGTCGGTTTAACGGCATTTCGCTTTGGTTAAATACATTGATTAAAGCGATGACTTGGGGGGCTTGCAGATTTATATCTAAAGCCTCTTCAACTTGAGGGGTAAGTTGTGGGGTTTGGTTTTTTGTTATTGATTTTAAATCACTTTTTAAAACGTTTAATGCTGAAAGTAATGTCTCTAACATGTACTCAATAAACACGGATGAGTCACCGATTTTGGTACTTAGGTTAATGCTTTCAACGTATTGTTGGCGTGTTGTCGCGATTAGGTTATGAATGTTTAGCAATGAAAATAGCGTATGCCACTGCGATAATTGTTGGGTTTGCCAAGTACAGGCTAATTCAGTATTACCCAGTGAAACAGGTTGGATAAACTGCAATTCATAATGACATACTGCGCTACTGATTAGAGGGTGATGGTTGGTTGTATTAAACCACGCAAATAGCTCTTCTACCATTTGTGGCACTCGCATTGCCTGTGGTGCCATTTGTAAGCCATTTTTTAAAGCTAGACTTTGCTCCCTATAACAGCCTGACTTTTCAGTCTTATTTTTCATTAAGCTGCGATGCAGATCTAATAAGCTATCTGGGCTTGATAGGTCAGATGCTGTGAATTGAAACTCAGAGTTTTTCATTTGTATAGAGGTGGGTTTTTGTTGCTTATAGTGCTCAATAGTTGCTGGCGAATATAAGGCACTGATTTTACCTAAAGCTTCACTAATACCCACAATGCTGTGGGTCATGCTGGCTGAAATCGAAAATGGGGGAGTGGCGTTGCTCATTTCGTTATAGAGGTTATTTAAATCAGGGGGTTAGAATACGCGAACTAGGCATAAAAGTCAGTTTTAATAGTGATTTAGTATTTATTTAAAGCTTTATATAGTCCTTAATTGCTGGTTTTAAATGTTAAACCGACGCCAAATAGAGCCGGTTTATTAGTTACTCTTCGATAAACGCTTCACCTTCGTTCATCCACTTAGCGGCTGGCTTGCCTTTTAAGTAATGATCAAAGTACTGCATCATACGTACTGAGAAATCTACCTGATTAGGGAATTGCTTTAAGTGGTGCGGTTCACCTTCATATTGTAAAAATGTAGCATCTTTACCCGCACGGCGCAGTGCTAAGTAATATTGCACGCCTTCATGCCATGGCACAGCATCATCTTTATCACCAAACATAATCAGAATCGGGGTATTTACTTTATCCGCAAAAAAGACTGGCGAGTTCTCAATATAAAGCTCAGGGGCTTCAAATAAGTTTTTACCAATGCGACTTTGCCCTGTTTCATATTGAAATTGGCGGGCAAGCCCTGACTTTAAGCGAATGCCACTGTAGGCACTGGTCATGTTAGACACAGGCGCACCCGACACCACAGCTTTAAACATATCAGTTTCGGTGATCATAAACGCGCTTTGATAACCTGCCCAAGAGTGACCTTGTAGCCCTATTTTATTAGCATCGGCAATGCCTAAATCAATCAGCTTTTGGGTGGCGTTGATCATGGTTTGAGTTGAAGACTTACCTGGGTGACCTATTTCAAAGCGAATATCAGGTAAAAAGATGGCGTAGCCATTTGATGTAAACATTGGGAAGTTAGGACGATGATTTAATTCCATTTTAGGAAAGTCGTACATACGCTGGCTCATATAGCGGTAAAAGTACACCACAACCGGTACTTTATCGCCTTCTTTATAGCCGGCAGGTTTGATTAATACCCCTTGTAAATCTTCGCCATCAAAGCCTTTATAACTAATAAGTTCAGGCTTTTCTCCCCAAGCAAAATTAGTTACCTGAGGATTAAGGTTAGTGACTTGTTGTGCTTGTTTGAAGCTAAAGTCTGTTTGATAAATATCAGGGAATTGCTGATACGTTTGCTCTGTAAATAAGTATTTATCGGCATGTTTGGCTTTTTTAATTACATCAAAACGTTTATTACCTGTAAGTACTTTAGTAACGTTAAGTGTTGTTAAATTAAGTTTAGCCACCTCACTTTGCTTACTTTGTAAGTTAATTGCAGAGAGCAAAAGAGTATCATTGCTGTTAAAGCCTACTTGTTTTTTATCAAGCTTGATCACTCTGTACTGAGTGTTACTTTTCTTACCATCAGTTAAGCGTTTGGCTTGCTTGGTATTTACATTAAACGACCAAATATCGTATTTGCTATAAACCAGTACTTCGCTGCTATCGTTAAGCCAGCCAGCAAAGCCATAGCCAGGCTGCTTAGATGGGTAATCGTGTTTGTCATCGGCAAAGGTGGCGTTAATTGCTTTGCTGAGTACGCTCACTTTGTTATTGCCTAAGTTTTTAAGCTGTACTTGGTTATTATCAAAGTAAGCAGCAAACTGACCATTAGGCGCGAGGCTAGGTCTAAATGGATAGTCGTTAATAATAGGTGTTTGTTTACCCGTTTTTATATCAACCGCGTAGTAGTCAGCAAAAAAGCCGCCATACATTATTTTTTCAAGATGGGCTAGATTTGAGTAGCCTAATAATGAATCCGCGCGTTCAGTATTAAGTGCCAGCTCTGGTATATTTGGTGTGCTTAACTGTACAACTTGTTGCGAGTTTACATGGTATACCGCCGTGTAATGTCGATTTTTATTGTTTTTATTCCATTGCTGCTCTTCGCGAGGTTTAATTTGCGCATCGTTGTTGTGCCATACATTTAACCCTTTTTGGTCGCGAATAACTTCAAAGTTATACAGTGACGACTCATCGGTATATTCTTTTTGCTTAACTTTTGCAGCAAGTTTTGGGCGGTTTTCAAAGTATAGGCGTGTACCATCTTCTGCCCACGTTAATGTCGCAGTTTTACCCATTAACCATTCTGGGTTAGGTGACTGCACAGTGGTAAGCGTCTCGTTTTGCCAAAGCGTTAATTCGTATTGGCGGCGACGCTTATCATCGTTTACATAGTTACCTAAAGTAAATGCAACACTCTTATTGATAGGATGCCAAGCTATTTCGTTGGCAACCACACCTGGCTCGTCAATTAATGCTGTGCTGGAAAAATCATTGAGTGAAAATAAAGTAATTTGATTATTATTACCATCCACATAGCTTTGGCTCACTAATAATTGATCGCTGGTGGCGCTAATATCATAGGTGAAGGCACTTTCAAGAGTGTGGGTGCGTTTATCGCTTAAGTTGACGACAACCAGCGGGTAGCTTTTATCTTTTTTATCAGCTGTGATAGCGCTATCATTACCGGCGTTTTTATCATCCGCGTCGGTGCTCTCATTTTTACGATAGGCAAGCCACTTCCCGTTATTAGCGAGTACGTAATCTTTTACGTCATTAAAGCGTTGTTGCTCACCGGTTTGGGTATTCACTAATACTAGATTGTTTTTTAAATCACTTTTTTTCTTAGTGGTCTCTTTTTCAAGTAGGGTAGGCACTTGGGTGAATACGACCCAGTTCGCCATTTTGTTAATTGTAGGGCGAGTGCCTCGCTCTACCTCAGCAATAAGCTTGTTGTTATTTAGCGAGTAGACTTGCCCAGTGGCATTGCCACGATAAGGAGTTGCACTTAAAGAGAGGATTTGACCATTTTCAGAAAGCTGTGTGCCTTTTGCAGATTTAAAATCAAATACATCTTTAAATTCTAATGGCTTATTTGCTAAGGCACTGGCGCTCGTTAAGCTGGTAATAAGTGCACAGCCTATAAGAGTGAGTTGTGTTTTCATTATAGATTCTCGTTTTTTAACATTATTTTATTGTAACGAGTTTTAATAACAATTCGAGTAGATACGATAAGCGGTAGCAAGGCAGAGATGAGAGGGGAAAAATGAATGGTAAAAGGTTAAATTTTCGGGCCTCGGGATGCGAGGTGTTTGGCATCGGTAAAAAGTTAGGGAAGTAAAAGTTTAATTGTGGTTTTCAATTTTTTACTTTTTGCTCTGTGTTCAAATTAATTTTTAAATATAATTTATAAAAAGAACACAGAGTTTATGTGGAATTGATGATAGGAGAATAATTTAATAACCTTGCTGGCAAGATTACCTAAAACCTAAAACCTTATAACCAAATTTTTTGAAGTTCTGGCCATTGTTTTTCAAATTGCTCACTTGGGCGAGCACTAAAATTACTGCGCACAAACTGATTCATTTTTCCTTCAACGTAGGCAAGCAAAAAGTTAGCTAGGGTTAACTCATCGCTTTGGAAGTTTTTACCTTCACGTAGCTTACGCTCTCTAAGAATTTGTTTAAATTGGGTTTCTAGTTTTTCAAATAAGCCCTGTACACGCTCACGAAGTCGCTCTTGTTCTCCTTGTAGAGCGTCGCCTGTTAATATACGAGTAATGCCAGGGTTTTTCTCAGCAAACGTTAGCAACAGTAATAAGGTATTGTATACGCGTGCTTTGCTTTCTTTTTCGTTATCTAAAATAAGATTAATACGTGATAGCAGGGTATCTTCAATAAACTCAATTAATCCTTCAAACATCCGCGCTTTGCTCGGAAAATGACGATAAAGAGCGGCTTCAGAAACGCCAACTTCTGCGGCAAGTTTGGCAGTTGTAATACGCTGGCCTGGGCTGGTTTCTAACATTTGTGCGAGTGCTTGCAGTATTTGCTCTTTGCGATTACTTTTTTTTGTCGCAGGCATGAACATTCCTTTTTTAATAGTTATTTTTTTCTACATCAATGTGCGATAACACAGCTACCGGCCTAGTGCTGCTGCGGGCAATAACCAGTAAGGCGGTATTTTCACGTATTACGTGAAGCTCTGGTACTGCGCAAGCATTAAACTATATTAGCGAAGTATAATTACACTAAAAGGTCACAAGGCGTCATCATGTTAATGTTTTATTCAGTTTGTTTCCAGCCTTTTTATAATCGTTTGGCAAGCTGTTCGATCACTTTGATGGCTATTTCTGTTTTGCTGGCCTCAGGTAAATCGAGTTGTTCATTTTGCCAATAAAGTGTGAGTGCGTTACGCTCTGAATTAAAGCCCAAATCACTTTGCGATACGTCGTTAGCACAAATCATATCGAGGTTTTTATTGGTTAGTTTCCCTTTAGCGTAGTTAGCAACATTTTGCGTTTCTGCTGCAAAGCCGACAGTGTAAGGGCGGCTTTGTGTAAGGTTTGCTACCGCTGCTATAACGTCTGGGTTCTTAACTAAGCTAAGAGTGAGTTCATCGCCTTGTTTTTTCATTTTTTGCGTGGCGATATTCGCTGCGCGGTAATCGGCTACAGCAGCGCAGCCAATAAAGGCGTCTGATTGATGGGCGTAACTGAGAGATTCTTGCAGTAGCTGCTCAGCACTTTCTATATTAATTAAATTAACGCCTTGCGGCGCGGTAATGGTCACTGGGCCTGAAATTAAGTTAACTTGCGCGCCAAATGATAAAGCAGCTTGTGCTAGTGCATAACCCATTTTTCCTGAGCTGTGGTTTGATATAAAACGCACCGGATCGAGAGGTTCTCGGGTTGGGCCTGCGGTAATAGTAATGGTTTTACCTGCTAATAATTGTGGTTGCGCAGGTTCAGTGCATAAACTCACTAATTCATGCGGTTCAAGCATTCGCCCTGCACCTACATCACCACAGGCTTGCTCACCTTTGCCTGGCCCCCAAACTGCAACGCCACGAGCCTTTAAAGTGGCTATGTTAGATTGCGTGGCGGGGTGCGCGTACATTTGTTGATTCATAGCCGGTGCTACAGCCACTTTTGCAGGGGTTGCAAGTAATAACGTAGTAAGTAGGTCATCAGCAATGCCTGCAGCCATTTTTGCAATAATATTGCTGGTGGCAGGAGCAACTAAAATTAAATCAGCCCATTTGGCAAATTCAATATGTCCCATTGCAGCTTCTGCTGATGGGTCGAGTAATGAGTCAGAGACTATTTCACCACTGACAGCTTGCATCGTTAGCGGGGTAATAAAATGCTTTGCTGATTCAGTCATTACAACTTTAACGTCACAACCATGGTCTTTTAAACGTCTTACTAGTTCGGCACATTTATAGGCTGCAATTCCACCGCTAATACCCAGCACTATTTTTTTATTTGTTAAATTAATCATGGTTGTTCATCAATTTTATAAAATATGCTGGCTAAAATAACAAATCTTGAGCGTGACAGCTAAGATAAAATGCGTTTTATCGCGCTAATTTTTAATTTTGCATTACAGTTATATGATACTGACCGCTTTCAAGGATGAACGATGCAATTAACCTCTCTGCCTAATTCACTCAGACCGCGAGAAAAGCTGCTAGCAAAAGGCGCAAAGGCACTCTCTGATGCTGAACTATTGGCTATATTTTTACGTACGGGTTTACCCGGTATGAATGCAATAGAGCTGGCACAACATCTGATCAATGAAAATAAAACCCTGCATAATTTGTTTAATGCCAGCATAGATGAGTTTTGTGCGCAAAAAGGGCTGGGTACAGCTAAATATGTACAGTTACAAGCAGTACTTGAGCTAAGTCAGCGTTATATGCAAGAAGGCTTTGTTCGCGATGCCGTTTTTAATTCCCCTCAAGCTGTTTACGACTATTTAACCCTGCAAATGCGAGGGTTGCAGCAGGAGGTGTTTATGGTGTTGTATCTTGATAGTCAAAATCGTTTATTGAAAGATGAAATCTTATTTTATGGTACGATTAACGCAGCCAGTGTATATCCACGTGAAGTTGTCAAAGCGGCTTTGAAAAATAATGCGGCAGCGGTTATTTTTTCACATAATCATCCCAGCGGTATTGCAGAACCAAGTCAGGCCGATAAACTAATTACCAATAAATTGTGCCAAGCGCTGCAATTAGTCGACATAAATGTATTGGATCATATTATTATTGGTGGTGAAAACTGTGTTTCGTTTGCCGAACGGGGACTTATTTAAGTTTATTGCTCGCAGATATGTGCTAAAAATGAGCGGTTTAGTGTGTTTTGGCAAATTAGTTTAATTTAAATGCAGTTTTTACTTTCCCTAAGGGCATTCGATCTTTATAATTAGCCGCTATAAAATTTACACATGAGCTGGTTGGATAAGATCAGTATTTGATCTTTGCCTGTAAAAGCTGTATAAAGAGCGCCCTTCGATTTATCTCTAGGGCACAAATACATGGCCTTAGGGAAAAATTAAGCTCGAGCGAAGTTATTGGAGATATATAGACATGTCTAAAGTATGTCAAGTTACAGGTAAGCGTCCAGCGGTTGGTAACCACCGTTCACACGCGAGAAACGCGACTAAACGTCGTTTCCTACCTAACCTACAAACACACCGTTTTTGGGTTGAAAGTGAAAAACGTTTTGTAACATTACGCACTACTACTAAAGGTATGCGTATTATCGATAAAAAAGGCATTGACACGGTTCTTACAGAAATCCGTGCTCGTGGCGAAAAAGTTTAAGGAACTGAATTATGCGCGATAAGATCCGTTTAGTTTCAACTGCTGGTACTGGTTTTTTCTACACTACCGACAAGAACAAGCGTAACATGCCTGAAAAAATGGAAATCAAAAAGTTCGATCCTAAGGCTCGTAAACATGTGATTTTCAAAGAAGCTAAAATCAAGTAATTTAGTTTTCTTTCAGAAATGTAAAAACCCAGCTTATGCTGGGTTTTTTGTTTTTAAAATCCACTCTGTTACCACCGAAAATATACCTACCGTAATTGTGTCCATCTAATTAAAAATTTATGCTAAGCGCCATGGCCTATTGTTTTAATAGCGGCTCCGTTGTTTGTAATACTAATCCGCAATAATACTTAATCATTTTACGGGGCTAAACGTGTCGCTACCTGTGTTAAAAAATTCTCATTTAGAACAACCAAATAGCAAATTTTTTGCCTAGCTATCAACGCGTTTTTCCAGCCTCAAAATAGACCACTTAATTAAGCGAATGGGTATAACCAAAGAAAATATAAATAGTATTAAATGACTTTACGGACTAATCAGTTGGGTGTTGTGTATTTAGAGTAAGATTGTGGGGGTATGTAAATATACCTAATGAGGAAGTGGGTGTTTTACTATGACTTACTAGGAGTGAACTGTAAGCAGCCCTAAGGCTACTTACAGTGCGATACTTATACTTTAAAGTTCTCTACTGATATTCTTAGTTCTTCGGCTAACTTAGCCACTTCTGAACTTGAAATATTAGTTTGTACAGCACCTTCTGCTGTTTGTTCGGCGATAGCAACAATAGACTCTAA
Organism: Pseudoalteromonas sp. KJ63-1; assembly: GCF_055808145.1. Next base: position 2,808,041 of record NZ_CM147855.1, on the reverse strand, counting down.
GCGTTCACTAATCTCTTGTGATACTTGTTGTTGTTCTTGTGCTGCCGTTGATATCTCTTCACTGACATTGTGCGCTTGCGATACCGCAAGAGTAATTGAATCCAGTGCACTATTAGCTAAATCACTTTGCTCAACACAAGAAACAGCGCGTTCTTTACCTTTTTCCATGGCTTTAACTGCTTCTTCAGCGCCTAACTGTAGTGATTCAATCATAGATTGAATCTCTTGGGTCGACTCTTGAGTTTTACTTGCAAGCGATCTTACTTCATCAGCTACCACGGCGAAGCCTCTGCCTTGCTCGCCGGCACGCGCTGCCTCAATGGCCGCATTAAGTGCAAGTAAGTTAGTTTGCTCAGCGATACCACGAATAACGTCTAAAATACTACCAATTGAGGCGCTATCTTTATGTAGCTTATTAATAACACTTGATGCTTCATCAACTTCGTAAGCGAGTTGTTCAATGGTTGCTTTATTTTGATTTGAAATACCTTTAACGCGTTCAGCTTCTTTATCGGCATTTTTTATTTCGCCCAGTGCTTGTTGAGCACTGTTGCTCACTGTTTGAGAAGTACTGCTCATTTCAGTGGTTGCGGTTGCCGCTTGCTCTACTTGCGCTTGTTGATTACTAATCGCTTTGCTCGACTCACCGGTAATTGTTGAGGTTTGCTCAGAAGCAGCAGCAAGCTGTGTTGAACGCGAAATTATACCGGTAATTAAGCTACGTAAGCTGTCAATTAAGGTGTTACAACTTTTCGACAATTCACCAAATTCATCTTTTGCGCTGTCATCCAAGCGTTGAGTCATATCACCACTGGCAACAATATCTAAAATGCGGTTAACTTCTGCTAATGGCTTAGTAATACGGTTAACTGTAACAATGGCCACAAGCACAGCGATAATAGTCGCAATGATCATGCCTATCCAAGTCCATAAGTTAGCTGAGTTTACATCACTACGCACGCCTTCTTGCAAAGTAAATGCAATGCCGCTGGCTTGTAATACTAATTCGTCAATTTGACTGAGTGCTGTTTTAGTCGCTTTTTCAGACTCTTCTAATTCACGTTCAGTTGTGCTGATTGCATCAATAAGGCGTTTTTTATTCGCTGAAAGGCTATCGTTACCTAAAATATTACTCTCAAGTGTATCTACATAACCTTTTAGGTCGTTAAACAAGCCGCTATGGCTTTGCTCTATTGCAGGTTGTATTAATGAAACAGTACGAACGACTTCTTCAAAGTAATATTCTTGTTCATTTTTAATAATATCGAGCGTATTAAGTGTTTTAACAGTTAGCATATCGGTGCTACTGGTAACCACAGACATAAAGTTATTTTCAAGGTTATTAGCTGCTTGATAAGCACGAGGGTAGTTGTCTTCTAAACCATCGATATCAATAATATCAAGAACCATAGAGTTGGCATCTTCTGCCGCAAGCTCAACGGTTTCTAATTGAGCTTTAAGCTTTTTATTAAGCACTAACTGAGTGTTTTTGTCTTTGAGTAGGCTCTCTATAATGCTTAAAAAACTTAAGTAGGTCTTTTCAACGTCAAGGCTGCTCTTATTTAGTTGTGGATCATCTTTTACTACTTGTTGTAGCTCGCGATGTAACTTATCAAATAACTGTTTTTGTTCTTCTATTTGTGTTTTTATTGGCGCTAGCTCTTGAGCCGATGAAGTGTGAAAGCTAGTTTGAGCAGCTTTACTCATCAAAATAAATTCAGCTTGTAATTGAGCGCTCTTGTTTAATGCCGGAAGCGATAGCAGATTAACCTTTTGAGTTGAGTGATCTATATGTGCTATTTTTATTAAAGAGTTACCGCCAATAATTAAAAGTAATAAAGTGATAAATATAAAACCACCCCAAATACGTTGACTCACTGTTAGATTCATATGGTTTTCCATTCAAAAATACGTCTATTAAAACTTATCGGCGCTTTCAACAATAAGTTAAGTAATTAAAAATAATTAATTTTTACTGTTAATAGTTAGTTGCTAAATTTACCGTGAAACTTCATCACACACTAAGCATACATAATTCAACTATTCGATTATGGATGTAAAATAATACAAAGCAATTTTCCTCATCTTTAATTAGATTAGAGAGTGTTGCTATTTTTTACACTTAGTTGTGAATGGTTTGTAATTATGCAATTTAACATGCACTCTTAAACTTAACAGATGTATTAACTTTTTTCAGTTTATTTAGACAAAAGTTGTGATTTTTTTGAAAGTTTTTGTTTGCTCTGTAAATTTATTAAGGTCATTGAGCCGCCCCAGACGCAACCTGTATCTAGAGCGTACAGGTGTTTGTAGGGAGTTTGACCTTCAAGTGCAGCCCAATGACCAAAAACAAGGTCATGTTGAGCGTTAACAATTTTAGGATGAGAAAACCAAGGAATCAATGAATGGCTATTTGCTGTTGCTTCTTTTGCACTAAAATCAAGCAAGTTATCGGGTGTAATAAAGCGCATACGGGTGAAATAATTAACAATATAACGAAACTTAGCAGCGTCATCGAGTTGCTCACTCCATGTTAGTGGGTGAGGCTGATACATGTTTTTTAAGAAGTATTGAGCGTTGTCAGCACCATAGCATTGCTGTGCGAATTGGGCGTGCTCAATGGCTTGCACGCACGACCAATCAGGGTTTAGCCCCGCGTGTGAAATAAAGCAATCATATTTATCTAAGTAAAGAGCTAAAGGCTGAGTTTGCAAAAACGCGATGTAATGTGGGAGTTTACTGCTGTTGAACAGTGTCGTTAGTTTGTCTTTAGGGTTGGGTGCAACATTATTTAAATAACAGGCAATCATATGTAAGTCATGATTGCCTAATGTGACGCTAACGCTGTCTTGGTGCTGATATATGTAATCAAGACATGCTTTGGAGTCTGGGCCGCGAGCAACAATATCACCTACTAGGTAGAGATGATCTTTGCTAGGATTAAAGTCGACTTGCTTTAACAATAAACTAAATTCGTCAAAGCAGCCTTGTAAATCACCTATTGCGTAGTCGGCCATTAGACGCTGTTCTTACTCAGTGTAAGATATTAGGGCAAGCTAAACGGAACACATTTATGGGGGCTTCAAACTCAGCACCAAATTCGTTTCGTAAAGTGTAATGCCCTTGCATGGTGCCTACCGGAGTATCTAATATTGCACCACTGGTGTATTTGTAACTTTCGCCTGGGGCTATATCTGGGGTTTCACCTACCACACCTTCACCTTGCACTTCTACTTCTTTGCCATTGGCATCGGTAATTAACCAATAGCGACTGAGTAGTTTTGCACTACATAAACTGTGGTTTTTTATAGTAACGGAGTAAGCAAACACAAATTTATCGAGTTCAGGTTGAGATTGCTCTTCTACATAAAATGTTTCTACAGATACCTTTACAGGTGATCCCATATTACTGCTTGTTGTCATAAATCCAGTTAGCTATATCAATAAATTGTTGTAACGACAGGCTCTCAGCACGCAAGGTAATATCAATGCCAATGCTGGTTAACTCTTCAGCGGTTAAAAGGTTGCCTAGGCTGTTGCGCAGTGTTTTACGACGTTGATTAAACGCTTCTAAACAAACCGTATTGAGTATTTTAACGCTTTTAGCTGTGCGCTGTTCTGCCTTTTTAGGGATTAAGCGAATAACCGCAGAGTCCACTTTAGGCGCAGGTTTAAAGCATTCTGGTGGTACTTCTACTACAGGCATAGCATTACAGTAGTATTGAGTCATTACACTCAAGCGGCCAAAGGTTTTACTGCCTGGGCCTGCAACCATGCGCTTTACCACTTCTTTTTGCAGCATAAAGTGCATGTGCTCAATATGATCGGCAAATTCAAAAAGATGAAACAACAAAGGAGTAGAAATGTTGTACGGTAGGTTACCAAACACTTTTAGCTTGTTGTCATCTTTAACTAGGCTTGCAAAGTCAAACTTCATTGCATCGCCTTGGTTTACGGTTAATTTAGGCCCTAAAAAAGGGTGCTCAATTAAACGTTGGGCTAAATCTTTATCTAGCTCAACAACCGTTAAATGACCACTCAAATCGGCTACAGGCTCAGTAATAGCGCCAAGGCCTGGGCCAATTTCTACTAAATTATCTTGCGGCTTGGGATCAATGGCGGTGACGATTTTATCAATGATTGATTCATCGAATAAAAAGTTTTGGCCAAAACGTTTACGGGCGCGGTGTCCTAAGTGTACTTTATCGGTCATTGATTCTGTGCTTTTTCATGGGCGAGCTTAATTGCTTCGCGGATCGCTAATTCAAAACTGCCAACATCAGCATCGCCTGTACCAGCTAAATCAAGCGCAGTACCGTGGTCTACTGAGGTGCGGATAAATGGAAGGCCAAGGGTTATATTCACTGACTTACCAAATCCTTTGTATTTTAGCACAGGTAATCCCTGATCGTGATACATAGCCAGCACTGCATCGGCTTCATTTAGGTATTTATCTTGAAATAATGTATCTGCAGGTAAAGGACCGATTAAGTTCATCCCCTCAGCTCTTAGCATGTCAAGTGTAGGCGTAATTGTGTCGATTTCTTCGCGGCCTAAATGGCCATCTTCACCAGCGTGCGGGTTTAAGCCACAGACTAAAATACGCGGTTGCTCAATACCAAACTTAGTTTTTAAGTCATGATTAAGAATATTAGCCACTTTAACCAGTCGCTCTTGGGTAATAGCACGCGCAACATAAGCAAGCGGAATATGCGTTGTTACTAATGCAACTCGCAGACCTTCGGTAGCTAATAACATAACAACATCAGCGGTGCCCGACTGTTGAGCAAAGTACTCAGTGTGGCCACTGAAAGAAATACCGGCTTGGTTAATAATACCTTTATGAACAGGGCCGGTAACAACGGCATCAAAAGTACCGTCCATATTTTTCTCACTGGCAATACGTAGTGTGTCTAATACGTATTGACCGTTTGCGTCATTCAGCACTCCTAGCTCAACCGGCTCGGCTAAATCAATCTGTTTTATGTACAAGCTGCCAGCAGCTGTAGGCATAGCTTCGGCGCTTTCATCAAATTCAATCAATTTAATTTTTAAACCTAAATGTTTAGCCCGCTGCTTTAGTAGCGGTGCATCTGCAATCGCTACTAGCTGTGTATCCCAGCTGTGTTGTGCCAGTTTTAATAGCAAGTCAGGGCCAATGCCTGCAGGCTCACCAGGGGTTACCGCAATTCTTAAGGTCATAATTATTCGTCTGTTGGGAAAATTTCAACATGGGCTTGTTCGCGCATTTCTTGCTGCCAGTTAAAGCTTTCTTCTTTAAATTTACGATTAAACAACATGCCATGTGCACGATTACGTTTAGCTTGCTCGGTTTTATCAGCAACGCGTGTGTCTAATAACTGCACAATATGCCAACCATACTGGGTTCTAAATGGTTCGCTGATTTCGTTTTGATCAAGAGATAGCAATGTATCTCTAAACGCAGGTACGTAGGTAGTTGGATCAGTCCAGTCGTATTGTCCGCCTTTAAGTGCTGAGCCAGGATCTTGCGAGTGCTCTTTAGCTAGTTCTGCAAAGTCAGCATTCCCAGCGCGTAAATCCTTAATAAAGCCAGCTAACATTGTGCGGGCTTTTTCTTCGCTTAAAATAATCGAAGGTTTAATGAGAATATGACGAGATTTAACTTCTGTGGTTTCTACTACTTGGCGACCTCGTACGTCTTGCACCTTGATAATGTGAAAACCTGCACCAGAGCGAAGTGGGCCAATAATCGCATCTTTCTTTTGCCCTTTTACCGCTTCTGCAAATAGAGATGGCATTTCGTTAATACCCATCCACCCCAATTGACCACCCTCAAGCGCTTTTGAACCACTTGATGAAGAAATTGCAATACGCTTAAATTCTTGGCCATCTTGCAGTAGTTCAATTACTTTGTCTGCGCGTGTTTTTGCAGAGCTGACGTCGTCTGCACTTGCACCGCTTGGAATATCGATAAGAATATGACCAATATCGTATTCTTCGGCATTTTGGCCTTGGCTATCCATAATTTTCAGTAAGTTATCAATTTCTTGGTCGCTTACATATATACGGCGGTCTACGTTTGCACGCGTGACTTGTTGCGTGGTTATTTCTTTACGAATTTCTTCACGGTAAGCTTGAAAGCTTTCACCCGAGGCTTCAATGGTACGACGTAAGTCAGCAATCGTACCGCCTTGCTCTTTTGCCATGTTAGCGAGAGTTTGGTCAAGCTGACTATCTGAAATCTGTAAACCCATACGCTCAGCCATTTGCATCATTAGCGTTTGATTAACTAAGCGCTCAATTGCTTGTACACGCAGTGTTTCGTCTTTTGGCAGTTGTTGGTCTTGTTCTTCTGCTTGTTTTTTAACACGATCAACAATGGTGTCTACTTCACTTTTTAAAATAACGCCTTGGTTTACAATACCAATTACTTTGTCTATTTCAACCGGAGCGGCGAATGCACTTTGGCATAAGCCAAATGTTAAAACTGCTGATGTTAATAATTTTTTTAAATTCATATTCTTTTTACTACTCTTACTAATAGTACTGTTGTAATGCTAAATGCGGCTAGATTGATATAGTTATTTGTAGATTTTTACTATACAAAATGCAGTTTAGTCATTAAGAAAATACGGCCTACGATAACCAAAAATACCTTGTTGTAATAATTTTTGAGCATCATAACGGCTTTTACTACCAAGCCCTTTTAATACAAAATTCAAACGAATGCTCGAATCAAAAGTGGCTTGGGGTTGCCCAATTGACTGATTTAAATCAGTTTCAATTTGGCGATGGCCAGTAATTTGGAACGCCCAACAGCACGATTCATACTGTAATCCACTAAATACTTCAATACTGCGGTTATTATCAAGGTCACGATGGTAACTTGCAATAAATTGCCATTCGTCACTGATAGGAATGCTTGTAAATAAGCCCGCTTGTTCGATTGTATTTCCTGAGACATCATTTGCATAGCGATGGTTCAATTGAACCAGCTGATTATTGTCACCTTTATAATCTAAGGTGACATTTGACTGGATAATTTGCTTGCCATCCGTATCGTACTGAATACCACCGGATAAATACCAGCGGCGGTGCCAATGTAACATGGTTTGCGCTGCAAACAAGGCATTGTAGTTACTGTCGCTGTTAAGCCCTTGCTCTGTGGGCTTGGCTGAATCACTTAAATAAAATATTTGGCCTGCGCTGAAATTAAATACTTCTTCATTTTTCTTATCAAATAAACGAGTGGTTGCCCCAAGCGTAAACTGATTTGCGGCGGCAATACGGTCAACACTTGAAAAACGTGCATCCCTAAATAGGCCAAAAAAGTCATCTTGTAATTTAGTGGTATCGTATAAGCCAATATCGGACTGATCTTTATTTGGTGTATATAAATACTGAATTTGTGGTTCTAGGGTTTGAATACCATCGTCGATAAAAATTGAGGTATCGCGCTCAAAGTTAAGCTGAGAGTACAAGCGTACCTTTGGCAATGTGCGCGAAACATTATCGCTAAATTGAGTGCCTTGTAAATCACCGTCTTGTTTATAGTTAGTTTGTAGCAGGCTTACTTCAGATAAAAATGACCAAGCATATTCTTTGTAATCAAAGCGTGCTTTAGGTTCTATATGCACGCGAGTTGCTTGGTCAATCACCGCTGAGCTATTAGTAAAATGGCTTAGCTCCCCTGAAACAGTAAAATCGAAATAATCAATTTTCCACGGCGTAGTTTGTGTAAAGCTAACTTGAGGTAAGGCCGTATATGACTCTAAGTGGTCACCGAGCACTTCAAAGTTTTGTATTTTTATATCGGTACGCCACATCTCGCCCATATGAGTCAGTGAGCCGGTTCGATAAAGCTGGGTATCGGTTTTACTTGCATAAGTTGAATTTAAATCAGTGAGGTAGTTATCATCACTGACATTGGTTATATCAATACTGGCTCGCCAATCTTCGCCGATATAGCTTTTTTGTTGCCAATGAAATAAAAAGCGCTCGTCAAGCTCAGGCTCTGAGTCATCTTTATTTAAGTATTCGACAGCTACTAAACCTTGATGTTCTGGAGTTAGGTATCTAAATTCAGTTTGTAGCTGTAGCCCCTTGCGTGACATATAACGCGGCGTAATGGTTGCATCATAGTTTGGAGCAATATTCCAATAATAAGGCGTAATAGTCTCTAACCCATAGCGATCTGAACTTGAAAAGCTGGGTGTTAATAAGCCTGATTTACGGCGCTCATCAAGTGGGAAAGTAAAATAGGGTAAATAGAGCACTGGCGTGTCTAAAATACGTAGCACCGCATTGTAGGTTTCACCCCAGCCTTCTTCTCGCGATAAATTAATTTCGTCAGCTTCAATCGCCCATACTGGCGTATTACCCGGGCAAGCAGTAAAGCTTGCATTCATCAGCATTAAGCCAGACTTGTCGATGGTGAGTTTTTCCGCACCGCCTTTGCCTTGCTGTTGTGTTAGGCTGTATTGTGCGCCTAATAAGCTAAATGCTGAGTTGTTTAAATCGGCGTTTAAGCCCGCACTTTGAACCTTACTTACATAATCGCGGTAGGTAATAGGGCCTGTGGCATTGAGTAGGCCGCGTTGTTTATCAATCAGTGCTGATTGTGCGGACAAACTCATGTTAACGGTGTTAATATCAACATTACCAGTAAATTCAGCGCTTTGTGTGCCTAAAAGTTCAACGTCATCAGCGCTGATATCAACCGTTCCAAGCTCAAGGCCAGCTAGCGGTTGCCAAGCTCTGGTTTGCATTGAAGTGCCACAAAAGTTGTGTGTCAGTTCAGTTTCGGCAAGCGATGGTGCGCTCAGTACGCTAAGCATCAAAATGCCCCAGGTTTTGCTCATTTATCGACCTTTATGCTCTGTGATTAGTTACAAGCTATACATAATAAAGGAAAACAATAGCAAAGTAATTAGTGAAAAATAGATAGCTTATAAAATGACACGTTTTGAGAGTTTACAACAGTTTATTAATACTCACTTTAGTGAGCAATCCTGCGCGCTTAATGCAATAACCGCTGATGCCAGTTTTCGCCGTTATTATAGGTTAAGCGCTGAAAATAAAAGCTTTATTGTGATGGATTCAGATCCAAAAAAAGTTAACAACGTCCCTTATATTGCATTAAATAAGGTGTTTTCTGAGCAGGGTTTTTTATTGCCAACCATTATTCATAGTGATGAGCAGCAAGGTTTTTTTATTTTAAGTGATTTAGGAAACATCCATTTAGCTGACTTGCTTGATGATGCCAATCGCAGCGAGTATTACCAGCAGCTGATCAGTTTAAGTGCCAAGTGGGCTAAAACGCCAAAAGCTCCGTCAATGAATCCGTATGACCATGACTTTATTGCACTTGAGTTGGATATTTTTAAAAATTGGTTGGTTAATGATTTTATTAGTGCAGAGCTCAGCGATGAGCAACAAAATATTTGGCAAACAAGTACTGCGCTGCTAATCAATACACTGCTTGAACAACCCACAGTGACTATGCACCGTGATTACCACAGCCGTAATATTATGCGCTGCGAGCAGCAATGGGCGATTATCGATTATCAAGACGCGGTACAAGGCCCATTATGTTATGACTTGGTCTCGCTTTTAAGAGATTGTTATTTTAAATTGCCTAACGACGAGCTGACTTATTTACTTGAGTTTGGTTATGACGAATTTAAGCGCCAAGGTTTAATAACTAACGAGTCATTTACACAATTTAAGTATTGGTTTGATTTAACCGGCTTACAGCGCCATTTAAAAGCTGCCGGTATTTTTTGTCGTTTGTATTTACGTGATGACAAAAAAGGTTATTTAACCAATATATTACCAACACTAGCGTATATTGTTGAAGTGGCGGCAGAGTATTCAGAGCTTAGTGACTTGTCTGATTGGGTAAAAAATTACGTAGTACCAAAAGTACAGCAGCGGTTAAAAGAGGAACAACTATGAAGGCCATGATCTTAGCTGCAGGACGCGGTAAACGTATGATGCCGCTCACCGCACAGTTGCCAAAACCTATGTTATGTGTGGCAGGTAAACCGCTTATTGAGCATCATATTATGCGCTTAAAAACAGCTGGTATTACGCAGATTGTGATTAACCTCGCCTGGCAAGGAGACAAAATAAAAACCTACTTTGCAGATGGCAGTGCATGGGGTGTAAGTATTACCTATAGCCAGGAAGTAACTGGCGGGCTTGAAACTGCAGGCGGTATTATTCAAGCACTTCCTTTATTAGGTGAGTCATTTATTGTTATTAATGGTGATGTTTACAGCGACTACGATATTAGTGCATTAATGCAGCTGCATTTACAGCCAAAAGAAGCGCACATTGTATTGGTTGAAAATCCTGCGCATAACCCAGAAGGCGATTTTACCCTAAGCCACTTACCTAATAGTGAACAGCGCTATACTTTTTCTGGAATTGGCCGTTATCAGGCTGATTTCTTTGAAGGGCTGACCCCAGGTATTCTCCCGTTAGGGCCTTTACTGCGTGAAAAATTAAATGAACATTTAGTCTCCACTGAACTCTATATTGGCCAATGGGACGATATAGGCACACCAGAGCGTTTATCGGCTCTTAACCAACAATTAGCGCCATAAGCTAAATATAAAACATTAGAGGTAAGTTTTAAAATGTGGGGAAAAATTCTCGGTTTCTGTTTTGGTTTTATGTTTGGCAAAATATTTGGCGCCATTTTGGGCTTATACCTAGGTCATATGTTTGATAAAAGTCTAAAGAAAGACTTTGATAAAGCTGGCGGCTTCTCTAACCTTTTTAAAGGCGATGATGTTAACGAGCGCCAAGCACTGTTTTTTTCTAGCTGCTTTGCAGTAATGGGGCATATCGCCAAGTCAAATGGACGAATAAGCGAAACCCATATTAAAGCTGCGACGCTATTTATGGATGAAATGGGCTTAAAAGGCGAAGAGCGCCGTGAAGCGCAGCAGGCGTTTCAATCGGGTAAAGACAGCGACTTTTCACTCAAAGACACGGTTTATGACTTCAAAGAACGTTTTGCTAAACGTTACGATTTACTGCAGTTATTTTTAGAAATTCAAATTCAAATGGCATTTTCTGATGGCGTGCTTGCCGCGCAAGAAAAGCAGTTACTGCAAGAAGTAAGCAAGCAGTTGGGGGTATCTAAAGCACACTTTGCCTTTGTACTAAAACGTTATCAAGCAGAGTTTAATTTTAGGCAGCAACAACAGCGCTTTAAACAGCAGCAAAGTCAAAGTAGTAGTTACCGAGAAGGCTCAGGGCATCATGTACCGCCAAGTAATGATATGAACCGCTCGCAGGCATTGGCCTTATTAGGGCTAAATAAAGACGCCTCGCAACGTGATATTAAACTAGCGTACCGTAAGCTTATGGCTCAGCACCATCCTGATAAACTGGTATCGCAAGGTTTACCTAAGCACATGATGGAAGTAGCAGTTAAAAAAAGCCAAGATATTCAAGCCGCTTACGAGTATTTAAAAAAGGCGGCGTAAAAAACCGTCTATTTCTTTGCTCAAGCGTGCATGTTGCTGTGGCGCGTCGCGCAATCCAAATAGCTGGCGCTGGCGGTAATCAAACTTTGCATTACGGTTAACCCAACGCTGACGGTTTTTAAGGTTCATTAAAATATCGTTATGATCGCCTGAAAAATAAATATCTAATAACGCCGGTGTCACTAAAGAGGTGGTTTGGCTCAAACGCGCATTACGCTGTGAATTTGGTAAGAAGCTACTTAAACTAATAAATGCATTGATCTGTAAATCTGAAAAATCAGCATAGTGCTCCATTAATACTCCCGCACTGGTTCCTTGAGCAATAACCACAATATCACTCGAGGCTTCACTTGCTTGCTGATAAAGCGCCTCATAGCGAGCAATTAAATTTGTTTTGTAGTTATCTAATACCTCAATATTGACCTGCTCAATATAATCAACATGATGAGGCGGCTCAGTTGGCGTGCTGTTATCTGCTGCAGTCGGTTGATTATTTGCCTCGCTGCTCTGCTCAGCAGCTTGCCAATTAATATCGGGCACCGTCATAGCGTAAGTGCTATAGCCATGGTTATTTAATTCTTTGCGTAAAAAGTTCATGCCAGAATTGTTCGTAGGGCTCGATTGCCAGTCGGGTATTAGAACCACCACACCTCTAAAATCAGCGCTCATGTATTCACGATGTAAGGTTAAAAATGGGGTGTCGCCAAGCTCAATGGTTTTAATTTCATCCCCAGGTGCTAAGCGTTTAATATCATTTTCAATAATAGTTGAATGGGCTGTAGGAGCTATATGTTCCACTGCATATATTTGCCAATGCATTAATATGCAAACAGCTGAAAATGCACAGAGTGACATTTTTATAAATTGCGCAACAACCATAATGGACCCAAACAATAAAGATTATTTAGGTATCGGCGCGAGGCTATAAAAGTTTAGCTATTAGCGTGTTTATTTAAAACTCGGGGTCAGCTTCAAACGTGAGTACTTGCTCTGTAACAGGATGCTTTAGTTGCAGCATTTGTGCATGCAGCTGTAATCGAGGTGCCGCAGCAAGTGCGTCTTTGTGAGCATATAGGCGATCGCCTAAAATAGGGTGGCCTAAGCTTAACATATGCACGCGCAATTGGTGGGAGCGCCCAGTAATAGGAGTCAGCTCTACACGGGTTGCCTGTGCTTCGCGCTCAAGCACTTTAAAATGAGTAAGCGAGGGCTTGCCATTGTCGTGATCAACCATTTGCTTAGGACGGTTCGGCCAATCACAAATAAGCGGTAAGTCAACTGAGCCGGTTTCACTTTCAAGTTGCCCATAAACTCGCGCAATGTAACGCTTTGCCGTTTCACGCTCTTGAAATTGCATACTTAAATGGCGGTGAGCGGCTTTGTTCATTGCCAAGCAAAGTATTCCTGAGGTAGCCATATCTAAACGGTGAACAATTTTAGCCGTAGGAAAAACACGGTTGACGCGATTAATTAAGCTATCGGCATGTTTTGGGTCTTTACCTGGTACGGTAAGTAACTCGCTAGGCTTATTTACAATAAGTAAATCATCGTCTTGAAACAGTATAGTTAAATACGGGCTCATAGGGGGATTGTAATTAACTAACACGGCAGACCTCAGTGATTTTGAAGTGCGCTATTTTAGTGGAGCGAGCGCAAAGGCTCAAGTAAAAAGCGCGATATAAATATCGCGCTTTTTTCGATGCAAACGTTAGTTGATCTTTAACTAACGACTGACAGCTTATAGCTAACAGCTAGATTCCTTAGTGCGAAACCACAATTAAACGAATGGCATCGAGTTTTAACTGCGCTTTTTCAATATGTGCGGTTAGCTCATTGCGTTGTTTATCGTAAAAAGTAATTTCTTCTTGGCGAATATTTGGGTTTATTTGTTTGAGTGCCTCTAAACGCTGCTGCTCTTCACTCAACGATGTTTGCATTTTAGCTAATGATTCTGCACGAATAACATCCAGCTTTTGTTGCGCCATGTCTTTTGCTGTGTTGATCATCGGATGAACCGCACTTTGTAATGCACCGGCTAATTTACTTGCTGTTTGACGGCCTACCGCAGATAACTGTTGATTAAAGCCATCAAAGCCAACGTTTTCGCCTAAGTTATTACTGCTCTTATCGAGTAAAATACGAATAGGCGTAGGCGGTAAAAAACGGCCCACTTGCAGTACTTTTGGTGCCATTGCTTCGGCAACAAAGATTAGCTCAACAAAGAATGTTCCTGGTGGTAACTTTTTGTTTTTAAGTAACGCCACTGACGCACTACCAAAGTCATCATCGCAAATCATGTCCATAGTGCCTTGCACCATAGGATGATCCCAACTAATAAAGTGAACATCTTCTTGTGAAAGAGCGGTATCACGGTCAAAGGTCACCGTCATGCCATCTTCTTTTAAAGCAGGGAATGACGCGTTAAGCATATGCTCAGTGGGTTTTAAAATAATGGTGTTTTCGCCTTTATCTTCTTGGCTTACGCCAAAGGTGTCGAACACATTGATCATGTAACTTGGTAGCTCAAACTGATTATCGAGTTTTTCAATGTCAGCTACAAGTGAATCAGCAGCGCCTTGCCCTGATGAATGCAGTTCTAGTAGGCGATCTCGGCCACTTTCCATTTGCTTACGTAATACTGCATTCTTTTGTGCTACTTGCTCAAGCAATGGGTCTAGCTCATCTTCGTCACAATTATGAGCTGCAATATATTCAAGTAAGTCTTCGCTAAACTCTTTATATAATAACTGCCCTGTGGTTGAAGTGCTTTCAAATGCATCTAGGCCTTCGTTGTACCAACGTAATAACACTTCCTGAGCCGTATTTTCAAAGTAAGGCACATGAATGTTTACATCTTGTGTTTGTCCTATGCGGTCTAAGCGACCAATACGTTGCTCAAGTAAATCTGGGTTGAGTGGTAAATCAAACAACACTAAATGATGTGAGAATTGGAAGTTACGACCTTCTGAACCAATTTCAGAACACAATAATATTTGAGCATTATCGTATTCATCGGCAAAGAATGCCGCGGCGCGGTCACGTTCAATAATCGACATACCTTCATGAAACACAGAGGCTTTAATTGCTTCGCGTTCACGTAATATTTGCTCAAGGCTGATTGCTGTTTCGGCTTTAGCACAAATGAGTAATACTTTTTCACGTTTGAGTGTTTTTAGCGTTTCAATTAGCCAATCTACACGAGGGTCAAATAAGCCCCAGCTGGCGCTTTCACCTTCAAACTCTTGAAATATTTTTTCAGGAAAAAGTGCACGTTGCGCACTGAGTTCAGCATTTTGAATGCCGCTCATATTACCTAATACGGTCATTGCCGTTTTGTATTGCTTAGGTAAAGCCATAGGGTAGGCGTGTAATTTACGACTTGGGTAACCATCAATACCACTGCGGCTATTTCTAAATAAGATGCGCCCAGTACCGTGACGGTCTAAAAGCATATTTAAAATTTCTTTACGTGCTTCAAGGTCACCTTGCTGTGCTGTTTCAAGAATGTCGGTGATATCCGTTTCTTTTAATAGCTCAATCAAGGTCGCTTTAGCGTTGTCATCTAATGCTTGCTCTTGCAGTAATTGGTTAGCAGCTTCGGCCACGTCTTTGTAGTTTGCTTCTTCTTCTTTAAACACGTCGTAGTCGTAAAAGCGATCTGGGTCGAGCAGTTGTAAGCGTGCAAAATGGCTACGATGACCAAGTTGGTCTGGCGTTGCTGTTAATAAGATTAGCCCCGGAATGTCTTGGCTCAGCTCAGCCATACGCTGGTATTCGGCACTAGGTTTATTGTTGTTAATGCTTAAATGATGGGCTTCATCAATAACTAATAAATCCCAGTCCGCCAACGTAGCTTGCTCAAACCAACGTTTTTTCTTAGTTAAAAACTCAAGGCTGGTAAGCACCAGTTGCTCGGTATCAAATACGTTTGGTGAATCAGCAAACGCTTCGTCGCAGCGCTCTTCATCAAAAATAGAAAAACGTAAATTAAAACGGCGTAGCATTTCTACTAACCATTGGTGCTGTAAGTTCTCAGGTACTACAATAAGCACACGGCTGGCGCGACCAGTAATAATCTGTTGATGTAAAATCATGCCAGCTTCGATGGTTTTACCCAAACCTACTTCATCAGACAGTAATACACGCGGCGCAAAACGTTTACCTACTTCTTGGGCAATATAAAGCTGATGCGGAATAAGGTTGGCACGTTGGCCAATTAAACCTTTAATAGGTGACTGTTGGCGTTCAAATTGGTGTAACCAAGTTTGGTAGCGCAAAGTGTATCGGTCAAAGCGGTCTACTTGGCCTGCAAATAAACGGTCTTGTGGTTTATTAAATTTAATAAAATGGTCTAAAAAGGTTTCTTTTAATTGTACTTTTTCACCGTTATCAATACGTTCACCGTGGTAGCACAGTAATTCGCCTTGTACTTCAATTGACTCAACTTGTAATTCCCACTCCTCAACGCTTCGGATCACATCACCAGGATTAAATGCTACGCGGGTTACCGGAGCTTCTGCAGAAGAATAAACACGGTTTTCACCACTGGCAGGAAATAAAATGCTGACCTGGCGGCCATCAATGGCAACAACGGTGCCCAATCCTAAATCTGACTCTGTATCACTGATCCAACGCTGACCTAAGGAAAAATTCATGTATGTCTCGTCTATGAAGAAAAAGGCGGCTATGTTACCTGTTAGATAACACCACTGCAAGGCGCTATTTGCTTGACTTTTAATTAATTTTATAAGTGTGAATTATTCCTATCTATAAGCACTGATTAGTGTGCCGATTTTGTAGGAAATTCAAACTAAATGATATTTGTCATAAAACAGACTTTTATGACAAATAGACTAAACTCAAATTATACCTAAGTAATTAATCAAGTTTATTAGTCACACTGATTAGTTTATTGGGTATAGCATAAAAATCATAAAACGTAAGGAAAGTGCTATGGAAAAAGCTTCGAACCTTGATAGTAAAATGTATGTGCTAGATACCAATGTATTGCTTCATGAACCCCTCGCGTATTTGTCATTTCAAGAGCACCAAGTGGTTATTCCAATGACGGTATTGGAAGAGCTTGATCACATTAAAGATAGAAAACACGATGTAAGTCGCGATGCCCGAGTGGCTATTCGAGGACTTGATGGGGTGCTTAGTCAGGCCTCTCCCGAGCAAATGTTACAAGGGGTTGCGCTACCAAGTAATAAACAAGGCGGATTAACGGGAAGCTTACTGATTGTAAACGACCATTTATTTGCCGATTCTATTTCTGGCTTACCGGGCAATGAAAACGACCACCGCATTATTAATTGCGCGGTGCACTTACAAAATCAGCACAGTGATAAAAAAGTCATACTGGTTACTAAAGATATCAACATGCGCTTAAAAGCCAAAGGGGCGGGGCTTAAATATGTTGAAGATTACCGTACCGATCAGCTTATTGACGATATCGCCTTACTTACCAGCGGCTATAAAAAAATTACTGGTGATTTTTGGCAGCATGTTGGCGAGTGTAACACTGAGCAACACGGGCGTGAAACAGTCCATCATATTCCTAAAGATTTAATCCCAGATGTGTTTTGTAATGAGTATTTACTTGATGATGGCGATCAGTTTGCCGCTAGAGTCAAATCTTACGATGGTGAGCATATTACCATTAAAGATATTGGAGCAGAGCGACTAATGCATCAAAGTGCTTGGGGAATAAAGCCAAAAAATATTTACCAAGCAATGGCACTAGATGCACTGCTCGATACCTCTATTGAACTTGTTATTTTAACCGGCCCTGCGGGATGTGGTAAAACCTTACTGGCGCTTGCATGTGCACTTGAGATGGTGATTGAAAAAGGTGTTTACGATAAAGTGATTGTAACCCGAAACACCCCTGAAATTGCCGAATCGATTGGCTTTTTACCTGGCACCGAGGAAGAGAAAATGGCACCTTGGCTGGCTGCAATAACTGATACCTTAGAGGTGCTGCATAAAGGAGATGAAAACCCTGTTTCAAGCCGTAATTATATTATGGAAAAAGCCAATGTTCAGTTTAAATCGGTGAACTTTATGCGTGGGCGAAGCATTCAAAATGCGGTGGTGATTTTAGATGAAAGCCAAAACTTAACGGCTTCTCAGCTCAAAACCATAATTACCCGCTGTGGTGAAGGAACTAAACTTATTTGTACCGGAAATTTAGCACAAATAGATAGTAACTATTTAACCGCGGTTACCTCAGGGCTTACCTATATTGTGGAGCGATTTAAGCACTTTGAAGGCGGTGCTACTGTTAATCTTAATGGTGTAGTTAGAAGTCGATTAGCGTCGTTTGCCGAGGAGAATTTATAACTTGCGCTTAATATCTTGGCTCGATAGTCTACAGTTTGATTTTTGAGCCAATAATTGGGCGAGTCGTTGAATTTTTTACCGTTAAAACATTATCACCGCTCTGTTTTTGTGGCGTTAGCACTGCCTTTATTAGTGGCCTCTTTTTTGTGTTTGCATTTTTATAATATAAAAATGGAACGCGCAATAACAAAAAAGACCACTGATTTTAATACATTATCGGCGCAGCTTGATCATGATATGCAAGCAATGAGTGATTTGCTTGATGAAATGTTTGTTATGTATAACAAGCAAACTTTTCTTGTAGAAAATCATAGTCTCACAGCAAACATTAACCAAGATGAGCATTACTACTATCGTCAATTTGACCATTTAAACGGTGAAATTGTAGGTAAAGGTCAGTTTAGTTCTTCTGAGTCGGCACTGTTACAGTGGCAGCAGGTAATATCGCTTGCACCCTCTTTTAATACCACCTTAGCGCTGCTTTCATCTGTGCATTCTGTTGCGTATGTTGATGAACGTGGGTTTGCATACTTAACTCGGCGCGAAAATACTCAAAATAATATATTTACCCCGCTATTGAATGGCGACTTTAAACCCTTACCGTCAGCAGCCAAATTGGCTTCGAGTGCAGTCATTAATCTAGGTAATAAAGCATATTTTGCGATTGGCCGTCAGCGTGAGCGAAATTCTTCTGATTATATTATTTTAATTTATGACTTGCAGGCCATCTCTGGCTGGTTAAACAAAATCACCTCTAAGCAAGGTGAGTATGTTTTTATTAATCAAGCAAATCAAATTATTGCCAGTTCACAGCAGTCAATTAACCAAGCAATAAATTTTTCGACATACTGGCCTCAAATTAATACGCGCTCATCAAAGCGTACAACTCTGTCTGAACCGCTTTTTTTAATTCAACCCTCAGATCAAACCCCGATTCATTTAGGATTTCTTGCTGATGAGCAAACACTGACCAGCAGCCTTGTGCAAGAAGTCGTGTTGGAGTTTATTTCATTAGCGTTATTTTTATGCTTGATGTTTTATGTCTTTTTTTGGTTAAGCAAGCGTATATTTATAAGGCCGATGACAGAGCTAATGCGTTACTTAGAACATCATAACGATGACAACTCGGGATATTTAAATTACAAAATACCATTAAATTGGCAACCTTGGTTTGCTAGAGTGAAAGCTATTTTTGCGAAAAATGAACGTTTAGTTATTTCATTGCAAAATGCTAATAAAAAGTTAGATGAGCAGGTGCAGCTCAAATCTGAAAAATTAAAACATAGCGACCAAGCAAAAGAGCGGCATTTAGCCCTGCTAAATACAGTACTTAACAGCGTGCCTGACTTTATATATTTTAAAAATACAGACGGCACCTTTTTAGGTTGTAATAAAGCATTTGAGCAGTTTATAGGTAAGAGCCAAAGCGAACTTATTGGTCAACAGGTGCACAGTGTTAGTCACAACTACGAGCAAATTAAACTGCTGGAACAGCAAGCATTACAGCATAAAATGCAAATTCAGCAGCGTATAGAGGTTGCTAAGCAAACTTATCAGTTAACGATTGCTCCGTTTTATGATGAACAGCGCCAATTGCTAGGCACTATGGGAATTGGTCGCGATATTACTGCGCAGCAACATACTCTATATGCATTAAAAGAGTCGGAATCTAAATTTAGAAGTGCCATTGAATTTGCTGCCAATGGGGTGTTTTTACTTTCACTTGAGTACGCTATTTTACAGGTTAATAAAGCTGCGCGAAAACTGTTTACCAAACATCATCAATTAACAGATACCCCGTTTGATACACTATTTAGTGACTCGCAGTGGCAAGAACTCGAAGCCTTACTGCAGCAACTACTGCACAACAAAAAACAGGTGTTTCATTTAACTTTTGCGCACACTCAATTAAATGCTTGGTTGCAGTTGAGTATGTCATTAATTTGGAATGAGAATGCTCAGCCGCTATATTATGTTATTCATATTCAAGATGTTACTGAGCTGACTAAAGCCAAAGATGATGCAGAGCGAGCCACTTTGGCTAAAAGTCGCTTTATTGCTAATTTAAGCCACGAAATACGTACTCCCCTTAATGCCATACTGGGGCTATTAGATATGTTAGCAGAGCATGGATTAACGCAGCGACAATTGCAACAGACCAGCCAAGCGACGTATGCAGCCAATAATTTATTACAAATGCTAAATAGTATGCTTGATTTTGCGCGTGTTGAAAGTAATGAAGCAACGCTGCAATTAGCGCCATTATGCCTAGTTGATTTGATTGATACCTGCGAAAGCTTAATTTTGCCTTTATGCCAAGCTAAACAGATACAGCTACAAATTGATATCGATCCACATATTTCCCCCTTTTTAGTTGGCGACACCATTCGTTTGCAACAAGTGTTGGGTAACTTATTAACCAATGCCGTTAAATTTACTCCTACAGGCAACGTGACATTAAAAATGCAGTTACAGCCAAGTAGCCGTGATGAGTTACAGCGTATCTGTTTTGGAGTTATAGATACTGGTGAGGGAATTGCTCTAGCCGATCAGCGCCGTTTATTTGATGCCTTCACCCAAGGCGATGAATCATCCACTCGTCAACATCAAGGGGTGGGTTTAGGACTGGCGATTGTAAAACACAGTGTGGCATTAATGGGCGGGGAGATTTCACTGAATAGCGATAAAGGACAAGGTTGCCACTTTTACTTCACGCTCGATTTAGCGACCGATACCAACAAAGTTACTCGTGATGAAAATAAGTTGTTAGTTATTACTAGCGCTAAAAATACGTTACTTAATCAAGTAATTAAAGCGCATCCTGTTATTAATAACCAAACGCTTAATAGGGCAATCGCTGAACCAGAATGTTTGCTGCAAGCGCACACAATAATCATTGATGCGTGTGAGCTGTCGGCCTTTTTAACACCAAAAATAAAAACAACACTGCGCACAGCTACTATTTCAGTTGTTGTAATTGCGAATAATCAAGACGAACAGCCACCAATAAATGACTCTTTTATTACCCAGTTCCTACCCTCAAGCGCACTTGCACAGCGATTACTTATTTTAAGCTCGCAAAAAATAACGAAGGTAATTGAAAATAAAGCGCAAAAACCGCGTGATAAAGTCGCAGGGATATTAGTATTAGCGATAGACGATAATCCATTGAACCTCGATATTATTAGCAGTATTTTGAGTCAAGCCGGAGTAAATATTGTTACGACCAATGACCCGCAAAAAGGGATTGAATTGGTGAGTGTATTACGGCCCGACTTAGTCTTAATGGATATTCAAATGCCCAATATTGATGGCTATCAAGCGACTGAGGTAATACGCCAACAGTTTGACGCTCAGCAATTACCTATTTTTGCATTAACTGCGCATAGTGAACCAGCCGATATTGAGCGTTCACTCAATGGTGGGATGAATAAACATTTAACTAAGCCTGTGGTTGCGCCAGTTTTATTTACAGCAATGGCTAGTCTTGGTATCACAGCGCCTCGCTTTTTTGATAAAGCCTTTGCTTTGTCTCAGTTTGACGATGATCAGTCTGTACTGCACAGTATGTTGGACAAGTTAGCGACATTAAGTGAGTCATATTCAGCTGAGCTTCAAAACAACAACCCTAGTATTGAAATGGTACGCTTAGTGCATAGTTTAAAAGGGATAGCAGGAAATTTAGGTTTTAACCGATTATTATTGTGTGCTCAACACACTGAGCAGGTATTAAAAGCGGGCGGCGAGCACGCCGCAGCTGCAATTAAAGAATTAATAATACAGTTAGAGCAAGTGCAAATTTATATAAAAAGTTTAGATGTAAGCAATGATAAATAAAGCAAAAATATTAATTGTAGATGACGATGCGCTTAACCGAATCATTTTAGAAAAAACCCTAAGTGACGAGCATGAGGTTTACTTAGTGGCTAGTGGTGAAGAGGCGTTGGTATTTGTTAAGCACACACAAGTAGACTTAATTATTTTAGACATTATGATGCCAGGCATGAATGGTTACGACGTGCTGGTGGAGCTTAAAGAAAGCAGCCTAAGCCATACAATCCCCATTATTTTTATCTCAGCGAATAGCTCTCATGAAGACGAAGCAAAAGGCTTAGAGTTAGGCGCAATGGATTACATTGTTAAGCCATTTTGTGCCTCTATTGTTAAAGTGCGTGTGCGTAATCAATTACTCATTAAGCAAAAAAACGATTTATTAGAAATGCTTGCGTCTATTGATGGTTTAACAGAAATACCTAACAGACGTTATTTAGATGAAAACTTAGAACGAGAGTGGCGAAGAAGTAAGCGTAATAATTCCTCCATGTGTGTACTGCTTATCGATATTGATCACTTTAAGCGCTATAACGACTACTACGGTCATCGTGCTGGCGATGAGTGTTTAAAAGCAGTGGCGCAAACATTAGTGGCGCAATGTGAACGTGGCAGTGATTTTGTTGCCCGTTATGGTGGTGAAGAGTTTGTTGCAGTATTACCAGAAACCAATCAGCAAGGCGCTATTGCGTTTGCTAATAAATTACGCAAAGCTATTAATGACTTGAATATAGAACACAACGCCTCGTTAAATGCTTCGCACATTACTATTAGTATTGGAATTGCCTCAAGTGAGAGCAGTCAAGCATACACCGAGAAAGCGTTGTTAGAAGAGGCTGACTCAGGTTTATATAATGCTAAAAAGTCAGGGCGCAATCAAATTAGCGCCCAATAGTATTTTCGAGTGCTTAATTTGTTAGCATCAATAACGCTGAACTACCAATACCCACTAATTTATCATTTTTGAAAACGAGCGGTGTACATTCATCTTTGGTCATTTTCCCATCTGAATGAATGCTGTGCGTTGCGTAGAACAAGACTTGGTAAACATCATCCTGTTTTTTTAACAATTCAGTGAAGTTAGGTGTTTTTAGTTGGTTTAATACCGACTGATACGAGCTATCCATTGCCAAGCCCGAAATGATTTCACGATTATTTTTATGTGTTGCTTGCCAACCTGAAGAGCTATTACCTGCCCAATGACCCTCTGCTTCGCCATCTGATACAGCGATTACACAACCCGTTAAAAAAGGAGCGGTAAGTGCAGCGATTAAAAGTGTTTTTTTCATTTTTTATTACCCTAGATGATTAATTAAAAACAATATAGCAAAGACTAGGCCAGTTTTTAAAGTCTTAAAAATCAATAGCTTGTTTTTATTGTGTTTGGTGGGGTGGTGGCTTTTTTAAAATATAAATCTAAAAAGCCACTTTTTAGTAATTTTGACTAAGTTACTTTTATGGCATTAAACCAAGCGGTTACGCGACTCGTGTTGGCTAAATGCTGCAATATTTAAACTCACTTCTTTTACTAAACGCACGATAGATTCAGTGCTCGCCCACGCTATATGCGGGGTAAGTAGTAAGTTATCACCGGTATAATTAGCCAGAGGATTTGTCAGCTCAGCGGGCTCTTTGGTAAGTACATCAACGCCCGCACCGGCAATAATATTGGCTTTTAATGTTTCTACTAAGTCAGCTTCATTGATAATCCCACCGCGTGCGGTATTAATAATTAGCGCAGTTGGTTTCATCATTTTTAATTCATTAAGCGTAATTAAGTCGCGCGTTTCATCATTAAGTGGGCAGTGAACGCTAATAATATCCGCTGTTTTTATTGCTGTTTCAAACGGGGTGCGTCCGTTGCGACACGCTGCGCCTTTACGCTCTGCAATAATCACATTGGCGCCAAACGCTTCAGCCACTTTAGATACTGCATTACCCAAAGTGCCACCACCAATAATGGCTAATGTTTTGCCCTGGATGTCATTAAAGTTGTAATCCAGTCGACAAAACATCTCACTTTTTTGCCACGCGCCTTGCTGACAATCTGCTTGATAGCGGTGAGTATTACCTAATAAGTTAGTGATCAACGAAAAGGTATGCTGAACAACAGAAGGGGTCGAATAACCGGCAACATTAGTAACTGCTATGCCTAAGTCTTTCGCGGCATTTAAATCAACATTATTGGTACCCGTTGCACTAACACAAATGAGCTTTAATGATTTTAATTGCATCATAGTGTCACGATTAATCACCACTTTGTTGGTGATTAAAACTTCTGCATTTTGGCTATGCGCTAATACTTGCTCAGGGCGAGTTAGTTGATGCACTGTGAGCTCTCCAAGTGCTGAAATACCATCCAGTGAGGTGTTTGCCAGTGTTGCGTTATCAAGAATTGTTATATTCACGGTGTGTCCTAATATATGTATGTGTTAGAGAGGGAGTAACCTCTGTACGCAGATAAAAAGATCATTATTTAATTGAATGTTATAGATTTATTTAGACTTAGCTTATTGTGTTCACATTAACAGGAGTAAAGTCATATTTAAATGTGGTCTGCCCACTGAGGGTTAACTTGCATGTTATTATGATCAACTGCCTTGCTAAGTTAACTTGAACAAAGTGCTATTAGTAAGGTCTATCCATTTGAATTAATAATTAATAGCTATAGTTTATACACATGAGCGGTTAATCTGGCAATGATGCTCAGTACTAAACTATAACGCTATGAAAACTCAGTAAATCGAACTTTAGTATTGCTAGTTTCGTATTTTTGCTTGAGTTATAATCAAAATCAGACATAACGGGGCGTTTTCGCGCGCCGTTTTTAACTTTGTAGATGCAGTAAATGATAGAACTAGAAGATAAGTACGCAGATATAAGACCTTACAATGACGATGAAGTTGCCGCCTCATTAACGCGATTAATTAACGATAATGCGTTTCTTGATGTGATAGCAAAGTATAATTTGCCACGCTTTATATCCGCAGTTGGGTTTTTAGCACGCGCTATAATAAAGCATCAGTTGCGTAAAAAATGGGGCAAAGTTAAAACAGTTGAAGATGTACAAAATGAAGTTGCACATTACTTAAATAAATTAGTAAACCGCACCACATCAAACGTTACTTTTTCCGGCTTAGAGGCGTTAGACCCTAATCAAGCCTATCTTTTTGTTTCAAACCACAGAGACATTGTACTCGATCCTGCATTGGTTAATTGGGGCCTTTTTCAGCATAAAATGAAAACCGTGAGAATTGCGATTGGTGATAACTTACTGCAAATCCCATACATTACTGAGCTTATGCGTTTAAATAAAAGTTTTATTGTAAAACGCTCAGCTAAAGCGCCAAAGGAGATGTTAAAAGCGCTGACTCAGTTATCGGCTTATATTTATGACTCACTCAGCAGTGGGCATTCTATTTGGATTGCTCAAAAAGAAGGCCGTGCCAAAGACGGTGTAGATCAAACCGATCCCGCACTATTAAAAATGCTGCAACTAAATGGACGTAAACAAAAGAAAGAATTCGGCGAATACATTAAAGAACTAAAAGTGGTGCCGGTTGCAATATCTTACCAATATGAACCCTGTGCAATAGCTAAGGCAAAAGAGCTGTATCATAAACAGCATCATGGTAAATATGTGAAATCGGCGGGTGAAGATATTGCCAGCATTGTTGAAGGTTTTAGTTCAGCCAAAGGGCATGTGCACTTATCGTTTGGCCAGCCTATTCAGTCAGATTGCGATAGTGCCGATGAATTGGCAAAAACCATTGATAAGCAAATAATTGACTCGTTTTATTTGCACCCAGGCAATTATATTGCGGGTGGTTGTACTGAAGCGGTTATAAATAAAGATGATGCAGCACAATTTGCAGAGCGTTTAGCAAAAGTGCCAGAAGAATTAAGATCTTTGGTACTAGCGATGTACGCCAAACCGTATCATAGAAAAACACAAGTAGATGAACAAAGCTGTGAACATTAATTAACAGCTAAGATAAAAGCAGCAATTAATTGGCTGCTTTTTTTTGCACAAAAATAGCGCTATACTCAAGCTATGCTTTTTTAGAATGGAGGGGTTGATGCAACAAATTGAAATATTTGATATTCCTAGCCCTTGTAAAGGTATTTGCTTGGTTAATAACCGTGGCTACTGCAAAGGATGTTATCGCAGTCGTGATGAACGATTTTCGTGGAATTCGTTAACCAATGCCCAAAAAAGAAAGTATTGAGCCTATGCCAACAACGCTATAAACGTTATTTACAGCAAAAAAAGAAAGCTGAGCAAACCGCTTCGCCATCACAGCAGCAAGGCTTTGATTTTTAAAATTGTAGTTTGTACTTTGACCTGAGTTTAGCCACCGTGCCATTGTTGTGTAATTTCTTAAGTGTAGTCTCAAGCTGCAAAGCAATACTCGCATGGCTATTATGTAAATAATGATAAAGCGGGTAGGTAGCAACCACTTGTTTTTCATAGCAACCTAAAGCAGGAGGAATAGTTTTATTGGCCATCGCAAAATCAATCAATAATGCAGCTTCTACTTTTTGCTGGATCAGTAAATTTAGTTGAGTGGTATTATTTTTTACTTCAATAACCTCGCCTTGAAAATCAATACTGTCTAAATATCGCTGTTGCACAGGGTAGCTGGCTAAAATAGCAACGCTATCCATTGTTTTAGTAGAGCTGGGTTCACAGTGCTTATAAAGCTCAAGACTAAATTTAAATAACGGGTAATTAACTCGAATTAAGTTTTTGTAAGCACTTTCAATACTAATATCACGAGCAAGCTGCCCATCTAACATGCCATTATTTGCCGCGAATAATGCATTCTGGCGATTAAAATCGATAATATTTAATTTAAAGCCTATATCTGCATACGCTAATTGTAATAGCTCAATAGTATAATTTGCTTGCTGGGTGTTCTGCGGGCGATTAAATGTATAGCTGTAACTATGGCCAAATGACGGATTGCTAAAAACTAAACCTATTAATACAAGTAGTCCTTTAGAGTATTTAAACACGTCAGTATTTCCAGTCTATTAGAGGCAAATGAGTAGGTGGGTATAATAACAAATTGGCTGTGTTTTGCCCAGTTTCTAGTCATAATCTAGCAGAGTCTATCTTTAACAATTATTGATCCCCTTAGATTATTTACGGCAGATTCTTTTTATTCGCTACAGAGTTAGTTTATTATAAGTTTAAACGTATAATCTAAGTTTTATCGGGCCAGTGAAAGGGGTAATATGAGTTATAACCTGTGTGATTTACCACGAGAGCAAAAGTATCAAATTCAGTTAGACTACGAAGCTTCATTTTGGGCATATCAAATTAAGCGTGGCAAGAAAACGCGTGAACAAGTTTACGACACCCTGCATAGTCGTCCTGTTGCGGAGCAAGGTTTTTTAAAGCAAAAGTTTGAGCAATATTTGGCACTTATGCTAAGTTAGAGTTTACTTGCTATGGTTGTTATAAAACAATTAGAACCAGTTAAAACGCCCTTAATAAATAAGTTTTATACCTTACATAAAGTTCGCGGTCGCGCAAATAAACAAGACCAACTGTGGGTCGCTTACGATAACCACACGATGATTGCGGCGTGCCGGTTACAACATAAACCGACTTTTTTATTTTTATCGACTGTTTTTGTGGCCCCTGAATACCGCTCAACTGGTGTTGCAACAAAGCTGTTAAGCACGCTTTTAAATCAGCAAACCGACGTTGTTTACACATTCGCTTACCAACATATTACTGATTTTTATCAGGCACTTGGTTTTAACCAGGTGTTAACATATACTCCTGAGTTATTAACGCTATTTGATGCATACAAGCACCGCAATATTATTGCATTGAAATATCAGCAACCCTAAATCAGCATAGGAAACACATGGGCATCTGTATTAATAGGTTTATCACAGCCATGTTTGTGCTATTTATGCTCATAAGCCTCGCTGCAACAGCGCAAGTAAAAAGGTTATCCCCGAGCGAAGGGTTATCTCAAAGCTACGTTAATACTATGCTTATTGATAATAATGGCTATTTATGGCTCTCTACTGAAGGAGGGTTAAATCGCTACGACGGCTACCAGGTTATTCCAATTAATGGCCCAAATGGTGAGTTAGAAGAGACCATTATTGATCGCATATACCAAGATCCAGAAGGACAAATTTGGATTGCTTCCTTGTTAGCGGGGCTTTTCAGGTATGACCCGCAAACAAATACCTATCAGCAGTATCTAAAAAAGCCAGTGACAGAAGAGCAAATTCTTCAGCAGTCTGTTTTTACTATGTTGGCCACAGATGATAAATCCTTGTGGATTGGACAAGGGCGAGTGTTTGCAAAACTTGATATAGCCAGTGGCTCTATTACTCCTTTATTTAAGCTGCCTGAGCAATTTGAAAATGCATTTGTACGTACCTTGTTTCATTACAATGGCTATATCTTTATTGGCAGTACAGACGGTGCTTATGTATTTAATATTGCAACGCAACAAGTACGCCCTCTAGAGCATTTAAGCGAAACCGATGTACACATCTATCAAAACAATGTGAAGTCATTTGCACTGGGTGATAGTAATCGGTTATTGGTTGGGGCTGTTAAAGGTTTATACGCTGTTGATATTAGCAATATAGAGGCATTGTTTAATAATAATGAGCAGTCATTTACAAATGAAAAGCTGCTGGCTGATTTAAATGTTTGGGATATAGATAATCAGCAGGGGGTTGTTGATTTAGCAACAGACAAAGGTCTGCTCAGCTTTAATTTGACCACCAAAACGGTGGTTAAAAATAAACGTATTCAACAAAGTAAATACACCCTTGCCGATACCAGCATTATTGATATGGTAAAAGATAAATCAGGCGGTATGTGGCTTGCGACTAAAACTGATGGTGCTTTTTACTTATCGGGAGACAACTATAAGTTTTATAATGTGGAGGGAAATGCTCTGGGAGGGGATGGATTTTCGCATCACTCAGTCTGGGCAATTAAACAATTCCAAGATAAGTTATGGTTAGGTACCCATAATGGTTTAACTGCGGTTGATATAAAAAATAACACCTCAACGGTGTATTTAAAAGATTATAAAGTTGATTTACTAACCACAGAATTTACTATTTTCAAAATTATGCCTTACAAAAATAAACTCTGGTTACAAACAAACCGAGGGCTGTTTATTTTTGACCCCCAAACCCAGCAGCTTACTCAACCTAAAACTGCCAGCCCCAAGAACCAAATATTTTTAAACGACTGGATGCATGGTATTGCCTTGTTAGAAAATGGTGATTTATATTTTGTTCACCCTGATCATGGCATGTTTAAATATAATATTGATAGCCTGATTTTAACCCCATTAAAAGGCGAGTTTTCCCAATTCGACCCGTTCTTAGCACATGGCTTTTTAGCGCCATTGCCCTCTCAGCCAAAGTGGCCGCTATTTTTTAGTGGTGGGGTGTTATACCAGTTTAATCCTGATGAGCTCAGTTTAAATACCCTTTATAAAGTACCCAAACATCATGACAATGTTGCAGTGAGAATTCTTTCGTATATTGAAGACAGGCAAGGGATTCTATGGCTCTCTTTATCTAACTTTGGTTTGATTGGAATTGATGCCAGCAGCTATGAATTAGTGCATACCATTGATTTAGATAAAAATAAATTAGGCACACTATTATACGATATGGTGCTAGATGAAGAGGGAATGATTTGGATGAGTAGTCATAAAGGAATATGGCGACTAAACCCTAACACTATTCATTTTCAGCAGTTTACTACATCAGACGGGGTGCTTTCTGCTGAATTTAATAGTGGTGCTATGGCAAAATTAAATGATGGACGAATTGCCTATGGTAGCCTTAAAGGCTTTACCTATTTTGATCCCAAAGAGAATAAAAATAGCCAAGGTTTGTTAGAACATGTCAACATTACTCGCATTAATTTAATGTCTCGAAATTTGTCGATTAACTTACAACAGCCATTAAAAAATATTACTTTAAATCATGATGATATAGGGCTTGAAATTGCGTTCTCAGCGATGTCATTCAGTTTTCAAGAACGTATTATTTATGAATATCAGCTCGATAAAGGTAAAAAAAGTTATACCCGTAATAATCGCGTGGTGTTTCCTAAATTAAACCCAGGAAGCTACCAGTTAAAAGTCTGGGCAAAGGATCCGTTGACGGGTGAGTATACCCCGCCAGCAACGTTAAATATTAAAGTGAAATACCCGTTATGGCGGGCCCCTTACTTTTTAGCACTTTATGCTATTTTGTTGATCACTGTAGTGACTGCATGGGTGATGAGACGTAACAAAATACAGCGTATTTTATTAGCTGCACACAAAGAAAGCCAAGATAGCGAGGCGCGCTTAAAGCTTGCGCTAGAGGGAAGTGAATCGGGGGTATGGGATTGGCAAGCAAATCAGTTAAATATTTATCAGCCAAGGTTAGTTAACGAATTAGGTTATGCGGAAGACTCAGTCAGTTTAGATGACTACTTAGATAAAGTTCACCCACAAGAGCGTGCTATTTTTAGGTTAGAGTGGTTAGAATTTTTATCAACTGACAAAGGATATTTTAACTGTACTTACCGATTGCGTCATGCCAAAGGTCATTGGCGCTGGTACAAAGACTTTGGCAAAGTGGTTGAATGGAATGAAACAACTCCGCAAAAAGTAGCGGGTACGTATACCAATATGACACGCGAGATGGCATTTGAAGAACACGCTCGACTATTTACTGCCGCGTTTGAACAGACTCGAGATTGGGTGTTTATTTTAGATAAAAACTTTAATATACGTGCTTCAAATAAGTCGCTACAAACGGCTTTTGCTTTATCGGCAGAGCCTCGTTCAACTCGCTCACTTAATTTAGGTATGACTCGCAGTAGCTATTTTGATTATTTACGCATTATGCAAAAACTTGAAGTAGGTGAGCATTTCTCATGTGAAGATACTGTGGTATTGGCTAATAAGGAACAGCGCCATGTGTTAGTAAAAATAAGCGCTGTAGCGGATGAAAGCCAAAGATTAAGCAGTTATGTGGTTATTTTAACGGATATTCATGCCCAGAAGTCAGCTGAGAATGAGCTACATTTATTAACTAATTACGATTCATTAACGGGTTTGCCAAACAGAACTCTATTTAACGACCGAGCTATGCACGCCATAGATCAAGCGCGCCGCCATCACAGTAAAGTCGCTTTAATACACGTAAATATAAAACGCTTTAAATACTTTAATGACTCATTTGGGACAGAAAGCGCTGATGAGATTATTAAGCTGGTGGCAAATCGTTTAAAAATAGCACTGCGTCCCTGTGATAGCGTAGCGCGTTTAAGTGGTGATGAATTTGTTATTTTAGTTGAAGATATTCAACAAATAGAAGAAGTATTACTTATATGCACCAAGCTTATGGATTGTGTGAGTAAAGACATTTCTATGAATAACCAAAGTGTGAAGGTTCATCTAAGTATTGGGGTGGCGCTTTTCCCTGATGACGCGACGCATTATAAAGCGCTGTTAAAAGCTTCAAATGTGGCGCTCTATTATGCTAAAGATGGTTTAGAAGGTGGTTACAAGTTTTACAAACAAGAAATGAATCAAAAAATTGAAAGGGCGCTGCATTTAGAGTCGCAATTGATCAAAGCGTATCATGAGCATGAGTTTTGTAATTACTATCAACCTATAATTAGTACATCTACACAAAGAACGGTAGGCTTTGAGGTGTTATTACGCTGGCCTGAAAATCAGCTAGCTAGTACGCAAGAGTTTGCAAATGTGGCTGAAAATATTGGTTTAATTACCAAAATTATGCTGCAAACATTTAAAAGAGCACTTGTACAGTTGGTGCGTTGGCGCAAGGTGAATCCCGATTTATATTTATCAATTAATTTATCAGCACTTGATTTTGAGTTTGCTGAGCTTATACCTGAAATTCGCCAGGCATTGAGTAATGCGGCACTACCGCCTGAGGCTATTGTATTTGAAATAACGGAGTCTATTTTAATGCGAGACTCAGAGTATGCGCTTAAAAATATGGATGCACTAAAGCAGCTCGGATGTAAATTATACATGGATGACTTTGGAACGGGTTATGCTTCATTAACGTATTTAAAGCGCTTCCCCATTGATGTATTAAAGATTGATCGTAGTTTTGTGCAAGATATTGGTATTGATTCAGATAATGAAGCGATTATTCAATCCACGCTGACTTTAGCCAGCAGTTTAGGTAAAGAGTGTATTGCTGAAGGGGTTGAAAGCGCACATCAACTGGCCTTCTTAAAAGCTCAAGGTTGCAGCTACTTTCAAGGTTATTTGTTCAGTAAAGCGGTGCCTAAAGAGCAAGTGCTTGAGCTCATTGAACGCGATTGGCAGCCTGTATTTTCACAAGCTTAAAGCGCCTCTGCTTTGTGTATGTGTTATTAAGGGCGCTTACCACA
Organism: Pseudoalteromonas sp. KJ63-1; assembly: GCF_055808145.1. Next base: position 2,775,950 of record NZ_CM147855.1, on the reverse strand, counting down.
ATGGCGACAAAATAAATGTGAGCTGCGTTTATTAAGTTCCGCTTTTATTGCTTTATTAGCTTCTAACTTACTTAACCCGAGTTTGTAGCGAAGATCTTCTAGGTGATGTAATTGCTCGTCGGAGAGTTTACCATCGGTTATTTGCTCATGGGTGGCATCTTCAAATAACTGACGACGTTTACGAACTTGCTCTGAAAAGCTCGACGCTAATAAACCAGTGGGTATAGCCACCATGCCCATGCTTACTAGAGTGATGACACCACCAAACAGCTTACCAATCGGTGTTATTGGCACAACATCACCATACCCAACTGTAGTTAGTGTTGCCATTGCCCACCACATAGCGGCTGGAATTGAGCCGAACTTGTCTGGTTGAATGTCATGTTCTAATAAATAAATACCGCATGAAGCTAAAATAAGTACTACTGCCATAATAAAAAATGCAGCCAATAATGAACTTGATTCATCAATAAATGCCTGTAATAACAGCTGTATAGCCCGTGAATAACGAGTGAGCTTAAATACTCTTAATAAACGTAGTACGCGTAAAAAACGCAAGTCTAAAGCAAAGAAAAGCATTAGCAGGCTTGGCAAAATGGCGATTAAATCGATGATAGCCAAAGGTGATAAAATATAGCGGATCCGTTTTTGTGTATTGGAGCAATCCATAGAGGCGTATTTTACTCTATCTACACAAGTCCAAGCACGTATTAAGTATTCAGTACTAAATATGGCAACCGATACCAGCTCTAATATTAAAAATTCGTTATAGTACGCAGTGGCAATGCTATGCACTGATTCGAGTACAATGGCCACCACATTAATCATAATTATAGTGATTAGTAGGGCATCTAAAAAGTGGCCGGCCCGTTGGTACTTTCCTGAAGACTCAAATACTTGGTTGATGGTTTGTCTAAGTTTTTGCATAGTAATTATTATAATTTGAGTAACATATTGATACTGCCTTCTTCAAAATCACGACTAATTTTAAATCCGAGTTTACGAGCTAGCTCAATCATGCCGGTGTTTTCAGGGAGAGTGATTCCCTCAACGGTTTTTACCCCTTGGCGCTTACAATGAGAAATTGCTGCATTCATTAAAATACGCCCTAATCCAAGCCCTTGGCAATCAGAGCGTACTACAATAGCAAACTCTGCTTGTAAGTTATCTGGGTCCATAATCACTCGCGAAACCCCTAATGTCTGTTGTTGCTCGTCTTGTGTTTGGGTAACAATAAACGCCATTTCGCGGTCGTAATCAATTTGTGTCATTTTAGCGAGTTGATCGTGGTTAAACTGGGGCAACTCACCAAAAAAGCGCTTATACCTATCTTCTTTGGTTAATGACTGATCAAACGCTTGATGTGCTTGCTCATCTTCAGGTTTAATTGGTCTGAGCGTTGCTAAGGTATCATTTTTTAGGGTAACCGTTTCAACCAGCTCAATGGGGTAAGGGCGAATAGATAAACGTTTTCGGTGTGCCTGAATTTGATATTGGCTCAAGTTCATGGTGGCATCAAGTACTAAAAACTGACCATTACTAGCTAGAATAGGATTTAGCTCTAATGAGGTAATATCCGGTTGATCTACCACCAATTGAGAAATTCGAGTTAGTAGTGAACACAAGCGATATTTATCTACTTTTTCAGGCAATACGCGGTCTTTAAGTACGCCTTTATCATGGGCGGCGGCAATTAAGTATTTAGCTAGGTTCATATTCAATGGTGGTAAAGCGACTGCAGCCTGTTCATATTCAAGCCCTGTACCGGCTTCACCTAATAAAATAACTGGACCAAAATTAGGCTCTGTTTTAATGGCGATACGCAGCTCGTTGGCTCCCGCCCTAGGTGCCATTTTTTGTAATGAAAAACCATCAATTACAGCGTCAGGGTAGGTGTTTTTTATTCTTAACAGCATAGCAAATGCGGTTTGCTCTACCTCTTGTGCATCATTAAGGTTTAGTACTACACCGCCAACTTCAGACTTAGAGGGAATACTTGGGCTAATCAATTTCAATGCCACAGGAAACCCCAGCTCTATTGCTTGCTCTTTGGCTTCGGTTGGAGTGTAGGCAACTTCAGTTTGAATGCAGTTTATGCCGTAACTACTTAAAATGTGACTCGCTTGATGGGTCGATAAGTAGTGTTGCTCATCATCTAAAAACTCTTTAATAGTCGCTTTCGCTGCCGCTTTATTAATAGTGGCATCGTCAGTGTTCGATTCTGGCGTTTGAGTTAAATGCTTTTGGTTACGGCGGTAGCTTACTAAGTGCATAAAGGCGCCTACTGCGCCTTCTGGAGTGCGATAGGTAGGGATGGCGTTATTAGCGCAGATGCGTCTGGCAGCAAAAGCGGCATCTTCGCCCATAAAGTTAGTAATCACATAGGGGCGTGCCATTTTTGGTAATTTATTTAGCGCCTCAACAATAACCTGAGCGTAATTTTCACTCGCAGCTAATGCTGAAGGAGTATGAATGATCAGTAAGTTTTTAACTTCTTTAGCATTTAGTAATATTTCTAATGCGTGTTTGTAACGCACTGGCGCAGAATCGCCAAATATATCGACCGGATTGGCTACGGTGTCTGAATGCGGGATCACTTTACTGAGTGCTTCGCGAGTTTCATCACTGAGCTGAGCAAGTTTTCCTGAGCTTTGAATAAGTTCATCAACGGCCATCACTCCAGGGCCGCCACCATTGGTTAATATGGTAAGTTGCTCTACTTGCAGTAATTTAGGGTGCATTGCCAAGGTTTGAGTGGCGGCAAAAAGCTCACGTAAGTCGTTTACTCTTAACATCCCCGCGCGTTGAAACATGGCATCATATACTGCATCTGAGCTTTGTTTTCCGCCAGTGTGTATTTCAGCAGCGAGAGCCCCTGCGCTGGTTCTGCCAGTTTTAATAGCAATAACAGGTTTAGAAAATGCGGCTGCTCGAGCGGCAGAAATAAAGCTGCGAATATCATTAATATTATCGATGTACAGTAAGATGGCTTTGGTTTTGGCATCGCGGCCTAAGAAGTCGAGAATTTCGTCAAACTCAATATCTAAACAATCCCCCATAGATACAAAGTACGAAAAGCCAATTTCTTTATTTTTTGCCCAATCAAGAATGGTAGAACACACCGCAGCTGATTGCGATACAAAAGCCAGCTTACCTGGCGTGGCAACCGTATGGGAAAAGCTTGCATTTAAGCCTATATGTGGAATAAGTAACCCCAAGCAATTTGAGCCAAGTAGGGTAACTTTGTGCTTCGCTGCGTTCTCTTTAAGTGCCTGTTTTTGAGCTGTGGTTAAGCCATCCGCAATAATAACGGCGCTATGACAGCCAAGTGTCCCTAGTTGCTCAATAATTTTCATCAAGGTATTTTTATTGGTACAGATAACGGCTAAATCAGGCACTTTAGGTAAGGCTTCAATGTTGGGGTAAGCCAATACGCCATGTACCGCAGTATGATTGGGTGTAACAGGCATAATAGGCCCTTTAAAGCCACCTTGCAGTAAGTTGCGCATTACCACATTACCCGCGCGAGTGGCGGTGTTTGATGCCCCAATAACAGCGACAGAGCTTGGGTTAAAAAACTGGCTAATACGTTTTAGACTCATTGCGTTTCCTTGGCTGATTAATTTTTGCGTTCTGTACTGTCTCAATGTAACCTGTTTATTGTGTTTTTTCGAGCGTGAACATGCTTATTATTGATATTAGGGTCTGTTGACCTTTCAAGGTTAAAGTTGCAGCAGTTTGTTTGGTATTTAGGCAAGGCATAGCCTATGTGGTGTGGTTATTCCCCATAAATAGGCGATAACGCAGTATCAATGCCAAACAGGCGCTGCCCGAAGGGTTCTGCCTAGGGGCGATTTACTCTTTGTTGCTCGGTTTTGACTTAGCCCACTAGGTTACAAACCTCGCGCCGTGATTAAACCGCCCCTAGTTTGAACAAATTTTAATCCGCAAAGGTCAACAGACCCTAGTCAAGGAGAGTGAAGTGAATAAAATATCGAATGTAACCGTTGTTATGGCAGCAGTTTGTTTAAGCATCGGCTTAATTGCATTGGGCTTTATCATCAAAGGAGCCGCACTTGATATTAAAGGCATGGAGCGCACTGTTCAGGTAAAAGGCTTAGCAGAGCGTGAAGTGGTCGCTGATACTGTTATTTGGCCGCTGCAGTTTAATGACGCCGATAACAACCTTGAAAAGCTTGTTGAGCGAGTTGAGCAAAAAAACGATGCCGTAATTGCCTTTTTAAAGCTACATGGCTTTGACGATGAGGAAATATCGACAGGCACTCAATCTATTATTGATAAGCAAGCGCGTGAATATGCGAACGACAATCAAAAGTTTAGATACGTTATTAGCTCAAATATTATTGTTTACTCTAATGCCCCCGATAAAGTTAAAAACGCACTGAGTAAAGTGAGTCAGTTAGCTAAACAAAATATAGCCATAGTCCAAGATAACTATCAAACTCGTATTGAATATATTTTTACTGGGCTTAACGATATAAAACCTGCCATGGTGCAAGAGGCCACAGAAAAAGCCCGTGAAGTAGCAAATAAATTCGCGAAAGATTCAAACTCCCTTTTAGGTAAAATTAAAACCGCACGCCAAGGGCAGTTTAGTATTAGCGATCGGGATTCAAACACACCGCAAATTAAAAATGTACGCGTGGTTACCAGCGTAGAATATTACTTATCAGATTAGTGCTGCTACTTGTTCAGTAGAGCGCTGTAAATATGCGGCGCTTAACAGCAAAGTTATTTCGCTTGGAGGGTCGTTTTTTAATGCCTCAAGCAATTGTAATTTTGCTCTAGGATTTTGTTTTTGTTCTATTTCCATTAATGCCAGTAAGGCTGAAAACTCATGTTTTACCGGTATGTTGGGCTTATGTGCATAAACGATATAGCTGGCCACAGGAGTGAGCCCGTACTGATTGATTTGCGCCAATGCATGCAGTAACTCTTCATTAGATTCAAATAACATTAACGAGCGAACATAGTTAAAAGGCAATTGACTCGGCGCTGCGTGCTTGAACACATTATGTAACACGTTATTGCCATGATTATCTGTACTGATAAAGCCTTTATTTAATTTAAGCGCAGGAGTAAAAAAGCTCAGTGCATCTAAACTGGTTAGCTGTTCAATAAACGGCGCTGGTGGCGTATTGCTCGCTAAAATTCGCACGGCAATATTTTGCATAAAATCGTATTTAATACTCATGCGTAACGCGCTTTCAAACAGGTAATTAAGCTGCATCACTTTTTGAGCGTCAGTGAGCTTTTTAAAGTCATTATCAAGCTCATCAAACTGTTGTTGTTTAATACGCGCATTGAGTAGCTGTATGCTTAGATCCATTCTGTTCTCCTTGAATACCTACTTTATCCTAGCTTAATTTTTTGCTTTATAAAACAAAAGGCCGCAATCGCGACCTTTTATATGTTTAAGTAGTTACTAGGGTCTGTTTACCTTTGTGGATTAAAATTTGTTCAAACTAGGGGCGGTTTAATCGCGGCGCGAGGTTTGTAACCTAGTGGGCTAAGTCAAAACCGAGCAAAGCTTCCGCGTCCTGCTCACGCCACTTACCTACATCCATGTAGGCAACAAAGAGTAAATCGCCCCTAGGCAGAACCCTTCGGGCAGCGCCTGTTTGGCATTGATACTGCGTTATCGCCTATTTATGGGGAATAACCACACCACATAGGCTCTGCCTTGCCTAAATACCAAACAGACTGCTGCAAATTTAACCTTGAAAGGTCACAGACCCTAGATAATTAAGCTTGTTTGCTAGCAACCCACTCATCAACAAAGTTTTCTAGTACGTTTAATGGTACAGGGCCATTTTTAAGCACTACGTCGTGGAATTGACGAATATCAAACTTGTCGCCAAGCTGCTTTTTAGCCGCTTCACGTAGTTCTAAAATTTTCAGCATACCCACTTTGTAAGCCGTTGCTTGTGATGGCATTACAATATGACGCTCAACCATTTTTACACCGTCAGAAGTGGCGTTAGGAGTGTTGTTAACGTAGTAATCAATACCTTCTTGGCGAGTCCACTTCATTGCGTGAATACCGGTATCAACCACTAGACGACAGGCACGCCATAACTCCATAGCTAAACGACCAAAATCTGAATACGGGTCTTCGTAAAGGCCCATTTCTTTTGGTAGTAACTCTGAGTATAAACCCCAACCTTCAATGTAGGCTGTGTAACCACCAAATTTACGGAACTTAGGCACGCCTTCTAATTCTTGTGAAATAGCAATTTGCATGTGATGACCCGGAATACCTTCATGGTAAGCTAGAGCTTCCATTTGGTAAGTTGGCATTGCTTCCATGTCATAGAGGTTGGCGTAGTAAATACCTGGGCGAGAACCATCTGGCGCAGGTTGTTGATAAAACGCTTTACCTGCCGCTTTTTCACGGAAAGCTTCAACACGTTTTACTATCATGTCGGCTTTTGGTTTTACAATAAACAGCTCATCTAAGCGTGTTTTCATGTTATCAATTAAGCCTTTAGCTTCACTTAGGTACTGCGCTTTACCCGCTTCAGTATTAGCAAGGTAAAATTGCTTGTCGGTTTTCATAAACTGCATAAAGGCGTTTAAGTCGCCCTCAAAGCCAACTTTATCTTTGATGGCACGCATTTCATCATGAATACGTGACACTTCGGCAAGGCCGATGGCATGAATTTCTTTTGCGGTAAGGTCTGTCGTGGTAGTACGTTTAAGCGCGTTATTGTAAAACGCTTCGCCATCAGGGAATTTCCAAGCACCGTCACGGTTATCAGCACGTTTTTCTAGCTGTGCAATGTAGTTAATTAACTTAGAGTAAGCAGGTTTAACTGCCGTTTTTAATGCTTCAGTCGCTTTACTAATAAGTGCATCTTTTTCAGCTTGGTCGATTTCTAATGCATTTACTTTGCGTTTAAAGTCAGCTAAAAGCGTAGAATCTTCACCTTGTTCAAACGGTGCACCTTTAATGATGTTTTTGCTTGAATCAATCACGTGTGGAAATACAAATTTAGGCGCGATGATGTTTTTATCGGCGCGAATTTCTAAGCCGGTAATAAGTTGATCAAATACACCCGGCACCCCATTTAAACGAGCAATATAATCGTTTGCTTCTTTTACGTTGCTAATTTGATGCTGGTTAATTAAAAAAGCCGGCACCATAGAGTGCGTACCAAACATTTGGTTTACTGGGTAGTTATGGTAACGCCATTTAAAATCAGCAATGCTAGCTTCTAAATCTTGTTTTTTTAAATCATAACTTACTTGAGTAGCTGCATCTAATTGCGCACGGTCAATGCTGTTGAGCGTGACCAAATCGGCTTTAGTTTGTGCCAAGTCTTTAAGCGCTTTTTCTTCGCTGTTGTCATCCCATTTATCGTAATCTTTTTTGATGCCCATGTAGGTTTGATAAACTGGGCTGCTCATTACATCACGATTAAAAGTGTCTTCAAAAAAAGCATTCGCTTTATCAATTTCACTTTGTACAGGTTGAGCTTGAACCGCAGGTGCAGGCGTTGATTGTTGTGTTGCTTGTTGGCAACCTGCAAGCAGTGCCACGCTTACCGTGGCAGCAATTAGAGTAAGTTTACGCATTCGTTTCCCTTTTGTTGTTAGAAACCCATTAGGGTATTTTAATTTTTCATGTATTTACTTTACATGCGCATAACGCCAAAAGCGTTATACGAACAATTCTAGCAGGTCATTTAAAAAGCGATGGCCTTTAAGGCTTACTTGCCAGTGGCCGTCTTTTTCTATTAATAAACCTGTGTTAAGAGCTTTATTTAAAGCCGCTTGTTGGCTTTGTAATGGCTGATTAGTCAATGCACTGTAGTCTTCAATCGGGCATGGCTCTGTTAAACGAAAGCGATTCATAAAAAACTCAAACGCTAAGTCGTCTTGTTCTACTTGCCAGCTTTTGTACAAGTAGGGCTTAATAATGTCCATGTAGCCCCGTGGGTGTTTAACCTTTTCAGTGCGTGTTATCACCCCCGTTTTCGCATCAGTAACCTTACCATGGGCGCCACAGCCAATACCAAGATAATCGCCAAACCGCCAATAATTCAAGTTATGTTGGCATTGAAAGCCCGGTTTTGCATATCCTGAGATTTCGTATTGCTGATAGCCTGCTTGGGCTAACAATGCTTGGCCTTGTTCTTGAATATCCCATAAGGTTTCATCTTGTGGCAACGTGGGCGGTTTTGAAGCAAATTGCGTATTAGGCTCAATGGTGAGCTGATACCAAGAAATATGTGGTGGGTTGAGGGCAATAATTTGTTTTAAATCACTTAGTGCGTCATCGAGTGACTGCCCTGGTAAGCCATGCATTAAATCAAGGTTAAAGCTATTCAACCCTGCTTCACTAGCTTGTTGTGCTGCATAACTGGCTTCATCGGCACCATGAATTCGGCCTAAGGCTTTTAATTTATCGTTTTGCATGCTTTGCACGCCTATAGAGATACGGTTAATCCCTGCTTTTACATAATCTTTGAAACGGCCAGTTTCGACTGTGCCGGGGTTTGCTTCAAGGGTTATTTCACAATTATCGGCTAGGCCTATAAGGCTATCTACTTCATTGAGTAAACGGGTGTATGCCGCGCCGGTTAATAGGCTTGGCGTGCCGCCGCCAATAAAAATGCTGTGAATTTTTCGCCCCTGCACTAAGTGTAAATCAGCTTTTAAATCGTCAATTAAATGCTGCACATATTCAGCTTCAGGGATGTCACCTTTTTGTCCGTGGCTGTTAAAGTCGCAGTAAGGGCATTTTTGCACGCACCAAGGTACGTGCACATATAAACTCAGTGGAGGAAGGTTCACAGGCCGCCTTTGTGTTGTAGCTCTTGTAATAATTTATTAAGTGCTTGCCCACGATGACTCAGAGCATTTTTCTGCTCTTTAGTCAGTGCGGCACTGGTGCAATTTTCTGATGGTACAAAAAAGATAGGATCGTAGCCAAAGCCGCCTTCACCGTGTTGGCTAAGGGTAATCTCACCTTCCCAGCTAGCACTGCATATTAGCGGGGTAGGGTCGTCAGCATGACGCATTAGTACCAACACGCACCAAAAACGGGCACTGCGATTAGGGTTGTCGCCTAAGTCAGCCAGTAATTTATCGATATTATCTTGATCGCTTGCGCTATTTCCTGCAAAACGAGCAGAGTAAACACCTGGCGCGCCATTCAGGCCATCAACTTCTAAGCCTGAATCATCTGCAATAGCAGGCAGTCCGGTAATTTTAGCCGCATGACGCGCTTTAATTATCGCGTTTTCTACAAACGTGGTGCCTGTTTCGGCTACGTCACTGACATTAAAGTCGCTTTGCGGTACAACATTAATATTAAGTGAACTGAGCATGTTAGCCAGCTCATTCACTTTTCCGGGGTTGCCGGTTGCAAGTACTAAGGTGTTGGTCATATTTAATCTACGTAAAATTTTTGCTTAAACTTTAATGTTTGAAACTGATTACCTTGTTGGATTTCAATTTCAAAACGTAAAATCTCTTCGTTGGTGTAATCTACTTGTGCTAGGTAATAAATTGAATCGCCTTCAACTATTTCTTTAAAGTTAAGGGTTTGCTTGTTACCTAATAAGTTTTTAGCGGTACCTTGTAATGTCGCTTTTTGAGCGGCTTTATCAGCATCACTTTTTAATATTGAAATATTAACAATGCCTTTATAGCCACTACGCTCAAGGTCATAGGCTTTAGCTATTTGCGGTTGAATAAACGTTGATGGAAAGGCTATGTAATGAACTTGCCAAGGGCCTAGCTCTTTGTATTGGGCGCCTTGTTCTTGAGCGCTGTGTGCATTAAATGCTAAAGCGAGACAAGCAATAAAACAAAACTTTATTAAACGTTGCATGGTTAACTCCTGAATATGTAAAAAAGAGGCGCTAGGCCTCTTTTATATTACATTATGCTTAAGCTAAAAGGTCCATTAGCAGCATTTGTAAAAACTGAATGCCGATAATCAGTACCAATACCGATAAATCTAATCCCCCCAATGGCGGTAAAATTTTACGGATCGGCTTTAACATTGGCTCAGTAAGCTGATGGAATACCGCTTCAATTGGGTTATAGCCTTGGCTTACCCAGCTTAAAATAGCGCGGATGATTAACACCCAAAAGACTAAATTTAAACCTTCTTTTAAAACAGTTATTAGCGCCTGTATAAGCACAGGTTGAATAGCCCAAGAGCTATAAATAAGCCACATTAATGTACTTATTTTTGCCGCAGCCACTATAAATGCCAGCAACAAAGAGGCTAAATCAAGCCCGCCTAGCCCTGGAATGATTTTTCGCAGCGGGTTAACTGCAAACGAAGTGGCTTTGACCACAAATTGGCTCATCGGGTTGTAAAAGTCGGCTTTTGCCCACTGTAGCCAAAAACGCAGTAGTACCACCATTAAAAATAGATCAAACAAGGTGCTAATTAAAAATTGCATGGCATTCATAGTATAACCTTCAATAAAAAATGGTTTTAAAGTTCTTGTTCCATTTGCACTGCACGCGCAATACACGCATCCATTGCATCACCCACAGTTTGGGTTAAACCTTGCGCTTTTAAATGCTCAACAGCTGCATGCGTGGTACCGCCTTTTGAGGTTACATTGGCGCGCAGTTGCGAAATGCTAATATCTGGTTGGCTAAGTGCCATTTCAGCTGCGCCTAGCGCTGTTTGCTGTACTAAGCGACGCGCGTCTTCATCATTAAAGCCAAGTGCTTTCGCTTTTTCTTCAATCGCTTCCATAAATAAGAAAAAGTAAGCTGGCGAAGAGCCTGTCACAGCAATGATATCGTTAATTTGCGATTCTTGCTCTACCCACACAACTATACCTGTACATTCAAAAACTTGTTGTACAAATTCATGTTCGCTTTGCGTTTCGCCAGCGCCATACAAGCCCGATACACCACGGCCAAGTAACGACGGTGTATTTGGCATACAACGCACCATTTTCACATCTTGGCCAAGCATTTCACGTAAGCGTTTAACGGTTAGACCTGCAGCGACTGAGATAAATAATTTATCACTAAAGTCGATGCCTGAATCTTGAAATGATTGGCACAAGTCGCCCATCATTTGTGGTTTAACAGACAGAACAATGACATCTGCATCGCGCATAGCTTCGTTATTGTCACTGGTGGTTTGCACCTTAAAGTCGGATGCTACCTTGGCTAGTTTTTCTTGGTTGCGGTTAGTCGCAATTATGTTGTTTGCGTTAAAGCCGTTTTTTACCATGCCACCAATGATGGCGTAGCTCATATTACCTGTGCCTATAAATGCGATTTTTTTATCTGACATATGTCTGTTATCACCTTTTAAGTTCGTGTTCCAAAAATATCTGTGCCGATCCTCACCATGGTTGAACCTGCCGCTATGGCAGCCTCTACATCGTTACTCATCCCCATCGACAACGTATCTATATGAGGATATTGGGTCTGTAGTTTATCAAAGCAAGTTTGTAATAGCTCAAAATATTTAATTTGCGTGTTAGCATCGTCACTTTTTGCAGGAATAGCCATTAGTCCGCGTAGTTTTAATTGCGAGCATTGGCTTATAAATTGTGCTAGTTGGTCTATTTCCTCTACGGCACAGCCGGATTTCGCGTCTTCTGCGCTAATATTAACTTGTATCAGTATATTAAGTGCGGGCATTCCCTGTGGGCGCTGAGCGTTTAAGCGTTTTGCTATTTTTAGTCTGTCGACGCTTTGTACCCAGTCAAAATTAGCAGCCACCAAAGCGCTTTTATTTGACTGTATAGGGCCAATGAAATGCCAAACAATATCGCTAAATGTGGCTAGTTGCGCTATTTTATCTACAGCTTCTTGAACATAAGATTCACCAAATTGGCGTTGCCCTTGCTCATATGCTGCCATAATATCAGAGACGGGTTTGGTTTTAGATACTGCAAGTAACGTAATGTCGTTACTATTGCGCTGTGCATTTTGCGCTGCCTCTGCAATTCTAGCGTAGGCGGATGTGAGTCGTTCTGCTATTGTAACCATATATTTATCAGTTAGTTGTGGAGTCATAAATGGATATCACCGAATTATTGGCATTTAGTGTGCAACATAAAGCATCAGATTTGCACTTATCATCAGGGGTGTCACCTATGATACGTGTTGATGGCGATGTGCGACGAATTAATATACCAGCACTTGGAGATAAAGAAGTCAGCAGTCTGGTTTATGATATTATGAACGATAACCAGCGTAAGGACTATGAACAAAATCTCGAAGTGGATTTCTCTTTTGAAGTCCCTAATTTAGCACGTTTTCGTGTAAATGCCTTTAACTCTAATCGTGGTCCTGCTGCCGTGTTCCGTACAATCCCGAGTGACGTACTGACACTTGAAGATTTAGGCGCGCCGGAAATATTTAAACAAATTTCAGATAACCCACGAGGCTTAGTCTTAGTTACCGGTCCTACAGGCTCAGGTAAGTCGACTACACTCGCAGCCATGGTGGACTATATAAATCAAAATAAACATCACCATGTACTGACCATTGAAGATCCTATCGAATTTGTGCACGATAATAAACTCAGCTTAATTAACCAGCGTGAAGTTCACCGCGATACACATAGTTTTTCTAATGCCTTGCGAAGTGCATTGCGTGAAGACCCTGATGTTATTTTGGTTGGTGAGTTACGAGATCTAGAAACTATTCGTCTTGCTATGACTGCGGCTGAAACCGGTCACTTAGTATTTGGTACTTTGCATACCACGTCGGCACCTAAAACCATTGACCGTATTATTGACGTATTTCCTGGTGAAGAAAAAGACATGATCCGCTCTATGCTTTCCGAATCATTGCGTGCGGTTATCTCACAAACACTGATCAAGAAGGTCGGTGGTGGGCGAGTGGCTGCACACGAAATTATGTTGGCAACGCCCGCTATTCGTAACTTAATTCGTGAAGATAAAATTGCTCAAATGTATTCATCAATTCAAACCGGTGCATCGCAAGGGATGCAAACCATGGATCAATGTTTAACGAATCTAGTTAACCGAGGCATTATCACTCACTCTGCGGCGTATACAAAAGCACAAGATAAGACGCAGTTTAGCGCTTAAGGAATTATTATGACTTTATCTCTAAATCACTTTTTACAAATAATGATCGACAAAAAAGGCTCTGATTTATTTGTATCAAGCCAGCTGCCTATCAGCGCTAAAATTAATGGTGAGCTCACACCTCTTAATGATGACAAACTAACCGATGAGCAAGCGCTGGAATTAGTTGAATCAGCGATGAGTGAAAAGCAAAAAGCAGAGTTTCATAACACTAAAGAGTGTAACTTTGCGATTGCAACCAGTGAAGGGCGCTTTCGTATTTCGGCTTTTTGGCAACGCGACAGAGCGGGGATGGTTATTCGCCGGATTGTGACCCAAATACCTGATGTAAAAGAACTTGGATTGCCCTCAGCGCTTACTGATGTGATTATGTCAAAGCGCGGACTGGTATTATTTGTCGGTGGTACGGGAACAGGTAAATCAACCTCTTTGGCGGCGCTTATTGGTTATAGAAATCGTAATCAACGAGGGCATATTTTAACTATAGAAGATCCCATTGAGTTTGTGCATGAACATAAAAAAAGCATTATTACTCAACGTGAAGTGGGCTTAGATACTGAAAGTTTTGAGTCAGCACTCAAAAGCTCTTTACGACAAGCGCCTGATGTTATTTTAATTGGTGAAATTCGATCGCAAGAAACTATGGAGTATGCGTTAAGCTTTGCAGAAACAGGTCATCTATGTGTTGCCACCTTGCATGCTAACAATGCTAACCAAGCTATTGATCGTATTATGCATTTAGTGCCAAAAGAGAAGCACGATAAGCTTAAATATGATTTAGCATTAAACTTACGCGCTATTATTGCCCAGCAGCTTATCCCAACCTCTGATGGGGAGGGACGTGCTGCTGCTATAGAGGTATTATTGAATACGCCAATGGTGAGTGAGCTGATTAAAAACGGTAACATTGGTGGTATTAAAGAAACTATGGCCAAATCAACTGAAATGGGCATGCAGACCTTTGACCAAGCGCTGTTTGAGCTTTACAGACAGCAACGGATTAACTATGCCGATGCACTTCATCATGCAGACTCGCCAAATGATTTACGTTTAATGATAAAACTGCGTAATAACGAGCAGCAAGGGGCAGGCTTTTTGCAAGGTGTAACCATTGATGGCCTTGATGATAAAGGTAATATTACCTAAGGACAATTAACTCGTTGCTGCCTACATGGATGTAAGCCAGTAGAATAACGTAGGAGCAATTATCGAACCCACTAGGTTACAAACCTCGCGCCGCGATTAAATTGCTCCTAGTTTGAACGAGTTTTAATCCGTAAAGACTAACAGACCCTAGTCAAAATCCACACGTAAAAAAAGCGCCTTAGGCGCTTTTTTGTTAAATCAATTTATTCGCCATAACTGGCTTCAAAAAAGCTCTCTAGAATAATCACCGCAGACATATTATCTACGTTGCCTTTACCTAAGTTTTTATAACCACCACGTTCAAACAATCGTGCTTTAGCATCAGCGGTAGTTAAGCGCTCATCTTGAGTATGAACCGCAATACCGTAATGATTATGCAATCGATTGGCGAACTTTTTGGCTTTAAAGGTAACCTCTTGTGAGGTGCCATCCATATTAAGCGGTAAGCCAACCACCATTAAGTCAGGTTGCCACTCTTTTACCTGTACAGCAATGTCATCCCAATTAGGGATGCCATCTTGAGCTTTCACCGCCTTTAGGCTGGTGGCGCTGCCTGTCAATTCTTGACCAATTGCAATACCAATGCTCTTAGTACCAAAATCAAATCCCATTACGGTGCGCTCACCTTGCGCTTTTACAGTTTTTTTAGTCATGTTTGTCTTTTATGTTATTAGGCATGTCCAGCTTCAGGGCTTAATTGGCTAACATCAAAACCAAGCATAGAGACTGCCATTTCCCAGCGCTTTTCCACTGGGGTATCAAAAATTATTTTAGGGTCGGCTTTTATAATCAACCAGCTATTATCAAGTAGCTCTTGTTCTAGCTGGCCTTGCTCCCAACCTGAGTAACCTAAGGTAATTATAAATTGCTCGGGTGCTTGAGCAGTAGTTAATGTGGCTAATACATCTTTTGAGGTAGTGATCATAATATCACTACTCAACTTTTGGCTTGCCGAATACCCCGGTTTTGGTGAATGTAGTACAAAGCCACGATCCGTTTTTACCGGCCCGCCAGCATACACTGTCACTTGCGCAGCATGTTGCGACTTATCGTTATCAATATCAATTTTGTCGAGTAGCTCACCTACGGTAACATCAATCGGCTGATTGATAACAAGTCCCATAGCGCCTTCTTCATTGTGTTCACAAATATAAGTGACCGCACGTTTAAAAAAAGGGTCTTGCATTGATGGCATTGCGATTAAAAAATGATTTTCTAATGACTGCATAATTTTTACCCTTTTAGTTATTGAATCTTGAGTATGGCATAGTCCCATGTTTTAACACTAAAATTTATTCAACTTTAAGCGGTGACTATAGAAGCGCCACTGCTTAAATTTTGTTATGGCTTTAATATTATTTACTAAGCTTTCTCTCTATAGCATCAAATAAAATACCGGTAATAGAAATCTCGTAAGCGGCCTCAATTTCTTTAACACAGGTTGGTGCTGTTACGTTAATTTCAGTTAACTTATCGCCAATGATATCTAAGCCAACAAATATTAAGCCTTTTTCTTTCAATGTAGGGGCAACTGCTTGAGCAATTTTAAGATCTGACTCACTAATTGGGCGTGCTTCACCACGTCCGCCGGCGGCTAAGTTACCGCGCGTTTCGCCGTTTTGTGGGATACGCGCTAAACAATAAGGAATAACTTCACCATCAACAACCAATACGCGCTTGTCACCTTGAGTGATCTCTTCAATGTAATTTTGCGCCATCGCAAAGCGACTGCCATGCTCAGTTAAGGTTTCGCATATTACGCCAATATTGGCATCATCTGCTTTTACTCTAAAAATAGAAGCACCGCCCATACCATCCAATGGTTTTAAAATAATATCTTTGTGCTCGGCTAAAAATTCACGGATTTGCTTTTGGCTGCGCGTAACTAACGTATCAGGTGTATGCTCACTAAACCAAGCGGTAAATAGTTTTTCATTGGCGTCACGCAAGCTCTGTGGCTTATTAATAACTAAAGTACCCGCTTGCTCAGCACGTTCTAAAATATAGGTTGCGTAAATATATTCAGTATCAAAAGGCGGATCTTTACGCATTAAAATAACGTCTAAGTCAGCCAGTGCAATGGTGGTTTTTTCTTCAAGTTGGTACCACTTTTCTGCGTTATCAAAAACCTGTGCTTTGGCTGCAGTAGCGTAGGCATTGCCTTGACGCAGCGATAAATCATCCATTTCCATGTAGTAAATTTCGTAGCCACGGGTTTGAGCTTGCATCATCATTGCAAAACCGGTGTCTTTTTTAATATTAAATCCACTAATAGGATCTGAAATAATACCTAACTTAATTGCCATGCGCTGTGCCTTAGTTTATGTGTTTTTTACAACTGTAATCTTGATATGTGGGTGCTTTTAGTTATTTCAATTAGCTAAATCGCCAAATTGTAATTGCAGTGCGCTTAAAACGGTTAACGCTGCTGTTTCTGTGCGAAGTACCCGCGGGCCTAAGCGAATATCTACAAATTCTTGTTGCTTTGTTTGTGCTATTTCATCGTCGGTAAATCCGCCTTCAGGCCCTACTAAAAAGCGCACGCCGTCATCGGGAACGGTAAGGGTTTTAATACTGTGTTCGGCGCGAGGATGCAAAGTTAATTTAATGGCAGCTGTTTGCTGTTCAAGCCAGGTTTTTAAATCAACAGGTGAGTGTACTTTTGGCACAAAGTTGCGCCCAGATTGCTCTGCTGCGGCAATGGCTATTTTTTGCCATTGCTGGTGTTTTTTTCTAAGCGGTCGCCACTTAGTTTTACGCCGCAGCGCTGGCTAAAAATAGGGGTGATTTCAGTGATCCCTAATTCAACAGACTTTTGAATGGTAAAATCCATTTTGTCACCACGGGATACGCACTGGCCTAAATGAATTTTTAATGGTGATTCAACGTCATGAGGATTAAATTCAAGCGGCATAACAACCACGCTCTTTTTACTCACCTCAATAATTTCACTTAGAAACTCTCCGCCTTCACCATTAAAAATAGAAACCTGCTCGCCCACTTTCATGCGCAACACACGGCCTATGTGCCCTGCAGCATCATCGTCAAGGTTTAAAGGAGTATTAAGGGCAATTGGTGATGATTGATAAATATGAGGCACTCGCATGGCAAATCACTTTTTTACATAGAAGTTATATCCCTCTATGGTAAGTAAGCAAAGGCTTGGGTGCAATTATTTATTTTTCATATTCAGGGACTGCAAGCTCTGTTAGTTCTTGTGCGGTTTGGGCTATATCGGTATCACAGGACAAATGATTTGAATGGCACTCTTCATTTATGGGGTTAATGTCATAGCCATGATTGGTTTGACTAATAATATAGCGTTTTTCATGTAATGAATTATAAATAAAGCGCTGTGTATCATCAGCGAGCAAATAATCTGTTTGGTTGAATAATACGCCTTGAACATTGTGGTGTTCGTGAAGGTAGCTGGCCAGTTCTGAAATACTGATTTCGTTCTCAATATCGCAATAGCAATAATCTTTAACGAGTTCATCAAACATCATTTTAACCAGCTTTTGCGTGTTCGCACCGGCTATTATGATGTCCTTTTTAGCAGCATCATTAGTATTTATGTAATGTTTTACAAATGCTCGGCTGAACTCGTTATCTATATCGATTAATAGATAACTTCCTGTTTTAATTGCCATATGCCTAAAGTCCCTGTTAATTTACCAAACAATTAAATAGGGACGTTAAGCAACGGCTAAATTTAATGAGTTTGGTACTAAATTGAAAACATACTTATTAATAAATAACCAATAGCACAAAATACAGCAAATTCAATACAGGCAATGCCAATATTATCCTGATGATCGACTTCAAGTGCGGTATCTATATTTGGCATTGAAATAATTTTTATAATATACGTTAAACAGTATAGTAACAGCCACATCACACCGCAATGCATTACCAAAGTAAATAAGTTCTCTACCATTTTACCGTTTTGAAACGCCGCACTCGATAAACCAGCATACGCAGCAAGAGCTAAGCCTATTGATTTACCCGCATAGCGAATACCAATGGAGGTGTTTTCTAAACCAAAGTTACTTTGCAAAGAGGCCCCTTGGTTGGCTTTAGCAAAGCGGTTTTCGCGTATTTTACTGTCTAGGGCAAACATGCCTTGTAAAACAAAAAAGCTTACCGAGGCTATTAATAAATTACTAAAGCCTTGAGTGTGTGTCCACGTATATAAACCCAATACTAAAATGCAGTTGGCAATCAGCATGCCTGAATCAACCAACGCAGCACAAACGTTTTGTTTTAATATAGCTGCTTCTTCATTAAAGCGGCGTAAAATCCATTTACGGTGGATTAAATGTCCCATTTTTATAAACGAAAATAACAGCACAATTAATAAAATGACTTTCAGCGGATTTGATTGAGCGGTGCTAATACTAATTTCATCGAACAAAAATGCCATCGTGGCGATCACGACTGATATTTCAGAAGCAAAACTAATTCCCATTGCAAAGTTATCATGTTGCGCTAATTCTTCTTTAAGTGCTTGTTTTGCTTTTATTTGAGTAATAATTCTTAAACTGATGATAATAATACAAATAACCACAAAACTAATAGCAATCGCAACTAAACTAGTGTTAGATAATGACAAGTATGACATGGTGTTCCTAAATAGATTTACCTTGATAGGTTTTTAACCATTCTAGTATGGTTATTGGTGAGATAAAAGAGGGTATTGATGAGTAACGACACGCAGCTTCCTATTGAATTACAAAAACTGGGTGAAACGCGTTTTGCAACGCTGTATCCCGAACAACAAATCCAGCAGCAATTCGTGCGTTTATTAGCGTTAAGTGATTTTGCTTGGCGCAGTTTAAGCTCTCAACCTTCGCTGTTGTCTTGGTTGCTATGCGAAGTTGAAATTAATAATAGAGAAATTTCAGATCCCTTTGCAACACTTAATATAAATGAAGTGGAAGAGCAGCAGTGTCATCAATTACTGCGCCAATATCGTGAAAAGTACTGGCTAAAAGTCGCTTTTTTAGACTTATGTTGTGAAAACTCAATTGCGGATAGCATTAAATACATTAGTGAACTTGCCAATAAACTGATAGATAGTGCTAATCAATGGGCCTACAATAATGTTGCTAAAACTAATGGTGAACCATTAGATGAAGATAAAAACGCTTTACCATTAATGGTACTAGGCATGGGGAAGTTAGGAGGGCAAGAGCTAAATTACTCATCTGATATAGACCTTATTTTTGCATACCCCCGCAACGTTAAAACCCAAGGTGGTCGTCGCTCGCTCGAAGCATCTGTTTTTTATACTAAAGTGGCCCAAAAGTTAATTACAGCCCTGAACCAATGCACCGTGGATGGCCAAGTATTTCGGGTTGATATGCGTCTGCGCCCATTTGGTGAAAGTGGTCCGTTGGTGATGAGCTTTAATGCCATTGAAGACTATTACCAAGAGCAAGGGCGTGATTGGGAGCGCTACGCGATGTTAAAAGGGCGATTAATTGGCACGCCTAGTCGTTATTGGCAGGAATTTAATACTTTGCTGAGACCTTTTGTTTATCGCCGCTACATTGATTTTTCTGTGATTGAATCGCTTAGAAAAATGAAACTCATGATTGCCCAAGAAGTGCGTCGTAAGCGCTTAACTAATAACATTAAATTAGGTGGTGGCGGCATTCGCGAAGTTGAATTTATTGTTCAAGCATTGCAAATGGTCAGGGGCGGCAGAGAAGCAAATTTACAAACACAATCTCTATTAACTGCATTAGAGCAGCTAACTTTTAGCCAAGTGATTGATGAGCATGAAGCCAGAGGGCTTAAAAATAACTATCTTTATTTACGTATGGTAGAGCAATACCTACAGATTTTTGATGATCAGCAAACACAAACTCTGCCTGATGATGAGCTAAATCAGCAACGGCTGAATGTATTGTTGAAGCAAGGTAATTTTGACTCAGCTATTGAAAAAATAGAACAGGTCATGGCGCAAATTCATAATGAGTTTATTCAGGTAATTGGTGAAGAAACCGAACCACTTGATACTTGTGAAGGCGCGTTTATAAGTACTTGGGATCATGGTGATGTTAGCTTTTTGAATGAACCAAGAGAAGAGTGGCAAACACCATTACATGACTTCAAACAGCGCCTATCTAAAGCCAAAGTGGGCAACCGTGGACGCGATATTCTTGATAAATTAATGCCTGCATTGCTCAAGCAATTAAATGACTTTAATGCTACTGCCAGTGCGTTTACAACGGTATGTCAAATACTAAATAAAATTATTTCGCGCACCGCTTATTTAGAGTTGTTGTATGAAAACCCTGGAACGTTAAAGCAGTTAGTTTTGCTCTGTTGCCATAGTAAGTGGATTGGAGAGCATATTTCATTGTATCCCATTTTGCTCGATGAACTTATCGACCCTGCAGTGCTATACAAACCGACCCCATTAACAGCATATAAAGATGAAATAAGACAGTATTTTTTACGTATTGAACATGACGATCTTGAACAACAAATGGAGGCATTACGTCAGTTTAAACAAACCCACCAATTACGTATTGCCGCCGCAGATGCCACTGGCGTAATTGATGTAATGAAAGTAAGCGATCACTTAACCGCACTTGCAGAAGCGATAGTTGATCAGGCTGTTAATATTGCTTGGTATCATTGTGTTAAACGTTTTGGCATGCCACCTAATACCGATGATGAACATAAAGGCTTTGCCGTTATTGCGTATGGAAAAACCGGTGGTTTTGAGGTGGGTTATGACTCTGATCTCGATTTAGTGTTCGTGCATAACCATGACGGTACCAGCTATACCTGTGGCGACAAGGCAATTGACTCAAGGCAATTTTATTTAAAGCTAGCACAGCGTTTAATGCATTTATTTAATACCCGTACTGCCTCAGGTATTTTATATGAATTAGATACTCGACTTCGCCCAGAGGGGGCGTCAGGGTTATTAGCGATTAACTTAGAGAGTTTTAATCATTACCAACAAACTCAAGCATGGACGTGGGAGCATCAAGCTTTAGTCAGAGCGAGGCTGATTTTGGGGCAAACTGAATTAGTAACGCGTTTTGCACAAATTCGCGCCGAGATATTGTGTCAAAAACGTGATGTTGAGCTGTTAAAAACCGACGTGATTAAAATGCGCGAAAAAATGCGTGGTCATTTAGCTAAAGGTAACGAGCAGCAGTTTGATTTAAAACAAGACGTGGGGGCGATGACCGATATTGAGTTTATCACCCAATATTTAGTATTAAAGTACGCTCATGAGTTTAACCACTTATGCGACAATTCTGACAATGTCAGAATTTTAACGGACGCGGCTAAAATTGGTTGCATTACAGACACACAGAAACAGCAACTTATTAAAGCTTATATAGATTATCGCTCACGCTATCATGTGTTGAGCTTAGATCAGCAGGGTCGTTGTGTAAAACGTGAAGATTTTAGTAAAGATATCAATAATGTAACTGCTGTTTGGAAAGCTATTTTTGAGTTGGACTGATTTATAAGCGCTCAATGACTATTGAGCGCTTATAAAGCCAAGGGTCTGTTGATCTTTGCGGATTGATATTTGTTCAAACTAGGGGCAATTTAGTCGCGGCGCGAGGTTTGTAACCTAGTGGGCTAAGTAAGAACCGAGCAAAGCTTCCGCGTCCTGCTCACGCCCCTTACCTACATCCATGTAGGCAACAAAGAGTTAATTGCCCCTAGGCAGAACCCTTCGGGCAGCGCCTG